>CALBYC010000107.1 GCA_937890135.1 uncultured Parabacteroides sp.
ACGTTCATAAACAGTACCGACCCGTGGCCCGGCGAACGGAATTACGGGGAACGAGTGCGTGGCTTCTCTACGGATATTGTCGCGGAGAAGGCGATAAAATGGATAAAGGAAGCGGACAAGGAGAAGCCTTTCATGATCTGCTGCCATTTCAAAGCGACGCACGAACCTTGGGATTTCCCTGAAAGGATGAGGCATTTGTATGACGGGGTGGTTTTTCCCGAACCGGAAAATCTGTTTGACTGGGGATTGGAAACTACCGGAAGAACTTTCTCGGGGCAACCGTTGGAGGAACTGGCTCGTCGCTGGGGGGTTGCATCGGATGATCCGGACAAGTGGTGGTGCCGCTATCCCGAACTCCCTTTTTATACGGGAGGAATGCAACGTGCTGCGGCACGTTCCGCTGCCTATCAAAAGCTTGTCCGTGATTACTTGCGTTGCGGGGCTACGATTGATGACAACATTGGTAAGTTGCTAAGTGCTTTGGACGAGATGGGAATCGCTGAGAACACGATAGTCGTGTATGTTTCCGATCAGGGTTATTTTCTGGGTGAGCATGGCTTTTTTGACAAGCGGATTATGTACGAACCTTCGTTGCGCATGCCTTTTGTCATCCGCTATCCGAAAGAGATACCGCCAGGAACAAGGAACAAAGACATGATTCTCAACATTGACTTTGCCTCTCTGTTGGCAGACTATGCAGGCGTAAAAACTCCGGAACAGTCGCAAGGCCGCAGTTTCCGAAAGAACTTAGCGGGGAACACTCCCGGCGACTGGCGGAAAAGCATCTATTACAGGTATTGGACGCACCATGTGAACCGCCCAGCCCATTTAGGCATCCGCAGTGAGCGGTATAAGCTGATTTATTTCTATGGAGACCCGTTGGGCATGACGGGTTCGGCCGAAGAAAAAACAATTCCCGCATGGGAATTCTATGATTTGCAAATCGACCCGCATGAAAATCATAACACTTACCATGAAGCCCAATATCAAGAGGTGATAGCGGAAATGAAGAGAGAGCTGATTCGCCTACGCCGGGAATACAAGGATGAGGATATGATTCAGATAGAGTAATATTCCTTCCGCAAAACGGTCGCAGCCATTAAGGGAAATCAATGTGCTCTTTTCTCCTGACGGTTGCGACCGTTTTGCACTTTGGCGGCTGTATCCGGTAGTCGATGGTTTTTTCCATGGCTTTGTTTTTCTGCTTATGCTTGGACAAATCCTACCGAATCCTTATCTTTGGGTGCTTTTCTGAAGGGAATGGACGAAGCATTCCCGAGGAAGCATTTTGTCAGTTATAGTCAAGCGATGATATGAGAATCGAAAACAACTATTCTTTAGAGAAATACAATACATTCCACCTGCCTGTCAAGACGCGCTGGTTCATGGAATATGGGAGTGAAGATGATTTGCAGAAGATATTGCGGGACGAGTATTTCCAGGAATGCGTCTCGGTCCACATTGGCAAAGGCAGCAACCTGCTTTTCATCAATGACTTCAACGGGATTGTCCTCCATTCCGCCATCAAGGGCATGGAAGTTGTGCGGGAAGATGAAGGGAATGTCTATCTGCGGGTAGGGGCAGCGGAAGTATGGGACGACGTGGTGGCCCATGCGGTTGCCAAAGGCTGGGGAGGTATTGAGAACCTCTCTTGGATTCCCGGGGAAACGGGCGCGGCTGCCGTCCAGAACATCGGTGCGTACGGGATGGAGATAAAAGACGTCATCGACTCGGTGGAGGCATGGAACCAACTCACGTTCGAGAAGCATGTTTTCCCGGTGGGGGATTGCGGTTATGCCTATCGCCGCAGCCGCTTCAAAGATCCCGGGCAAGATCCTCATATCGTGACGTACGTCACCTTGCGTTTGTCCAAACATCCCGTGCTTAAGCTGGAATACGGTGCATTGCGGGAACTGTCGGGGCAGGCGGGTCTCTCGCTCCGGACGGTGAGAAACGGCATCATCGATATTCGGAAAGACAAATTGCCCGACCCGGACAAGCTGGGTAACGCCGGGAGCTTTTTCATGAATCCCGTCATTGGCAAGGAACATTTCGACCGTATACGTTCCGCCTACCCCGATGCCCCCGCTTACCCCATGGAAGACGGGCGAATAAAAATACCGGCCGGCTGGCTGATCGAACAATGCGGCTTCAAGGGGAAAAGGCATGGCGATGTCGGTGTCTATGAAAAGCAAGCGTTGGTCTTGGTCAACTATGGCAATGCTACCGGGGATGAAATCGCCTTGGTGGCGGAAAGCATCCGCATGGCAGTCAAGGAACGCTTCGGCATAGAGCTTGTGCCGGAGGTTAAATATATAGCATGATGAAAATCGTTTTTTTAGGTACGGGGACATCTACCGGTGTGCCCGAGATAGGATGCCAATGTCCGGTCTGCACCAGCAAAGACAAGCGTGACTGGCGTTTGCGCTGCTCTTCGTTCATAACGACGGACCTGGGGACCCGATTGTTGATCGACTGCGGTCCCGATTTCCGTTGGCAGGCCATTAGCAACCGCATTTACCGGTTGGATGCCGTATTGATAACGCACGAGCATTACGACCATGTCGGTGGCTTGGACGATTTGCGCCCTTTTTGCGCGGGCGGGGAAGTGAACGTTTACGCCGAGCAGGACGTGGCGAAGGTCATAAGGACACGTTTGCCCTATGTCTTTGCGGAGCACAAATACCCGGGTGTCCCGAACATCAGCTTGCACGAGATTTCATTAGCCCCGTTCATGGTAAAAGGCGAGACGATTGTCCCGGTCCGGGTCATGCACGGGCGGCTTCCCATATTGGGCTATCGCATTGGGCGCATGGCTTACCTTACGGACGTGAAGACGATCCCGGAAAGCGAGTTCGCCAAATTGGAAGGATTGGATTTGTTGGTGATCAATGCCTTGCGTTTGGATGGCAAGCATCCGACGCATGCGGGCCTGGATGAAGCGCTTGCCTATATCGGAAGAATCAAGCCCAAAGAGGCTTATCTGGTGCACGAGTCGCATAAGATCGGGCTGCACGCAGACGTTGAAAAGCTGTTGCCTCCTCATGTGCATTTGGCTTACGACAACTTGCAGGTCGAGTTTTAGCGTGCGTGCGTTTCGCCTTTCAGCTCGAACCGCAGGTACAGATGCTTTTCATCTTGAGTGTACTGTATTCCGAGAGAGTCTCGCTCCCAGTGCAACAGGCGGACGATTCTGCGGCGCAGGCTGTCGGTGATGGCTAAGGCGGTCGAGTCGTCGTACGCTTTGGGGGACAGGGCCGAAAAGGCGATGATGCCGTCCTCTTTGCGGTAAATGTCCGCTTGAAGCCACGGTTGTGAAATGCTCCAATGCGTGGAGTCGGGCTGGAGCATGTCCACATCGACGAGGGGAGCGTAGATCCATACGTCCGCTGCGGACTTCCCTTTCCTGTTTTCCAAAGGAGCGTAGATGGCAGGCATCTCTCCCGGGTGCAGAGCCTTTTGCAATGTTTTGGCGAGCAGAGCGGGACTATGGCTGGCTATCCAATATCCGTCTTTTCGGAAGGTGCCGATGAACGTGCCATCCAGGTCGGAATAATAATACATCCAAACGCCGTTGTCACGCTCCCTTTGCGGCGGGAAATCGCCCAGCAACGATGCCAGTTCGCCATTCAGCTGGAGGGCCTTTCGGCGGGATGCCTTCACGTAGCAGATTACCCCGGACTGATGGAAGCTGAATGTCCACTCATCCAAATCCGTGCGGCCCATGAGTTTTCTGTACGCCTCGGGGAGGAAACGTCCCATTTCGTTGGAACGAACGACATCTGCGCCTTCTTGCGCGTCTTTGACACGGAGGATGGCATCCGCCCTTTCAGGGATGAGCGCGTAACCGTCCACTCGCTGCCTTTCCTTTTCTTGTTCCATGTAACGGAAAAACAGAGAGACGAATCCGCCTACCACCATCAAGCAAAGCAGGAGGAAACAGATTTCTTTATTGTATCGTTTCATGAGTGAGCCTGATAATATTTGCACCAGCGTTGCAGTCCGCATGTTTCACATTTCGGCTTACGGGCCAGGCAGGTGTAGCGTCCGTGCAAGATAAGCCAGTGATGGGCCTTCGCTACCCATTCCCTGGGGATATATTTGACTAAAGTCTTTTCTGTCTCAAGCGGGGTCTTGCTGTCCGTCGTCAGCCCGATCCGGTTGGAAACGCGGAAGACGTGCGTGTCGACGGCCATGACCGGCTTGTTGTAAACGACCGAAGCGACGACGTTGGCTGTTTTCCGTCCGACACCGGGCAATTTCTGAAGCTCGTTGACATCGGAAGGCACGATGCCATGGAAAACATCGGTCAGCATTTTGGCCATTCCCACCAAATGCTTTGCCTTGTTATGGGGATAAGAGACACTTTTGATATATTCATATACCACTTCGGGGGAAGAGGCGGCCAAGGCTTCCGGTCCGGGAAAAGCTTCGTACAGGGCGGGAGTGACTTGGTTCACCCGCTTGTCTGTACATTGTGCGGAGAGGATTACAGCAATCAGCAATTCATAAGGATTCCTGTAATGGAGCTCGGTTTCTGCAATCGGGACATTGGCTTGAAACCAATCGATAACACCTTTGTATCTGTCTTCTCTCCGCATGCTTTCCACATAGCCAATAAAAATGGTAAACACCTGTTTTTCACGAGTGTGTTTACCCCGGACTTAGGTTAGGAGTCCGGGGTTTGTAGGTACATGTGATTAGGTTACAATTTTAATTGGCTGATTCAAATTCTTTCAGGAAACGAATATCGTTCTCCGAGAACATTCGTAAATCTTTTACTCTATATTTCAGGTTCGTGATACGTTCGATGCCCATGCCCAGTGCGAAACCCGTGTAGACTTTGCTGTCTATGCCGCAATTATCAAGCACATTGGGGTCGACCATTCCGCAACCAAGTATTTCCACCCAGCCTGTGTGTTTGCAGAAAGCGCATCCCTTGCCGCCGCAAAGGTCGCAAGAGATGTCCATTTCGGCAGACGGTTCCGTGAACGGGAAATAAGAAGGGCGCAAACGTATTTTGGTTTCCGGCCCGAACATTTCCTTTGCGAAATAAAGCAAGGCTTGTTTCAGGTCGGTGAAAGAGACGTTCTTGTCGACATACAAAGCCTCTACCTGATGGAAGAAGCAGTGCGCCCTGTAGGAAATAGCTTCATTGCGGTATACGCGTCCTGGACAGATGATGCGGATGGGTGGCTGTTGCTTCTCCATCACGCGGCTTTGGACGGAAGAAGTATGCGTGCGCAACAACACGTCCGGGCCATGCTGGATAAAGAACGTGTCCTGCATGTCGCGGGCGGGATGGTCTTCCGCGAAGTTCAGGGAGGAGAAGACATGCCAGTCGTCTTCAACTTCCGGGCCTTCCGCGATGCTGAATCCTAAGCGTCCGAAAATATCACAAATTTCTTTTTTAACCAATGAAAGCGGATGCCTCGTGCCTAATTCGATAGGATAGGCGGTGCGTGTCAAATCAATTTCGTTGTCGGAAACTTGGGTGTTTTCGAAGACTTCTTTCAATTCGTTGATTTTGCTTTGTGTTTTTTCTTTCAATTGGTTGATGAACATTCCCACTTCTCTTTTCTGTTCGGCAGGAACATTCCGAAAGTCGTTCATCAGCGAAGAGATGATTCCCTTTTTGCTGAGGTACTTGATGCGGATGGCTTCCAGTTCCTCGGCGTTCGCTGCTTTTATATTTTCTACTTGTTGAAGCAGTTCTTTTATCTGTTCAATAATCATTGTCTTCTAACTTTATGAAGTATTCACTGGCAAATGTACTCCTTTATTTTGGATGCTGCAAGTTATCTGTTGAATAAATTTTAATTTTTATTTAGAGCCTATATAAAAAAGAGCATGCGTCCGTTTGCCGGAACCACATGCTCCTTTGTCGAAAATGGATTATTGTTATTTGCTTAATGCTGCGATGCTTTCTTTGAGCGCGGCGATCTTGGTTTCCGCGTCTGCTTGTTTTTTGCGTTCCATCTCGATTACGTTGGCAGGAGCCTTGCTGACGAACTTCTCGTTGCCCAGCTTCTTCAAGACGCTTTGCAGGAAGCCCTCCTGGTATTTCAAGTCGGCCTCCAATTTCTTCAGCTCTTCCTCCACGTTGATCAGGCTGCCTAACGGCACGGCAAATTCGGTTGTCCCTACCATGAACGATGCTGCCCCTTCCGCTTTTGTGCTCACGGTGGATATGGATGAAAGGTTGCATAGCTTGGCGATGATATCCTTGAACGTCGTGGCGGCGGGGTTTTCCCCTACGATTTCCAAGGAGAGCGCTTCCTTCTGTGCTATGTTCTTTTGCAAGCGGATGGCCCGGATTCCGCCGATTATCTCTTTGGCTTCCTCGAACAACCGGATGATCCGTTCATCGTAGGACGGCGCTGCTTGCAAGGTCTGCACCATGATGCTTTCCCCTTCCTTGCGGTCGTATAGGTGTTGCCATAATTCTTCGGTGATGAACGGCATGAAAGGATGGAGCAGCTTCAGCAAGGTGTCGAAGAAATCCAAGGTCTTTCCGTAGGTGGCCTTGTCGATGGGTTGGCCGTATGCCGGCTTGATCATTTCCAGGTACCAGCTGGAGAACTCGTCCCAGAAGAGTTTGTACACGGCCATCAAGGCTTCGCTCAAACGGTACTTCTCGAACAAGTCGTTCACTTCCGTTGTCGTCTTCGCCAGCATGGCATCGAACCATTCTGTCGCCAGTTTGGCATATTCGGGTTGTTCGACGTCCGCAACGTTCCATCCTTTTACCAGGCGGAACGCATTCCATATCTTGTTGTTGAAGTTGCGTCCTTGTTCGCACAGGGCATCATCGAACAGGATATCGTTCCCCGCCGGGGCGGAAAGCATCATGCCCATGCGCACGCCGTCCGCGCCGTATTTGTCGATTAGGTCCAGCGGGTCAGGTGAATTGCCCAAGGACTTGGACATCTTCCTGCCCAGTTTGTCACGCACGATGCCGGTGAAGTAGACGTTGCGGAATGGCATTTCCTTTTGGTATTCGTAACCGGCCATGATCATGCGCGCCACCCAGAAGAAGATGATGTCCGGGCCGGTCACCAGCACGCTGGTCGGGTAGTAATACTTAATCTCTTCGTTGCCGGGGTGCAGGATTCCGTCGAAGAGCGAGATGGGCCATAGCCAGGACGAGAACCAAGTGTCCAGGCAATCTTCCTCTTGGCGAAGGTCTTCGACTTTCAAGTCGGCATTGCCGCTCTTTTCTTTCGCCAGCGCCAGCGCCTCTTCCGGCGTTTCCGCCACGACATATCCGCCTTCCGGCAAGAAGTAGGCGGGGATGCGGTGTCCCCACCATAGCTGGCGGCTGATGCACCAGTCCTTGATGTTCTCCAGCCAGTTCCGGTAGGTGTTTTTGTATTTGGACGGATAGAATTTCAATTCGTCGTTCATGACCGGAGGCAGCGCCAGGTCTGCGAAATGTTGCATCTTCAGGAACCATTGCATGGACAATTTAGGCTCTATCGCCACGTTGGTCCGTTCCGAGAAACCTACTTTGTTGGTGTAGGCTTCCACCTTTTCCAGCAACCCGGCAGCTGCCAAGTCCTTCTCGATTTGTTCGCGTACCTCGAAACGATCCATGCCCACGTATAAACCGGCGGCATCGCTCAGCGTGCCGTTGTCGTTGAATATGTCAATGCTTGGCAAGTTGTACTTTTCCCCCAGCATGTAGTCGTTCACGTCGTGCGCCGGGGTCACTTTCAAGCAACCTGTGCCGAACTCGATGTCCACGTAGTCGTCTTCTATGACCGGGATGACCCGGTTCACCAAAGGAACGATTACTTTCTTCCCGCTCAACCAGCGGTTTTTCGGGTCGTTCGGGTTGATGCACATGGCGGTATCGCCCATGATGGTTTCCGGGCGGGTCGTGGCCACGACCGCATAGCGGCGTCCTTCCGCGTCACGGTGAACGATTTCGCCTTCAGCCCCGGTCTCGCCGGTCCCGTCGTCTTCTGCCACGTAATATTTCAAGTAGTAGAGCTTGCTGTGCTCTTCTTTGTAGATGACTTCCTCGTCGGACAAAGCGGTCAGAGCTTTCGGGTCCCAATTCACCATGCGGACTCCGCGGTATATCAGCCCCTTGTTATAGAGGTCCACGAATACTCTGATTACGCTCTTGCTCCGCACCTCGTCCATGGTGAAAGCCGTGCGGTCCCAGTCGCAGGACGCGCCTAATTTGCGAAGCTGTTTCAAGATGATGCCCCCGTGTTCATCGGTCCATGCCCAGGCATGTCTCAAGAACTCCTCGCGGGTCAGGTCGGTTTTTTTTATTCCCTGTTGGGCCAGGCGGTTCACGACCTTGGCCTCGGTGGCAATAGACGCATGGTCGGTGCCGGGCACCCAGCAGGCGTTCTTGCCCATCATGCGCGCCCTGCGAACCAAAATATCCTGAATGGTATTGTTCAGCATGTGTCCCATGTGGAGCACTCCGGTCACATTGGGTGGCGGAATGACGACGGTGTATGGTTCACGACCGTCAGGTTTAGAACTGAAAAGCTTGTTGTCCAGCCAATACTGGTACCATTTCCCCTCCACGTCAGCGGGGTTGTACTTGCTTGCTAATTCCATTTGTTTCTATTTTTGTTATATTTCTTGTTAATTCTTATCGTAATGAAATGAACGGATTGGCAAAAATACAATTTTTATTCGTAGCGGAACGCTTCTGCCGGAAAAAGTTTCGCCGGTTTCATCCGATGCGGCCTTTCTTCCAAATGGTTACTACCTTTTCCCTAAAAGAATGTATGCTTTTTGAGAAAAGGCAGGCATGAAAACAGGGTTCGGCATTGGGGAAGCAAGCAGGCCATTACGAAAAAGGAGCAACTCCCCATGAATGAGGGGCTGCTCCTGTCATCTCATATTATTAAAAAGTCGGAAATAGAAATCTATCCGTTTCGTCTTATACTTTCAAGAATATCCTCTGCTTGTAAAGGAAGTACAGGAATCCCCAAGTCAACGCCGTATATCCGAAAGCGAGGACGAGGGGACGGGCCGCTTCGGGGAACAACGATGCCAAGCCTCCGAATATGAGCTGGTTGGTGAATCCGAAGTCGAGGAAATGCTGTGCCAAGTAAATCGTGATGGAGTTCATGCCGATAACCCTGAAAAACAATGTCCATTTGCGGCATCCTTTCACGTCGATGACATAGTAGAAGATGGCAAAAAGCACCATGGCTATGCCGCCCACCAGGCAAGCGAACGAGCTTGTCCAAAGGTTTTTGTTAATCGGGAACACGAAATTCCATAGGATTCCGATGAGGATTAGCCCGGCACCGCAAGCCGACATGCCATATACCTTGCGCATCTCGCTCAATCCCTCTTTCTTCAATTTCACCCATTCGCCCGTAAGCATCCCTAACGAGGCCGTGCCGATGGCGGGAATGATGCCCAACAGCCCTTCCGGGTCGTGGATTCCCTTATACAGTCTGCCCGGCAAAAAAAGGCGGTCGATGTACCCAACCAGGCTTCCTTCCATGGAGAACGGGTCGCCGTTCCCGTCCGGTGCGGGGCAGGAAGCAAGCAACAGCCAGTACCCGACGAAGATCAGCGTTACGATGCCGATGCGGGTTTTCGCCTTGGTGTTGATGAATAGGAGAGCTGCGAACATCCACCCCATACCGATGCGGCCCAGCACGCTTGCGTAACGCTGGTTTTCAAAATCCATGTCCAGCAAGCCGTTGTAGATGCAACCCAGAAGGACAAGCGTCAAGCCTCGGCGGATGATCTTCTTGTATATGGCGGCGGTATCCATGCCTTTTTCCCTCTGCTTCGCCAATGAGAACGGATATGAAATCCCGGCTATGAAAAGGAACACGGGGAAAATCATGTCCTCGAAAGCGATTCCGTGCCAAGCCACGTGGTGGGTCTGCTCTGCCATGGTTTGGAAAAACGGGGTGGGGAACAGGACTGCCAAAGCGACCAGTATCGCATCTCCTCCCATCAAGAAGAACATGTCGAACCCCCTGAGTGCATCCAACGATTGCAGGCGTTGGGATTTAAGTTGCGTTTCCATAATGAATGTTTGAATGTTTTTGTGTTTATCGTCTGTCCTTATTTGTCCAATACGGTCAAGTCTTTCACAAACCATACGTTCATTTGGTTCGAGCCGCGGTGATTCCAAGCGTAATAAGGGATGAGCGTCAGGTTGATGTCCTTCACTTCCACTTTCCCGGAATTGTCTTCCAGGATTTGGGCGTTGGTGCGGATGGCTTTTACCGTGAAAGGAGCTGCGCCCTGCGCCTCCTTGTTCTCGATGCTGTAATTGTCCACTACCGAGAACTTCTCGCCGGGGTTCAGGATGGCGTGCAGCACCGCTTCCCCATGGTTGTCCACGGCTTCTGCGCAATATACCAGCGGACCACGCTCTACGGCGACTTTGCCTTTGTCGTCCGCCACACGCTTGTTGGCAACCACGGTGCGGACAGGCATGTCGAAGTGGATGCGGATGACATCCCCTTTCTTGATGTTCTTCACAGGGAGATACCCCTTGTTGGCGTTGGGGTCGCCCTCGACCTTGTTGCCGTTCAAGCTGACGGTAAAGGCGGGCTTCTGCGTGTCGCTGTAGGCATAAAGGTCGCTTGGCACTACCTGGTTGCGTACCCACCCCGGGATGCGGATCAGCAAGTTCGCGTCTTTCGCCTTGCTCTTGGTCACTCTGATTTCAATGTCGCCGTTCCATGGGTATTGGGTGCTCTCTACCAACTCTACCTCTTTGCCGCCGACTTCGATGGTGGAAGTGTTGCTGGCGAAAAGGTTGACATAAATGTTATTTTCTTTCACGCCGAACAAATAACCCGGTATGGATGGGATGAATCGGCTGACGTTGCTCGGGCAACAAGCGCACCCGAACCAAGGCTGGCGGGTCGTCGTGCCGTCTGCGTTGAATTTATAGACGCCATCGCTCGACAAGGGATTAGGGTAGAAGAAACGCCCGCCGTCCATGCTCATGCCGGAAATGACCCCGTTATATAATGTACGTTCCAAGCAATCGATGTATTTGCTGTCGCCGTGTAACAGGAACATCCTTTCATTCAGGTACACTTGTGCGATGGCGGCGCAGGTTTCGTTGTAGGCAGTCATGTTGGGCAGTTCGTAGTTGTCTCCGAAAGCCTCGCCCCAGTGGCGCGCTCCGACCCCTCCCGTCAAATAATATTTCTTGCTGACGATGTTATTCCAGATGCGGTCGATCGTCTTGATGTAAGCGGAGTCATTGGTCAGCGCGGCGACATCGGCGATGCCCGCGTACATGTAGCCTGCGCGGACGGCATGTCCTACCGCTTCGTCTTGTTCCAATATGGGTTTTTGGCTTTGGCTGTATTCATCGTTTATTTTTGTCTTGCCGCGATAATCCAGGAAATACTTTGCTTGGTCCAAATAACGTTTGTCGCCGGTAAGTACATAAAGTCTGGCTAACGCCATTTCGGCGATTTGATGGCCGGGGACAACCGTCGCTTGCCCGGGGGTCGGGCCGACTTCCCGGATGACGCAATCGGCGTAGCGTTTGGCGATGTTCAAAAACTTGGTGCTGCCGGTGGCTTGGTAATGGGCGCAAGCCGCATCTACCATGTGCCCCAAGTTATATAGCTCGTGGCTCAGCTCTTCTACTTTTTCCCATCGTTTTTCACCTGCCCATTCATGGGGCTTTTTAGGATTGATGGTTCTTGCGGTGTAGAGGTACCCGTCCGGCTCCTGGGCGGCTTCGACAATGTTCAGCACGCTGTCGATGTAAGCCTTGAGCTTTTTGTCGGGATAAGTCTGTAAGATGTAGCTTGCCCCTTCTATCGTTTTGTAGACGTCGGTGTCATCGAACGAATATCCCATGAAAGAACTGACGTCGTATTGGTCGCTTGGGTTGGCGGCTTTGACGAAATTTTCGTACCTGCCCTCGCTTTTGCACTTGCTGAAAGCCAGGGGAACGGTGACCTCCCGGGCTGCCTTTAGCCGGTCTCCCCAAAATGTGTTGGGGGCTATTTTCACACTGGTGAAGGGCACTTGGGTGTAGGGATAGCCATTGCTTAGCGGCTTTTGTGCTATTGATGGCAAGGCTATGGTTGCGCATAAAACAGCAAAAGATATTATTCTTTTTTTCATTTGAGCGAATATTTAGAGTGTTAATACATGTCCTGATATATTTGTAATGATAAAGATGTCGTAAAGATAACAAAAGGTCTTGAATAAGTGTGCAAATTCGGGGGAAAATATAAATTAAAACTCCTCATTTGTGCGTCAGGCCTTTGCCCATGCGCGAACGGGGCGGCGGAACTCGGGGAGAAGGAACAAATTACCCTTGCAAATCTGCTGAGGAATAGAATAATTCTGTACCTTTGCAACTCCGTAAGGTATTATTTATAGACTGGTAGAACAGACGTTGGATTAAGGATGAACAAATTAAAGACATACATATTGGCATTTGTGCTGGGTTTTTCCAGCATGTGTCTCACGGCGCAGGACAATAAGACTTTCCGCCATACGATAGAGCTGGGACAGACCGTATATTCCATTGCGACGATGTACGGAGTCTCCACGGAGGCAATCTACAAGCTGAACCCGGATAGCAAGAACGGGATCAAGGCCGGTGGCATATTGCTGATCCCGAAGCAGGCATCTTCGTTCGACGAGGGCGGGCAAACGGAAACATACACGTTCCATACCATCGAACCGAAAGAAACCTTGTATGCGGTTTCCATGAAGTATAAAGTCCCCGCACGGCTTATAATCGAAGCTAACCCGGGCTTGTCCGTGAAAACATTTTCTGCAGGCAGGACGATCCGCATCCCCTTGTCGAAAAACGGGAAGGCGTTGAAACAGGAGGAAAAGGCCGCGCCTGAAGCCGGCAAGGAGGACAAGGCCATGGGCGAAACCTTGTATGAGGTAAAGAAGAAGGAGACGATGTATAGCTTGTGCCGTAAGTTCAATCTCTCCAGCTATGAACTGATAAAACGAAACCCCTCTTTGAAAAAAGGAGTGAAGGCCGGCATGATAATCCATGTCCCCCGGGTAAAAGAAACGGCAGTCGACGATACCAGCTCGGTAAGCAGCGAGTCCGTCATCCAGAACGAGGCGGCGGTGAATGCCTTGCTGAATGCGCACAAGGATGTAAGGCGGCTGAACCGGCTGAAGGTGGCGTTGCTTTTGCCTTTCAACCCGGAAAACAAGAATGCGGCCTCCTACCGGTTCATCGAGTATTATGAAGGCTTGCTGTTGGCAGTGGACAGCTTGCGCGGCGAGGGCCTTTCGCTGGATTTGTCCGTTTACAACACGGGGAACGGCACTTCCAAAATACGAGAAATATTGACGGGGGAGACATTGCCCAACGTGGATTTGATCATCGGTGCCGTGCAGAACGACCAAATAAAGATGGTGGCGGATTTTGCAAAGAAGCATCATATTAAATATGTAATACCGTTCACATCCAAGAACGATGACGTGCTATCCAACGAGTGTGTGTTCCAAGTGAACACGCCTCATTCTTACCTCTATTCAAAAGCGGCGGAGAAGGCTCGGCGGCTGTTCGCCTCCGATAATATCATATTTGTCGACGTGCCGGACAAGGACGAGAAGAAAGACTTTATAAAGACTTTCAAGGAAGAGCTGGCGGACCATAAGATCCCATACAAGGAAATGTCTTACGATCCGGAACATTTTGCGGAGACTGTCGATTCCCTTTACATGGTCGCCGGGCAACGCAACGTGATTGTCCCTACTTCTTCTTCGTTCGAGGCTTTGCAGAAAATCAGGACTCCCCTCCGTCTCATCGTCGAGAACAAGCCCGAACGGCAAATCTCATTGTTGGGGTATCCGGAATGGCAGACGTACGTTCGTGACGCGTTGGACGACTTCTTCGTTTTGGACACGTATATTTATACGAATTTTTATGCGGATAATTTATCGCGGCAGATGCATGACTTTTATGACAAGTTCAAGGTCTGGTACAGCAAAGATCTGATCAATACCTATCCCAAATATGGAGTCCTTGGATTTGACACGGGCATGTATTTTTTAGGGGCGATGAAGAAGTTCGGAGCTAATTTCGAGGATAATTTGGATGACTACCATTATGCGTGCATTCAGACAGGCTTTGATTTTCATCGGGTGAACACATGGGGCGGATTCATCAACACGAATATTTTTATCGTCCATTATCAGAAAAACTTTACCATAACAAGGGATTAAGATGTCGTTAGGTCGTATGTTTAGGCGTATTCTGCTTGTTCTGACAAGTCTCGGCTGGGGATGTTCGCTTTTTTCCCAGTCGGATTCGTTCGAGCACGAACTGTCGGTAGGCCCTTCTTTCGGCATGACTTTCTCCAGCGTCTCATTTGCCCCGCGGGTAAACAAAGCGTTGAAGAACGGCCTTGCGGGCGGTGTCACGCTGAGATGGAACACGGAGAAGAATTTAGGCCTGCAGGCCGAACTTAACTTCGTGCAACAGGGCTGGCAGGAAGCGTTCGAGGAACAACCGGAATATGAATATGCCCGCACAATCAATTATGTGGAGCTGCCTTTTATGACCCACATCTATTTTGGAGGCAAACGTGTCAAGTTCTTTATGAATCTGGGGCCGAAAGTGGGTTACGCATTAAGCGAAAGCACGAAAAGCAATTTGAATGGTGCTGCGCCAAATCGAAACAATGCGCAGCACGACCTTGCCGTGCAGAAAAAATTCGACTGGGGATTGTGCGGAGGACCCGGAGTGGAATTAAGGACCGGGGTTGGTTCGTTCCTGTTGGAAGGGCGTTATTATTACGCTCTGGGCGACATATTCAATAGCGAGAAAAAGGATCCGTTCAGCCGGTCGGCGAACCAAGTTATCGCCGTGAAGCTTACCTATTTGCTCCGGTTGAGGCATTGAACCGGGGGACTGCCTCCTCCTTCTTTGAAAAAAGGAGGGTCTGATAAAAAATAGGGGAAATATTTGCAGGTTCGAAAATATTGCCTACCTTTGCAACGATTTCGGAAAGGAAAAGGTCAAGAAAGCGAAAAATTAAACGGGGTGTAGCGCAGTCCGGTTAGCGCACC
>CALBYC010000108.1 GCA_937890135.1 uncultured Parabacteroides sp.
TTGTTTGGCATGCACATCAATCCCTATGGAACCCCCGGGGATCGTTGGTTTCCGGAGCGTTTGGTAGATTTAGATCCGCAAAGAGTGGTGGCTCTTTCTTTTTATCAAGACCCAGGGCGTGAAGGTTCAGAATGGGGGATTAAACATGTCAGGGTACTTAATAGCGGCAGATATGACGTACCGGTATGGATGACGTTGAGCGGTGATAAATTTTTCCCGTTTGTGGATAAATATGGACAGTTCAAATTCAAGAATTGGCCGGGTAAGATTTATTCGGACAATGATTTGCGCCTTAATAAAGAGAAAGAGCAAAGGGATCTGGATTCTTATCCTGGACCGACGAATTGGAGTAAATACGGCGGTTGGAAAGATGGCCCTAAATTAGAGGCTAAAGGCCATTTCTATGTGGCGAAGATAAAGGGCAAATGGTGGATGGTGGATCCCGAAGGGTATCTGTTCTGGTCTCATGGCATTGTGCGTGTGACCCCTTCTTGCGGCATTACTCCTTTGGATGGTAGGAAATTCTATTTTGAAGATCTTCCTATTGAGTCGGATCCCGATTATGGATTGTTTTACCAATTGCATGATGAGCTTTTGAAACCCTATTATACGAAAAGGGGAATAAAGGAAACCTACAACTTCTCTGCTGCCAATATCAAGAGAAAATATGGCGATGAATGGGAAAAAGATTTTGCGGATATGTGCCATAAGAGATTGAGGAGCTGGGGGCTTAACACCATTGCGAACAGTTCGGACAAATATATCTATTCGATGAGTAAGACTCCTTATTGCGAACGCTTTGAAATAAAGTCTCCAAGCATAGCAGGATCAGCAAATACGGGATGGTGGTGGGATTTTAGGGATCCTTTCCATCCAGATTTCAAGGCAAATGTGCGGGCACAGTTATTGGAGAGGAAAAAGGAGATTGACGATCCTTGGTGTTATGGTTTCTTTGTAGATAACGAGTTGAATTGGGGAGGAGATTATACATTGGCTTTTTGGACTCTTAAGTCTCCTGCCGCTCAACCTGCAAAGAGGCATTTCATGGCATATCTAAAAAAGAAGTACAAGAAAATTGATGAATTGAATCGGGCATGGAATTCTAATTATGAGAATTGGCATGAGTTCTTGTTGAGAAAAGAAGAACTGGGAAAGGCGCATAGCAAAGCGGCGTATGCGGATTGTAAGGATTTTTCTCTCATTATAATTGATGCTTATTTTAAGAATATAAAGGATGTGTTCCGGAAAGTAGCTCCCAATAAATTATATATGGGCTGTCGTTTCGCTGGAAGAGGTCGTGAAGACGTACTACGGTGTGCGGCAAAACATTGTGATGTCATCAGTTATAATATTTACAATAAGACGTTGGATTGGCTCAAGCTTCCGGAAGGGATAGATAAGCCTGTGATGATTGGCGAATTTCATTTTGGAGCGTTGGACCGCGGATTGTTCCATCCCAGTTTGATTCAAGTATCAGACCAAAAGGCGAGGGGAGAGGCTTATGAAACGTATGTGGAATCCGCTTTACGGCATCCGAATATAATAGGGACTCACTGGCATCAATTCTCCGATCAGATGTTGACCGGCCGTTTTGATGGTGAATGTTTCCAAGTGGGATTTACAGATATATGTGATACCCCTTACCCTGAGACAATAAGCAAGGTGAGGGAAGTGGGATACCACTTGTATGATATTAGGAATAATGACAAATAGTAATCGGGAGGCAAGAGGCTGTGTCTATTTTTGACATAGCCTCTTGTCTTTTTGGCGGGATATGACCTGAAGAAGAACTTCTCAACATTCGTTATAACGGCTGTGGGAAAAGTTAAATATCGAATTTAATACAAAAAATCTTTGTTTATGGAAAAATTGTTATTATATTTGTGACATATAAAACAATTATTCATGAACAAATACTTCTTTCATACCATATTGTTGGACGAATCAGGGCGTATGTTTGGTTTTACATCGTATGCCGGGACGACCCCTAGGGGGTGAGAGTTTATTTTGATGTGTTTCTACGTGATGCACGCCTGTGTACTCAGGATTCTTTGAGATCGAATCTTATTATTCCCTTATTTTTTATTTAAGACATCTATGCTCATACAGAGCTATGGAGCCGGTGCCGGAGTAACGGCGGCCGGAGTCTTTGCTAATATTATGAACATTGCAAACATTTAAGTATATGAAGCACCTTATTATTTTAGGCGATGGAATGGCAGATTGGGCTGTTCCGTCATTAGAGGGTAAGACCTTGTTGCAATACTCTCACACGCCCTACATGGACAAACTGGCCCTAATGGGGCGTACGGGCATCCTGAAAACTATAGCCGATGGATTTCATCCTGGAAGCGAGGTAGCAAACATGTCGGTCATGGGATACGACCTCCCCACGGTGTACGAAGGTCGAGGGGTGTTGGAAGCAGCCAGTATCGGTGTAGATTTGGAAACGGACGACATGGCTATGCGTTGCAATCTGGTGTGTATAGAAGGTGACTTGTTGAAGAACCACTCGGCCGGGCATATTGCTACCGAAGAGGCCGACCAGCTGATTCGTTTCTTGGATAAGGAACTGGGAAACGAAAGCATTCGCTTTTATACAGGCGTGCAGTATAGACACTTGTTAGTGGTAAAAGGTGGAAACAAACACTTGGCTTGTGTGCCTCCACATGACGTTCCGTTGCAGCCGTTTCGCCCTAATCTGGTAAAATCGCTTTCGGCTGATGCTGAACCGACAGCCCAATTGCTGAACCGACTGATTCTGAAATCGCAGGAATTGCTAGCCCGCCATCCACTCAATCAACGACGTGTGGCGGAAGGTAAGGATGCGGCTAACAGCATCTGGCCGTGGAGCCCTGGTTATCGGCCGAAGATGGAACCGTTGGCAACCAAGTATCCGCAAATAAAGGAAGGCTCTGTTATCACGGCTGTAGACTTGATTCGTGGCATTGGCAGGTATGCTGGCTTACGTTGTATCGATGTGGAAGGAGCCACCGGCTTATACAATACAAATTACGAGGGCAAGGCACAGGCTGCCATAGACGCATTACGTACAGACGATTTTGTTTATCTGCATATAGAGGCTAGCGATGAGGCCGGTCATGAAGGCGATGTGGCATTGAAAATCAAGACTATCGAGTATTTGGACCAGCGGGTTATAAAACCTATCTACGAAGCCGTTAAAGACTGGGAAGAAGCGGTGGCTATTGCCGTGTTGCCCGATCATCCCACCCCCTGCGAACTACGTACTCATACCTCGACCCCTATTCCTTTCTTTATTTACTATCCCGGTATTGAGCCTGATTTCGTGCAGACATATGATGAAGTAGCATGCCGGCAGGGTGGGTACGGTATGCTCGATAAAGACCAGTTTATGAATTTGTTTATGTCTTATAAATAACTCCAACGCAATATGAAATACTACAGTACAAATAAGCAAACAGCCGATGTGACCTTGGAAGAGGCCGTAGTGAAGGGTTTAGCGGGCGACAAGGGGCTTTTTATGCCATGCGAAATCAAGAGATTCCTTCCATCGTTCTATGATGAAATACAGAATCTTTCTTTTCAGGAGATAGCCTATTGTGTGGCCGATGCTTTCTTTGGTGAAGACGTTCCGGCTGATACGTTGAAGCATATCGTGTACGATACGCTTAGTTTCGATGTACCTGCGGTAAAAGTGAGAGAAAACATTTATTCCCTGGAACTATTTCACGGTCCTACATTGGCTTTCAAGGATGTGGGTGGGCGATTCATGGCACGTCTGCTGGGCTATTACATCCGTAAGGAAGGGAAGAAGTCGGTAAATGTGTTGGTAGCCACCTCGGGTGATACGGGTAGTGCCGTAGCCAATGGCTTTTTGGGGGTAGATGGCATACACGTATATGTGCTTTATCCCAAAGGAAAAGTAAGTGAGATTCAAGAAAAGCAGTTCGCTACGTTGGGACAGAACATCACGGCTATAGAAGTGGATGGCACATTTGATGACTGCCAAGCTTTGGTGAAGAATGCTTTCATGGATAAAGAGCTGAATGAATATATGCAACTTACTTCTGCTAATTCCATCAACGTGGCTCGTTTCCTGCCTCAGGCCTTTTATTATTTTTATGCTTATGCACAGATGAAGAGACTGGGTAAAGCCGATAATCTGGTAATTTGTGTGCCCAGCGGAAACTTTGGAAACATTACGGCCGGCCTGTTCGGAAAGCGCATGGGGCTGCCGGTAAAGCGTTTCATTGCGGCCAATAACCGGAACGATGTCTTCTTCCAGTACTTAAAGACGGGCGAATATCATCCGAAGGCATCAGTAGCTACCATTGCCAATGCCATGGATGTGGGCGACCCAAGTAATTTTGCCCGTGTAATCGACTTGTATGGCGGTAGTCATGATTCCATTGCAGCCGATATAAGCGGCGAGGCATATACCGATGAACAGATTCGGGAGACCATTCAGCGTACTTACGAGGAAACAGGATATCTGCTCGACCCCCACGGAGCCTGCGGTTACCGTGCATTGGCCGAAGATTTGAAGCCGGGAGAGACTGGCGTATTTCTTGAAACGGCTCATCCCGCCAAGTTCCTTCATACGGTAGAGTCTATTATCGGTACGGATGTGAAAATCCCCGAAAAACTTCAGGCGTTTATGCGTGGGGTCAAGCAAAGCGTTCCGATGTCGAAAGATTTTGCTTCTTTCAAGACCTATCTCATGAAGCAATAAAGGATGCATTTTGATCAAGTATGAAAGCTGAGGTGCGTTGGTGTTTTTGCATGCAGACTTCTTAGTGCGATCTATTGCGCTTTATTTCACGGTAGACCGTTGACTTGGAAGTACCAATCTATTTAGAAATGCGTAACAGGTTCCATTTCCTTCTTAAGCCTAGGTTCATCTCGTACCTTTTGGCTTCGATTAGTTGATTAGACGTTGCAATAAAAGTTTATTAATCAGAGAGAGAGACTTATGTCTCACTTTCTGCTTATATTGCTATCGGACGCTCTTGAGGGCTTAGCGCTCTCGCTGTGTTTTCCATGGTCCTTCATCTTAATCCTGTTTACGACTGCGAAGATAAACCGGTACTCTATCAAAAACAGATACAGAATTATTAATATTTGTTATATTGTAGCGATTTTATTTTCTTTTTATGTTATTATAGTTATTTTTGTTTGCAGATTATCAAGGCATCACTGCCGGGTGAGAATCTTTTTCATTTTTTATCAAAAGCAAAAAGCTCTTATGAAGTTTAAAATTATCATCACTCTTGTGGCCCTTTCCCTGCTTGATGTCGCATCGGCAAAAGACGTGGTATGGTATTCGGGTGGCCAAGTCACTTATTCCACACAGAAGAACTATGGGACGGTCGTAGCCAAGG
>CALBYC010000109.1 GCA_937890135.1 uncultured Parabacteroides sp.
AAGGCTGTCCGGCCTCGTTGTCCCGTTCCGTCGTTTCGGGTTTGCTTCAAACGGAGATGGGGTTCAAGGGACTTTGTTTCACGGATGCTTTGGCCATGAAGGGTGCGGCCGGGCGTAAGTCTGACAATCCGTGCGTCAAGGCATTGTTGGCTGGCAACGATGTCTTGCTGGCCCCTGCGTCTCCGGTCTCTGATTTTAAGGATGTGAAGGAGGCTGTCGAATCTGGCACAATTCCCATGGGAGAAATAGAAAAGCATTGCCGTAAAATATTGCAATATAAATATATAAGCGGTTTGAACCATTATCGGCCCATCCAGCTCAAAGGACTGGACAGCCGCTTGAATACGGCGCATGCCGCTTGGTTGGCTGCGGAATTGAATGCCGAAGCTATCACTTTGTTGAAAAATGAAGGGGAAACGGTGCCTGTAAAAGCGTTAGGGAAACGTAAAATCGCCATCCTCTCGATAGGCAATCCTCTGAGCGACAAATTCTCGGAAACGGTAAGCCGTTATGTGGAGGCCGACAACTATCATATTACGCGAGCGACATCCGCCTCGAAAGTCCAGCAGATTTATTCCAAATTGAACGGCTATGATTTGATATTATGTGCTGTCCACACCGTCCGCATTCCCGAAAGTTTGGCTTTGAGGCAACTGGCGGAGAAGAAGGATGTCGTTTATGCTTTCTTTACCATCCCTTACTTTTGTAAGTCGTATAAGAAATCGATAGAAGCGTCCCGTGCTACCCTTTTAGCCTACGAAGCGACGCCGTTGGCTCAAGAGTATGCCGCCCAAGTCATTTTCGGGGGAATCGGTGCGAAGGGCAAATTGCCGGTTACTATCCCAGGCATGTATTTTTCCGGCACAGGCATATTGACCGAAAAAAGCCGTTTGGGATATCACGAACCGGAAGCTGTGGGGATAAACCCGGCACGATTGGAGGAAGTGACGCGGATTGCCGAAGAAGGGATTCGTGCCAAGGCTTACCCTGGATGCCAGGTCTTGGTGGCCAAGGATGGAATGGTGGTCTATAATCGTTCGTTCGGTACGGATGATTATGTGCACAAACGTCCTGTCACGGATGTTTCGGTCTATGATCTGGCTTCTTCCTCTAAAGCTACCGGGACACTTCTGGCTGTTATGAAGGCGTATGACGAGCGGAAGTTCAAATTGTCTGACCCCGTGTCTGACTATGTGGAGGAACTGAAAAAATCTGATAAAAAGGACATACGGATAAAAGAGTTGCTATTTCACCAATCCGGCTTGGTCCCTTCTATCGCTTTTTATACGAAAGCGATGAACAAAGGGAAGCGCAAAACCGATTTGCTTTCCGGTACGCCACGGGATGGTTTCCCGATGAAAGTGGCTGACGGCATGTTTTTGCATGAGTCTTTCCGGGACACGGTGCTGCAAATGATAAAGCGTTCGAAATTGGGGCCGAAGTCTTACCGGTATAGTTGCGTCAATTTCATTTTGCTGAAAGTCATGGCGGAGCGTTTGCTGCATCAATCGATGGATTCGCTGTTACAGCAAGATTTTTTTTCCCCGCTGGGCGCATGGCACACGGCATACAATCCGTTGGACAGGATGGACTCGCTCCAGGTCATGCCTACTGAATATGACAGAACCGTTCGCCGCCAGATGATACGGGGGTATGTACACGACGAGGCCGCCGCTTTCCAAGGGGGCGTTTCTGGAAATGCGGGCTTGTTCTCCAATGCGAACGACTTGGCTAAGATTCTTCAGCTTTATTTGGACAATGGGGTATATGGCAATGAACGTTACTTGTCGGAAGAGACTGTCCGGCTATTCACGCAAACGAAAAGCCCTTCGTGCAGGCGGGGGTTGGGATTTGACAAACCGCAAATAGGCTCGAAGTCGTCTCCATGCGGGGCCTTGGCCCCTGCTTCTGTTTACGGCCATACCGGGTTTACAGGCACCTGCTTTTGGGTTGATCCCGAACAGCGGCTAATCTATATATTTCTGAGTAACCGAGTGAATCCGACCCGCAATAATTCAAAACTCTCTTCCATGAACATACGTACTCGCATTCAAGATGCCATATACCGTTCGTTGGAAGCTCTCATCTCCTCAAAACGTCTTCTTACTAATAATTAAATCAAAGGTATGTTATTTGGTCACGGCGATGATTTTTATAAATCCGGGAAGGCGGTATCGAGCAATTACAGTTCGAACGTTTGGTATGGTGCCGACTTGGAGCCCTTGAGGGAGCACCTCTTCGAGGCGTTTGATTGCTTGAAAAGTTATCCGGAGCCTGATGCCGGTTCCCTCAGGCGGCTTTTGGCTGAAAAGAACCACATCTCGCCTGCCGAGATATTGGTGACGAACGGCTCCATCACGGCCTTCTACTTGATAGCGCAGACATGGGCAGGGAAGCATTCGGCCATTTTTATTCCTTCATTTGCCGAATATGAGGATGCTTGCCGCTTGCACGGGCATCGACTGACATTTTTCAAGAATCTCTCGCCGTTGTCGGGGCTTTCTTTGAAAGGGGTGGACTTATGCTGGATATGCAATCCTAATAATCCGGACGGGAAGTTGATACAGCGGCCGGACATGCTTGAATGGGTCGAGGGCCATCCCGATACGCTATTCGTCATAGACCAGGTTTATGCAGACTTCTGCATGGAGCATTTGCTTGACTTGGAGGACATACACCGGCACCCCAATTTGATATTGATACAATCCATCTCGAAATTGCATAAGATACCGGGGGCAAGGATCGGTTACGTGGCGGCATCGGAGGAATTGATAGCCTCCATCCAGGCGAGGTTGATCCCTTGGTCTGTAAACTCTTTGGCTGTCGAAGCGGGGAAATACACGTTGCTGCATCCCGAACTGTTTGCTTTGCCGTTGCGGCAATGGCTGGATGAGGCTCGCCGGCTGCAAAGGCGGATAGGGGAACTGGGCGTGGACGTTTATCCTTCATCCGTCCCTTTTTTCCTGAACAAACTGCCCCGGGGGATGTCTGCGGGAAGATTAAAGGCTTTTCTATGGGAAAGAGGGATACTTATCCGTGACGCTTCTAATTTCAGGGGATTGGATTCCTCTTATTTCCGCCTGTCCACGCAGTCTCCAGAAGAAAATGACCGATTGGTGGAAACCTTGCGTGATTACATGGAAAGGGGCGGTTGCTTATAAAACAATAAAGGACAGAAGAATCTGTCCTTTATTGCAACATCTTTTTATTCAACACGCTTGTTAATGGCAATGTGGCCAATGTAACCGATGATGATGACTATTAAGCCAGCCATTAATGTTGTGTTCGACGTGCTTCCGGTAAAAGCCGGAACAGCTAATATCGCTACACCGATAAGGAGGATGATGACTCCCAGATTTTTGATCAATTCGCTCATGGTTATAGATGTTTTGTGAATTATTTCTATTTCTCATGCAAATAAAGTAATAATAACCCGATTGAGAAAATATTTTAGAACAAAAATCACGAAACCTTATAAAAATGCTTCTATCTTTGTCCAAAATTATCAGGAGCGTATGAAACGATTGCTTTATGTAATGTACACGTGGCTTGTTTTCGTGCCGGTTTTTTTGGCATTGACAATTCTGGCGGCTTTGTTCACGATAGTAGGATGCCTGCTCGGTGGGGAGCGCATATTTTCTTATTACCCTGGAATGATTTGGTCCAGGTTGACTTGTTGGCTGGCTTTTTGTCCTGTAAAGGTGAGCGGCAGGGAACAACTCCGGAAGGGGCAATCGTATGTGTTCGCGGCTAACCATCAAGGGGCTTTTGACATATTCTTGATGTACGGTTTTTTAGGAGTGCCTGTCAAATGGGTGATGAAAGCTGGAATCGGCAAGATCCCTTTGGTCGGTGCGGCATGTAAAGCGGCGGGTTTTATTTTTGTCGACAATTCAACGCCCAAGGCTGCGGCACGCTCTGTGCTCGAAGCGGAGAGGGCTTTGCGTAACGGTGCCTCGATCGCCATCTTCCCCGAAGGTGCGCGGACGGAAACGGGCAAGTTGGCAAGGTTTAAAAAAGGCGCGTTCCAAATGGCCGCCGACCAGCATTTGCAGGTCGTCCCGATTACGTTAAACGGCCCATTCCTGGTATTGCCGATCGGTTCGTTGAACCTGCGCCGCCATTCCATGGAAATGATCATCCACGCTCCTTTGACTCTCCCTGCCGAGATGGCCAACGCCACGCAGGGGCTGCAAGCCATAGCCGACGAGACGAAACGAATCATCCATGGCAGTTTGTGGGATGAATTCAAATAAGAAGACGATATAAAACTTTTTTTTGATAAAAAATTGCAAAGTTGAATTAAGTGCGTATCTTTGCGACGCATAAAATAAATTTTGATTAGCACTAAGTGCTTGTTTGAAATTTTTTATAGAAAACAAGCAAAACTAGGGAGTTATTTTTACATTGGTCTAAAGAATTGAGAATAAAAAAACACAACTAATAACGGCTGCTTGTGAAAGCAGTCGTTTTTGTTTTTTAGTAGGAATTTCCAATATTCCTATGTATATTTGTGGCGTAAATATTTTATTTGAAAATCATGGAAGATAACAAACCAACAAACAACAACGAGATTCAAGTGGAATTGTCAGCAGAAACAGCACAGGGTACTTATGCGAACTTGGCTGTCATTTCTCATTCCGCTTCAGAATTTATTTTGGATTTTATCCGTGTAGTTCCCGGAACGCCGAAAGCCCAGGTGAAAAGCCGTATCATATTGACTCCGGACAATGCTCACCGTTTGTATCTTGCTTTGCAGGACAACTTGAAGAAGTTCGAGGAAATGATGACTTCAGGTGCCGCTAATGCAGGGAACAAAACGGCCAATTTCCAGGATTTCGTGCCGAAAGGTGATGCCTGACAAGCATTCGTCGAAAGCATGAATGGTTGCCTGGCAACCGAAATGTGCCCCAAGAGTTTTGATGGCTTTTGGGGCACATTCTTTTTGAATGCGACATGGCTTCTCCCACCTGCTGATTGCCCGGTCACGATGTGGTTAAGGCATCGTTGCGGTTCACGGAGCCTTCTGTGGCTAAGATTGGGGCAGGCCGGGAGGGTCGGCCATAAAAAAGCCTCCGGCGAAATCACATCGACGAAGGCTCCTCATGGTTTAACAC
>CALBYC010000110.1 GCA_937890135.1 uncultured Parabacteroides sp.
AAGGGCGTTTGGGAGCCGGCCCTAACCACATGTCGTAATCGACTCCGGCAGGGACAGGTTCGTCGGGCTTGACGGGTATAGAGGGGCACCAGCCTTGGTAAGAGAACACGCGGACGGTACGGATCTTTCCTAACTTGCCGCTATGGACAAAGGCCATGGCGTCTTGCCAATGCGGGTCGCTCCGTTGCCATTGGCCGACCTGTACGACTCTGTTGTAATTTTCAGCGGCGCGAACCATGATGTTGCATTCTTCAATGCTGTTACCTAATGGTTTTTCGCAGTAAACATCTTTGCCAGCCTCGCAAGCAGCTACCATTTGTAAGCAGTGCCAGTGGTCGGGGGTACCGACGATGACGACATCGATGTCTTTGTTGTCAATCAATTTGCGCCAATCTTTATATAGATTTTTCACCTTTTTCCCTGTGATTTTCTGCAAATCGGCTGCTCGGGTGTTCAAAACATTGTCATCGATGTCCGCCAATGCGACACATTCTACTTCCGGATTGCGGACAAAAGCCTTCAAGTCGTCAAATCCCATGCCGTTGCATCCGATGAGTCCGACATGAATTTTGTCATTTGCCTCTACGGCATTTGAACCGGAATGGATGTAGAAAGGACTGAAAGTGAGTCCGGCTCCAATCAAGGAAGCCTGTTTGATGAAATCTCTGCGTGTTGTCATGGGTGAATTTATTTAATTAAACAATGTCTCAAAGATAATGGAAATGATGCTCAATGCCAAATTGACAAAATGATTTTAGCTCGTGTTTGTTCCTTTTGGCTATAAACACCATTTCAAATAGTCGTCGAAGGAGAGTCCTTTTAAGTTGGGGACAATTTTATATGCTTTGCCCTTCAACTCTTCTTCTGTGTTTGTCGTGCTTAAAGCGATGACATTCATCCCGGCTCTGTTTCCTGCTTCAATACCTGCAAAGGAATCTTCAAAAACCAAGCAATCGGAAGGTGCGTATTTCAAATCTTTTGCAGCTAAAAGATAGCACATGGGGTCTGGTTTGCCCTGTGTGATTCGGTCAGCAGACACAATCGTATCGAATAGCCCTTTAATAGGTAACTGCTTGAAGGCTTGGCTTAATTTGGCATTACAGGAACTGGTAACCAAAGCCGTAGGCACGTGATGTTCCTTAAGCATCCGGACAAATTCCAAAGAACCGGGCATAGGAGGGAAATCCATGTTTACATCATAATTGTTAGACTCGAATGTTATCTGACGCTTTTCCTCTTCTGTTCGGTCTGCAAAGAATTTGCTGATGATGCCTTCGATGGTAGAACCTTTAACCGCTTTGAAAAAAAGGGGGTCTGCGATATGATGGCGCTTCCCCATTTCCGCCCAGAAGATGTTGTACAATCTTTCGGTGTCGACCAGCACACCGTCGAAATCGAATAAAGCTGCTTTTATTTTCATGTCCATGTCTGATTTTGTCACAAAATTAGGATAATAAATCTAAAATATGGTGTGATTATAGATTGTTTAGATTATTTTTGTTGTGCTGGAAACGGTAACAGCTAAAAATGAATATAAGATGTCAGAAAGTATTGTAATAATACCAACGTATAACGAAAAAGAGAATATCGAGAATATCATCCGGGCCGTCTTCGGCTTAGAGAAAGGATTCCACATCTTGATAATAGACGATGGGTCTCCGGATGGAACAGCAGCGATAGTCAAGAAGCTCCAGCAAGAATTCCCCGACCGCCTTTTTATGGTGGAACGTTCCGGAAAGCAAGGACTGGGAACAGCATATATCTGCGGATTTAAATGGGCTATCGAGCGTAAGTATGATCTTATTTTTGAAATGGATGCCGATTTTAGCCATAATCCGAACGATTTGCCACGCTTGTATGCTGCTTGCGAACAAGGGGCGGATGTCGCAATAGGCTCTCGATATTGCAATGGAGTGAATGTGGTAAACTGGCCTCTGGGAAGAGTGCTGATGTCATACATGGCTTCGGTTTATGTTCGGGCTGTTACGGGCATGCAGATTCGTGATACGACGGCTGGATTCGTTTGTTACCGGCGCGCCGTTTTAGAAACCATTGATTTGGACCATATCCATTTCAAAGGTTATGCCTTTCAAATTGAGATGAAATTCACAGCCTATAAATGCGGCTTCAAGTTGGTGGAAGTGCCTATCATTTTTATCAACCGTGTTTTAGGAACTTCAAAAATGAACTCGTCCATTTTCGGAGAAGCGCTGTTTGGCGTATTGCAATTGAAATGGTGGAGCTTTTGGAAAAAATATCCGCAAAAGAAAAACAACTAAATATTTACAGATACAATGGAAATAAAAATGTTATGTGTCTTGGCATCTTCAATTTTATTGTTCGGATGCTCAGGAAATAAGAAAACGCAAGAAGGAGAAGCAGCCGTACAAGAAGAGGTGCAGAATACAAAAGTAGTGCGAAATCAGCTGACTGACCAAGAAAAGGCTGATGGTTGGAAATTGCTGTTCGACGGCAAAACGACAAATGGATGGCGTGGCGCACATAAAGAAGCTTTCCCTGAAAAAGGATGGCATATCGAGGATGGCATGTTGGTCGTTGAAGGTTCCAATGGCGGTGAATCTACAAACGGTGGAGATATTGTCACATTGGGCCAATATTCTGCCTTTGAGTTAAGTGTGGATTTCAAGATAACCAAAGGCGCTAATAGCGGAATAAAATATTTTGTGACCGAAGGGGAAAAACAGAAAGGTTCTGCCTATGGGTTGGAATACCAAATATTGGACGATGCAGTCCATCCAGATGCGAAATTGTATACCACTTACCCTGGCAGTCGTACTTTGTCAAGTTTGTATGATTTGATTAAGAGTGAAAATGTGCATTTCAACGGCGTTGGCGAATGGAATACGGCCGTAGTTAAAGTGTTTCCAAACAATCATGTCGAGCATTGGCTGAATGGTGTGAAAGTGTTGGAGTATGAACGGGGAAGCGAGCAGTTCCGTGAAAGGGTAAAGGGTAGCAAATATGCAGCCCCTGAATATAATACTGCCGGCCGATTTGGCGAGGCTCCCCAAGGTCATCTCTTGTTGCAGGATCATGGTGATGAAGTGTACTTTTGTAATATAAAGGTTAAAGAGTTGAAATAACCCTCAGAATATGTAGGAGACGATGTCCTTTCCGTTTCGAAAGGCTTTGCCTCCTATTTTTGTTTTATGATGATGCTGAAAGATGAGAGATTAATATCCGGATGGCTTATATTGGTCATCCTTTTGTTCTGTACTTTTTTTGTTCATAATCAAGCAATCTTCGTAGACATCATGGAATCCCGGAATTTGGTGACTGCAAGAGAAATGGTCTCTGATGGTAACTGGTTGATTCCGACGATGAATGGGGAATTGCGTCTTGAAAAACCACCCCTCCCTACATGGATAGCCGCCATGGTTGAAACGGTTTCACCAGACAATCTGATGTTGCAGCGTTCAATGGCTGGCTTGGCGGCCGTATTGCTGGTTTCCTTTACATCTTTGCTGGCATACCGGCTGACTCAAAAGAAACTTTATGCTTTTTTGACAGCCGTATTGCTTTGTACTTCTTACAGCCTTATTCTCATGGGACGCACCGTGTCGTGGGACATATATTGCCATGCTTTCATGATGGTGGCTATTTATTTTTTGTTTAGAGCTCTGCAGGCCGACAAATGTATTATGTGGTATTTTACGTGGGCAGGATTGGCCTTGGGCGCATCATTCTTGGGAAAGGGACCTGTCTCCTTTTATGCCTTATTGTTACCTTTCGGAGTAGCGTATGGATTATATTACAGAAAGAGTCTGGCCGGCAAATGGAAGGGCATTGCTTGGATGTTCATTTTAACTTTGGCCGTGAGTGCTTGGTGGTATATATATATTTATATATCCCACCCGGAACTGAGTGAGTTTGTTTTCAAAAAAGAGTCATCATCTTGGGTGAATTATAATGTACGTCCATGGTATTATTATTGGAAGTTCTTTCTTGAAAGTGGAGTGTGGTCATTGTTGACACTTTTGGCCCTTTGTGTGCCTTTGTGGAAGAAACGGATAAAGGACAAAAGAAGCTATCTGTTTTCTGTAATTTGGATATTGTCCGTCTTGTTCTTCCTTTCTCTCGTCCCCGAGAAGAAAAGTAGGTATTTGCTCCCTATTCTGATTCCATGCGCTTTGGCGGGGGCTCATGTGTTTTATTATTGGATATGTGAAATAACGAGAAAGGACACTTTGGGACGAACCATTTACCGTGTTCATTCCTTGTTGATTGCGGCAATCGTCTTGTCTATTCCTTATGCCATTTACCATTTTGCCTACAAAGGAGAGGTGATTGGCAGACAAGAATGTATATGGCTTTCTGTGGGGACATGGTTTTGGGGAGTAATGATGGCCATGAATTCGTTTAAGTTTAGGCCCTGCCGGTTCCTGCTTTGCGTAGCCGGGCTGTTTATGTTCATCGAGGTCTTTATGATGCCGCATATAGGTGGATTTGTTGCCAACAAACAAAAGAAAAGCATATATGAGACACGTTCAATGGCGGCTTTGCAGCCGTTACCTTTTTATTATCCAGCGACAGATACGTTACGTATCGAATTGGTATACGAAGCGAACAAGAAAATAAAAGCGATAGATTTGGGGGATACAATGGCAGTGAAGGCGGCTTTGCCTTTTGTGCTGTTATCTAGCAAAGAGCAAATCCCGGAAGAAAATAAATGGAAATCAATCGTTGACATAACGAAGGTCGGACGCTACGATGATAATCCTTGGCCTAAGGGGCATAGACGTTATAAGGAGTATTTTATCAAGTATGTCACGGTTTGGCGGCTAAAATAAATAATTATGAATATTACGAGTAAATACGTATTGACAATCATTGTGCCGATATATAACGAGGAAGAGAATATGCAGGCATTGGAAGAAAAGCTATCTGCTTATTTGGAACATGCGATAGTGCCATCTTGTGTGTTGTTTGTAAACGATGGTTCCTCTGACGGTAGTTTGGATAAAATAGCCGGCATGTGCAAACGGCATTCGGATTTCTTTTATTGCAGTTTGGCCAGGAACGGAGGATTAAGTGCCGCTTTGAAAGCCGGGATAGATGAAACATCGTCTCGTTTGGTCGGTTATATAGATGCGGATCTGCAAACCAACCCTGAGGATTTCAATTTGTTGTTGCCATTTGCCGACCAATATCAGTTAGTGATGGGCATTCGTGCCAATCGGAAAGATTCATTATTCAAAAAAGCGCAATCAAAGATAGCCAATGGATTTCGACGGATGATGACTCACGACCATGCGACCGATACGGGTTGCCCTTTGAAGGTCATGCATACGTCGTATGCTAAACGCATTCCCTTTTTTACGGGAATGCACCGTTTCTTGCCAGCCATGATTCAATTGCAGCAAGGGAAGGTGAAAGAGATGCCTGTCCGCCATTATCCGCGAGTGGCTGGTGTCTCGAAATATCATCTGTGGAACCGTTTGGTTTCCCCGCTTATCGATTGCTTTGCTTATTGTTGGATGAAAAGCAGATACATCAATTACGAGATTGACAAAACGAACTTACAAGACAATAACGGATGAAAGGAATATATGTCATCGGATTGATAGCCCAACTTTTTTTTTCTGGAAGGATGCTGGTGCAATGGGTTTTATCTGAAAGGAAAAAAGAGATTGTTTCACCTACACTATATTGGGTGTTTAGTCTGATTGGCTCTTATTTGCTTTGCATATATGGTTGGTTAAGAGACGATTTCTCTATCATATTGGGGCAATTCATTTCTTTCTATGTTTACGTTTGGAATTTGGATGAGAAAGGTTACTGGAAATGTTTGCCGGCCGCGATACGTGTAACCTTAATCGTAACGCCTCTATGTGCGGCAATATTCGCTTTGCACGATATAAAGGCTTTCATCGGGACTTTCCTTCAGAATGAATCCATACCATTATGGCTGGTTTTGCTGGGTTCTTTAGGGCAAGTCATATTCACACTCCGTTTTGTCTATCAATGGTATTATTCACGGAAGAAAGGCGAGTCCGTGCTGCCTGTCCAGTTCTGGGTGATTAGTTTGGTCGGTTCGTTGATGATTGCGTTATATGGCATTATTCGTTTAGACCCGATACTGATATTGGGCCAGTCAACCGGGTTCATAGTCTATCTGCGCAATATCATCTTGGGGAAAAAAAGCAAGGAACAAAGCATGTGAAATGAAAAATGCTGGCAACGGATGCCGCCGGACCTCCCTGCCATTTGTACGAACCGTCGCATCCGTTTCGGGGAAATATGGCATCCGTTTCGGGGAAATGCCGTGGCGTTTTGTAGATGCATAGGGATAAGAGAATGTGGAAAACAAGTCTGGTGAGACCAAATACTGCTGATATATTGGGAGTTAAATAGGTATCTCTCACCATTTCTCTTATCTCTCACCTATCTCTCACCCGGTGCAATCGGCTGTTTAGCAATGAGTTGGTTCAATTAAAAAGGCTGGTGAGAGATGGTGAGACCAATTTTTCCACTTTATAGAGGAGGAAAAGATTATTTATAGAGGAATCATTTGATTAGAAAAACAATTATCTTTGCATACAAGAGAGGTTGGGATAAAGACCTCGAGAACAGATGAAACAAAAAAATAAATATGGAATCTTTATTTCCTTTCGCACTTTTATGCTTTACTTCGTTTTTTACGTTGATTAATCCATTGGGAACCATGCCGGTTTTTCTCTCAATGACTGGCGGCATGTCTGAAAAAGAGCGGAAACGTATTGTCATGAAGTCTACGATGGTGGCTTTCCTCATCATGATTACATTTACCGTTTTTGGTCGTTTTTTGTTTCAAGTTTTTGGCTTATCGACAAACGGGTTTCGAATAGCCGGTGGAATCATTATCCTGAAAATAGGATACGACATGCTTCAAGCCAAGTATACTCATATCAAAATCAACGAAGAAGAGATTCAGCATGTGGCCAATGATATATCCATCACGCCGTTGGCAATCCCGATGCTTTGCGGTCCGGGAGCCATTGCGAATGGAATCGTGTTGATGGAAGATGCCGATTCGTGGTTGAAGAAAGCATTGCTGATAGGAATCATCGCCTTAGTCTTTTTCATCACTTTCGTCATATTAAAAACTTCCACTCGTTTAGTGAGATTCATGGGTGAGACGGGAAACAATGTGATGATGCGGTTAATGGGTTTGATATTAATGGTCATTGCGGTGGAATGCTTTGTAAGCGGAGCACAACCTATCCTGGTCGATATCATCAAACAGGGGATAGGTTAAAAATAAAAGGCATCAAGATGTTTTTTTTCACTAATTTTATGTGTGTAAATTGAATTTGTGTGGAAGAATACTTATCAGAATTGAACGAAAGCCAGCGTAAAGCTGTCTTATATTGTGACGGTCCCGCTTTGGTCGTTGCGGGGGCAGGTTCGGGCAAAACTCGTGTGCTTACTTATAAAATCGCATGGTTGATTAGCCAAGGGATGCCGCCATATTCTATTTTGGCACTGACTTTCACGAATAAGGCGGCTCGCGAAATGAAAGAGCGCATTGCTGCGATTGTGGGTGAAGCGGTGGCTAAGAAAATTTGGATGGGAACATTTCATTCTATTTTTTCCCGTATTTTGCGTAGGGAAGCTGGGCGAATCGGTTTCTCCCCCAATTTCACGATTTATGATGCGACGGATTCTAAGAATTTAATCAAGGCAATTATAAAAGAGATGCAGCTGGACGATAAAACCTATCGTCCGGGTTTGGTGCAGAATAGCATCTCGAATGCCAAGAATGCATTGATAACATGCCAGTCGTATGCTCAGAACCAGGAAATAATGGAGCATGACGAAAGGTGCAAAACCCCTTTGATTGCGGAAATTTACCGGCGTTACCAAAATCGATGTTTGCAGGCGGGTGCAATGGATTTTGATGATTTATTGTTGCAAACAAATATATTGTTTCGGGACTATCCTGATGTCCTGGAGAAATATCGCAACCTGTTTGAGTATGTTTTGGTGGACGAATACCAAGATACGAATTTCGCCCAGCATTTGATCATTCAGCGGCTATGCGAAAAAAAGGGGCGGTTGTGCGTAGTGGGGGATGACGCGCAAAGCATCTATTCGTTCCGAGGAGCGAACATAGATAATATTTTAAAATTCCAAAGCACATACAAAGGGTGCAAAATTTTCAAGCTTGAACGGAACTATCGGTCAACTCAAAATATTGTAAATGCGGCGAACAGCCTGATTGACAAGAATACGAAGCAGATACCGAAGAATGTGTATTCTAAAAAAGAGGAGGGGTCGAAAATAAAAATCACAGCAGCCATTTCTGACTACGAAGAGGCTTATGCGGTGGCCGGTTCGGTATGGGACATGAAACGTTCAACCCACGGGAAATATATGGATACAGCCATATTGTATAGGACTAACGCCCAATCCCGCATATTGGAAGAGGCTTTTCGGAAAAAGGGGATTCCTTATCGGATTTATGGCGGACTCTCTTTTTATCAGCGGAAAGAAGTAAAGGATGTCGTGTCTTATTTCCGTTTGGCAGTCAACCCTCATGATGAAGAAGCGCTTAAGCGTGTTATTAATTATCCTTCGAGGGGAATCGGGGACACGACTGTGGCTAAACTGGTGACTGCCGCGTCTGAGAACAATGTCAGTTTGTGGTCTGTCTTGGATTCTCCTTTGAGTTATGGAGCGAAAATTAATTCTGGGACTGCCAAGAAATTGGCCGATTTCAGATCACTTGTCGCCTCTTTTGTCCAACAGGCTTCCTCGGTACCTGCCGATACTTTAGCCTCCGATTTGGTGAAACAGAGCGGACTGCTGTCCATGTTGGCGCAAGATCGCACAACGGAGGGGATTGCAAAATTGGAAAATGTTCAAGAACTCCTGAAAGGCATCAGCGAATTTTGTGATATAAGGAAAGAAGAAGGAATAGAACAGGTTGTCATGAATGATTTTTTGGCTGAGATTTCTTTGTTGACAGACCAAGACAACGTTGATGAAGATAAGGACAGGGTGACCATGATGACTGTGCATGCCGCAAAAGGACTGGAGTTCCCCAATGTATTCATTGTCGGTATGGAAGAAGATCTGTTTCCTTCTTCTATGTCTAAGGATAATATAAAAGCAATCGAGGAAGAGCGTCGTCTGTTTTATGTGGCGATAACGCGGGCCGAAACGAACTGTTGCATCAGTTATGCGCACAGCCGGTTTAAAAATGGGCAGACAAAAGTTTGCTATCCAAGTCGCTTTTTGAGAGATTTGGATTTGCGGTATGTGGAATTGCCATCTGCTTCGTATGGTCAGCCTCGCAAGGATTCTTTCGACGAGGCGCGGAACTCATACAATCAATCTCGCTCTTCATTTCCGGTGGATGCCCCTGTTTCTCAACGGCCTGCCGAGGGAGAATCAGGGATTTCCACCCATCGCAAGTTGACAAGGATTCCTTCAGCCTCGTCTCGTCAGGCGGAAACCAGATCCTATGCGGCTTTAAGCGTAGGCGACCGCGTAAGCCATGACCGTTTTGGCGAAGGTGTCATTTTGGCAATAGAAGGAGAAGAACAGAATAAAAAAGCGCTCGTGGATTTTGACAATTTCGGCAAAAAACAACTTTTATTGAAATTTGCAAGACTAAAAGTCGTGGGTTAACGTGTTTTTTATAACTTTACACTCACGTTCGTGATACAGAAAATAAATCAGATTCAAATATGGGTATATTTAGCTTTTTCAGTAAAGAAAAGAAAGAAACCTTGGACAAAGGACTTTCCAAGACAAAAGAAAATGTCTTTACCAAAATAACTCGTGCTATCGCAGGTAAAAGCAAGGTGGACGATGCCGTATTGGATAACCTGGAGGAGGTTTTGATTACTTCGGATGTCGGCGTTGAAACAACGTTGAAAATCATTAAGAGAATTGAAGAGCGAGTGGAACGCGACAAGTATGTCACCACATCTGAACTGACACATATCTTGCGCGACGAGATAGCAAACCTGTTGACGGAAAACAATACGCAGGATGGCGATGGATTTACTTTGCCGAAAGACAAGAAGCCGTATGTGATTATGGTTGTGGGCGTGAACGGCGTAGGCAAGACGACGACGATAGGCAAACTGGCGTATCAGTTCAAGAAAGCGGGTAAGAAAGTTTACTTGGGTGCTGCCGATACTTTCCGTGCCGCTGCAGTCGAGCAGCTGGTTATTTGGGGAGAACGCGTAGGTGTGCCTGTGGTCAAACAGAAAATGGGTTCTGACCCGGCTTCTGTTGCCTTTGATTCTTTGAGTTCGGCGAAGGCAAACAATGCGGATGTCGTCATCATTGACACGGCAGGGCGGTTGCATAATAAAGTGAATTTGATGAATGAGCTGACCAAGATAAAGAATGTGATGAAGAAAGTAGTGCCGGATGCACCTCACGAGATATTGCTTGTGCTGGACGGGTCGACCGGACAGAATGCTTTTGAGCAAGCTAAACAGTTTACGGCAGCAACGGAAGTAAACGCTTTGGCAGTTACGAAACTGGACGGGACGGCCAAAGGGGGTGTGGTGATTGGCATTTCTGATCAATTCCACATTCCGGTCAAGTATATAGGTTTGGGTGAAGGCATCGAAGATTTGCAAGTGTTCCGTAAGCGTGAATTTGTCAATTCATTGTTTGGCGAATAAATAGTAAAGGCAGAGAATGAGGAAAAATAAAGTGGATATCATCACATTGGGTTGTTCTAAAAACTTAGTGGATTCGGAACAATTGATGAGGCAGTTTGCCGCAAATGGTTATAAGGTGGAGCATGACCCTCATAAAATCAACGGTGAGATTGTCGTGGTAAACACATGCGGTTTTATCGTTGACGCCCAAGAAGAATCGATAGAGATGATATTGGAGTTGGGAGAGGCCAAAAAAAAGGGGAAGATTGGCAAGTTGTTTGTGATGGGCTGCTTGTCCCAGCGTTTTTTAGAGGACTTGAAGAAAGAACTTCCCGAAGTAGACCGTTTCTATGGCAAATTCAACTGGAAAGAGCTAATCTCTGACTTGGGGAAAGCTTATCATCGGGATTTGGCAAACGACCGCATACTCACAACGCCTCCGCATTATGCTTATCTGAAAATCGGCGAAGGTTGCAACCGTACTTGCTCCTATTGTTCCATTCCGATCATCACGGGCGCATACCAGTCCAGAACCATGGAGGATTTGGAACAGGAGGTGCGGACTTTGGTTGGAAGGGGCGTGAAAGAGTTCCAGCTGATAGCACAGGATTTGACATTCTATGGCATGGATTTGTATAAACGGATGGCATTGCCCGAATTGGTCGAGCGCTTGTCCGATGTCCCGGGAGTCGAGTGGTTACGTTTGCATTACGGCTATCCTTCCCATTTCCCATTGGATTTATTGCGTGTCATGAGGGAACGCGAGAACGTGTGCAAATATATGGATATTGCATTGCAGCATATCAGCGACAATATGCTGAAGCTGATGCGCCGGAACATTACAAAGGCCGAGACCTATGAGCTGATACAACGGATGAGGGAGGAGGTCCCCGGCATCCATTTACGTACGACCTTGATGGTGGGTCATCCGGGAGAGACGGATGAGGATTTCCAAGAACTCGTGGACTTTGTAAGGAGAATCCGTTTCGAGAGGATGGGTGCGTTCGCCTACAGCAATGAAGTGGGGACATATGCTTATAACCACTATTCCGACGACATACCTCAAGATGTCAAGCAAGAGCGCTTGGACGCATTGATGCGTATCCAGGAACATATCTCCTTGGCTGTTAACACTTCCAAGATAGACAAGACGTACAAAGTCATGTTGGATAGGGAAGAGGATGATTTCTATGTGGGGCGTACAGAATATGATTCGCCGGAAGTGGACCCTGAAGTGTTGATAACAAAGGACCGTGAACTTGAACCCGGCCGTTTTTACCAAGTGCGGATAGAAGATGCCCAAGCTTTCGATTTATACGGGAAGGTCCTATGTGAATTTTGACAGGACGGCAGCAACGGGGATTTTGGCAGGGAAGGAAAGAAAATTCCACTGCGGAGAAAATAGGTTTTATTCCCGATGAAATTTTCATTTCGTCGTAGGGAAAAAGAATAAGGTCTTAAGCTTTTTTCAGATGGACAGCAAGAATTTGATAATGGAATTGGCAAACAAAATGGAGTGGACACCGAAAGAGGTCACGGATATGCTTTCCGCTCTCGGGTCGGCCATTGGCACTAAACTGATGGAAGGAGATTCTGTTTGTTTGGAATCATTCGGTTCGTTTCAATCCGAGAAGACAATGGAACGGGTGGGGGTTCATCCAGGGGATGGGAAAAGCTATTTGATTCCTCCTGAAATCGTGCCGGTATTCAAACTTGACGAGGCCTTGAGGAAGCGCATAAGAAGTTTGGAAGACAATGGATAACCAATTGACATTACTGGATATCGCTATCATATTGGCTGAACAAACGGGGAAAAGCGTGCCTGATTCTGTACGTTTCTTGCAGTTGTTGCTTCAGATGGTGGCGGATGGATTATGCGAGGAAAAGCATGTCCACATTAAAGGTTTGGGGACATTCCAACTGGAATACAATTGTGCTACGGAAAGCACAATTGACGATGGTACAGGGAAACCCCGCCATGGGGCGACTTGTAATCGGTTCGTGTTTTCACCGGACAAAGATTTAAAGGCGTTGGTCAACCATCCTTTTTCCATGTTTGAAGCAATCGAAATCAATGCGAATGTCAATTTCCCGGACTTGCAGACAATCGATTGGCTTCCTGGACAAAGTGCGGCGGAAGATATATCCGTGGAGGAATGGGCATCCGAACCGATCCGTGCCCATAAAGAAAAGGAGGAGTCGGATAAAATGCATCCGGTGGAACAAGAGGAAACGCTTCAGCCTGCGGAGCAGCCACCGGCATCAACAAATATCCCGACAACGTCAACCGGCCTCGATGCAGACTCTCAACCTGCTCCACGAAGAAAGTACACGTATGCCATCTTTGTTACGCTTTTGCTCGCATTAGGGCTTTCCTGTTATATAGCCTTGAGGAATAAGGGAGTCGTGGCCTTTTCTCCAGCTAATCCCAAGGAGACAATCGTGGCTGACACCGCAAATCCTGCTGTCTGCATCCCAAAAGACACGTTGAAGGCAGTGGACGACACGTTAGCCTTCTCCACGCCTTCATCAAATGACTTGGATACCATCACGATTCGACCGGGAGACCGCTTGACATCCATCGCACTCCGTTATTACGGACATAAGTTTTTTTGGGTCTACATATTCGAGTATAATAAAGAGAAGATAGCAGACCCGAACAACGTTCCCATTGGCACATCCCTTCGTTTGCCTGCTGCGGAGAAATATGGCATCAATGCCAATGATAGAACTTCGATAGAAAATGCGGCGGTCAAGCAAACGGAAATATTGTCAAATCTGAAACCAAGCTAAAACGGCATGCCTTTGCGCAAGTTTTCCCATTATGATTGTGTTATAAGAAATTAAGAGCTTGTTATAGATATGGAAATTAGTATTATTTAACTGCAAAAGTAGAAAATACGAATTTAACATTTCTAATTTTGTGCTGCTTAAGAGCAAGAGGCTGTGCGCAGTTTCTTTGCGAGAAGAGAAAAATAACACTATAATAATTCAATTATGAGTCAGACAGTCGATATTCGTGAATTGAATGAACGAATAGAAAGTAAAAGCTCCTTCGTGAATATGATTACGATGGGCATGGATAAAGTAATTGTAGGACAAAAACATTTGGTGGAATCGTTGTTGATAGGATTGCTCGCAGACGGGCATATCCTTTTGGAAGGTGTTCCCGGTTTGGCAAAAACTTTGGCCATAAAAACATTGTCTTCTTTGATTGACGCCAAATACAGTCGCATACAGTTTACACCGGATTTGCTCCCGGCCGATGTTATCGGAACAATGATATATAGTCAGAAAAGTGAAGAATTTCAGGTGAAACAAGGGCCTATTTTTGCCAATTTTGTTTTGGCCGACGAGATCAACCGTGCCCCGGCAAAAGTGCAAAGCGCTTTGCTGGAAGCGATGCAAGAACGTCAGGTGACAATCGGAGAGCAAACTTATCCATTGCCCAAACCTTTTCTGGTGATGGCTACCCAGAACCCGGTGGAACAAGAAGGCACTTATCCTTTGCCTGAAGCCCAAGTAGACCGTTTTATGTTAAAGGTGATTATCAATTACCCGAAGAAGGAAGAGGAAAAATTAATCATCCGTCAGAATATTTCCGGTGTAAAACCGGATATCCAACCGATTTTGAAAACGGATGAGATTATGGAAGCACGTAATGTAGTACGTGAAGTCTATTTGGATGAAAAAATAGAAAGATACATTGTTGATATCGTGTTTGCTACACGTTTCCCTCAAGAATATGGGTTGCCGACTCTGAGCAACATGATTTCATTCGGAGCGTCATCGTGCCAGAAATGCAGATCAAGCTCAAGCAG
>CALBYC010000111.1 GCA_937890135.1 uncultured Parabacteroides sp.
CCTCCTTACGGCAGCACTGGCAGCGCACGTTGCCAGAGTAGTCCACATACCAGTACCGTGCGTCGAGGGGTGAATACTCCGAAGACGACCAGATTTTATTATTGCGACTAAAGTCATTCTTGCTGTCGGCTGCAATCTTCTCCATCCAAAAATTCAAGTTCTTGGGAACATTGCCTTGATCTGACCAACTGAAATTCTTGCTTTCCGATGAGGTTTGTTCATACGGATATGCCAAATCCGAAAAGCCGCCCAAGTTTTGCAGGATGTCCCACCACTGCCCGGAGGCAGGAAGGTACCAGCCGGTCGTGGTCGCAGGAACTGGGCAGGTCGTGTTATAATCATAGGCGGCCTTGAACGCGGGATAATTGTCGAAGCTGCCGCGACTGGATCGGATATGTTCGCAATTGCCGTAACCGCTAATATCGTTGTAGTTATCGGCTTTCGTGTTGCATTTCGTCAGATCCTCATCCTGACCAGATGAACCCCAAGTTTTGCTTGTTGCGGCGTTCTTCACAGCCATGACAAGGCCATGGACATTGCCGCCCAACTTATCTTTTTCTGCCTGACCGATGCGGCTCGGGTCGATTTGGAAAACTATGCCTACCACATTGGCTGTCTGGACTTCGTATGGTTCGGCATAATACGGCATCAGGTTGCCGTCTGCGAGGAAGAAATCACCGACCTGCAAATGGTAGGGCCTTTTGGTTGTCAGCGCACCGTCCACCTTGTACCTCTTGTACATCCCCTGGGTAGGTTCGGACGGGGTGATGGCAAACTCCTTGTTCCCCTCGTCGTAATTTCCTTCAATCGTCGGCAAGGAGATTGGCAGCAGGTAGCGGTAGGAGCCATCGGCCATGCGCAGCGGTTTGGCAGTGCTTGTGAACGTGACTTCTGACGGCACGGTGTAGTCGGGAATCCCTGCACTGACAAACTCGGCATTGACAAACTCGTAGACGGTCTTCGGCATTTCGATGACGGCCAAGGCATAGACATGGGTCATGACGAAGTCGAGCCGGAGCGTGCCATTGTCCCGTGTGGGTGTGCAAGAGGCGGTCATCAGGTCGGATGCAGTGTAGGCCTCATAGGTGCTTTGGTCGGCCTTCACCTGCCAATTATTCTCAAGCAGCCAAAAGAAACCTAATTTTGGATCGCTTCTTGAAATCTCCAGCATGCGGCTGATGAACTGGTCGTCCAGGTCCGGCTTGTAGGGATAATAGAGATGGTATTCCTCATTCTCCAGCCCTCCCACAAGTGTCGTGCCCTCCTCGGGCTTCCAGACGAGCTGCCCTGTGGCGGCATCCGTCTCGGCGGTCAGCTTCACGTTGGCGTAGACCATCTTCTTGTCATAGGGCATGCCGCGCGTCACGAAGAGCCCGCAGGCATCGCCCTCGGTGAACTCGGTGGTGTAGCCGTTCTCCACGGCACGAGTCGTTTTACCCTCAATCGACGCATAGCCTCCGTCGGTCACGGAAATGGCGAGTTGTTGCGCCTTGTCTTGTGCGGCAGGGAACTCTTCCTGCATACAGGAGGCAAGCAGCAGGAGCAATGCGGCTTGCAAGAGATGGTATATGTTTTGTATCTTCATATTCATGTTCGTAATGGATTAAACAGATTAGAAAGCAAGGACGGGACGCACATGGTTCTGGAAATTATTATTACCCCACTGGCAGCTTATCCAGCCGTCATCAGAATTTGCTACCCAATACCGCATTGTGGAGCCTTTGAACTTCGAAGACGACCAAAACTTATGGTAATAGGAGAATCCGTCCCAACTGTCGATGCCCCACATCCATTTATTCAATGCGTCGGGAACATTTCCTTGGTTCGACCAGAAGAAATTATCGATGTCCGACGAGGTTTGCTGATATCCATCCGCCAAAGCCGGACAACCGCCTAAGTTTTGCAGGATGTCCCACCACTGGCCGGAGGAAGGAAGATACCAGCCGGTAGTGGTCGCGGGAACAGGGCAGGCCGTGTTGTAATCATCAACAGCCTTTAATGCGGGATAATTGTCGAAGTTGCCCTCTAAACTACGGATAAGTTCACAATTGCCGTATCCGCTGATGTCCGAATAATTATCGGATTTGGATACGCAGTCTTTCAACAAATCCAAGTACCGCGATTCGTTTCTCCACATAACTGTCTCTCCTGAGTTTGCGTTTTTAATGGCCATAACCAGTCCATGCGCCTTGTCTTCACCGCCCAACTTCTCCTTTTCCTTTTTACCGATACGGTACTTGTCCGTCTGGAACACGATGCCCACGACGGTCTTGCCCCCTAAAGGGGCGGGTTTATGATATTGGTCTATACCCATACTGCCGTCAGCATAGATTTTGCGCAGGCCGCCGTCGCTCCACGTACCGTCGGAGTAGAAGTAGTCGCCGATTTTAAGTTCATCCGCCGTGAATCTTTGCTTTACCCTTTTGGAGGTGATGTTCTCCTCGCCACCTGCACTCCATGTTGCACCCGTCACCTTCCGCACGTCTATTCCGTCGGCTTTCACGGTGACGGTGTAGGCATACCGCTTGCCACCGAAATAATCAAATTTGCCGGCAGCTTCTGTGTCGGGAGTATAGGTAAAGGCGTTGCTGCCTATGTTTATTCGGATGAGCGGCTTGCCCGTCATATCCTGTGGCGGCACCAAAGCCTCGTATTTCTTCGTCGCGGCATCGTAATAGGGCTTTATCTCACCGTCCGATTGGTCTCCCGGTGATACCAAGCCGCCGGTTGAGTGCGTCAGCGGGTCTCCGAAAATGGTGACGGTCGCACCCTCCAGTTCCTCTTCCGTAATGCCTTCGCCAGCCTTGAGCGTCACTTCGATTTTCGCCATGCGGTGTAGGAAACGGAGGTTTACGGCTTGGTCATAACGCCCCATGGCACTGGCGTACAGGACATCGAAAGCGGCGTACCCCTTGGTTTGGTCGGAAATATCCGTTTCTGCTTCCAAGTCCGGTGTCCATGCCGAGATGCGGTCCTCGGCGGTGTTCTTCCAGAAGAAGGTATTAGCGGCATCCTTCGGGACAGCGTTGCCAGCGGCATCCATCACGTATGCTTTGGTGCCAAACACACCTTTCATTTCCACTCTGATTTCCTCTCCGCCCGTCCACGTATCCTTGCCTCCGGCGCGGGTTTGCGGCTGCGCCACCTCCGCCGTCAGTTGCAGCGGATACTTGCCGTCGGGCAAGGACGTGCCGTTTTCATCCTCGCTGCTACAGGAAGCGAGTGCCCCGCAGAAGAGCATCACGACCGGCAACCAGCCGCCGATGCGCCGCCACGGCCTTCCCTCTATGTTCCTTATTATCTTCATGCTGTCTTTATTTATTTCGTTTTGTGCTTACGTCCGATGCACGGCAGCGGCTTTTCAGACACACTACATTCTTGCATCCCCCGAATGGCTTCCCCCGTCGTTCCAGTTTTCGATGGTGCACCCGCTGAGGGTCAGCCCCGTCTTCTTCAGCGTGATGGTGTAGGTATAAGAATAGCCGGCATCCAATGCAGGTTTGATCAGGTCTTTGTTGGAGTAAGTTTGTCCTTCTCCGTCATCGGGTGAAATCTCGATGTTCAGGAAATCGTCGAGCGTCTGCGGCAACAGAATCATGGAGAGGGTCATCACACCCGTGCTGGCATTGTAGTCCGTCACGCATTTGTATGTAGCAGAGTGTGTGGCGGGCGTGGGATGTGTAGACTTTACCAGCATCCAGTCGTTCACGGCAGCGCCCGTGGCTGCGGCTGTTCCGGTCAACACGTCGAACGTCCCCTCGTGAATCAGCCCGCCCAGCTTGTAGTCGGCGAACTGCAATACGCTTGGATCGGAGAAACCGTCGGCATCCGATGCCTGCACCTTCAGGACAAGACGGGCCATCTTGTGCTTGAAGGAGCAATCGCTGCCGCCAGCGGCGGTATTGTCCGTGAAGCTGATGACCGGGCTGCCTTTACTCCCGCTGGCACCTGTGGCAAAGATGTAGTCTATGGCTTCCTGCTTCGCCACCGTAGGCTGGTCCTCCGTGTTTACGGAGATTTTCCCATTGCTGCCGGGCAGGGAGGAGGCATTGGTACTCGACGCAAAAGGAGCGTATGCGGAGAAAGTGAACTTGCGCGCGGCATCCTCGAAGAAAATGCCACCTCCGGCTGTCGCCGGGGTGAAGTCGGCGGAAGTAGCGGTGCTTGCGGTCCGGTATTCCACGTTCTTGTATTTTTGTCCCATGGTCGTGGTCGCGTCCAACGCCATCACGCCGATGTGGTCGGCGTTCCACCCGTTGTCCACGGCGCGGGTTACCGGCCCGCTCACGCCTGCCGTGATTCGTGCTTCCACCGGTTTCTACACCTCTTCCTCCTGAGTACACGCAGCCAATAACGTCGCTGCTACTACAAGAATGAAAAATTTCATGTTCATTGCCATCATATGATTTATTTATTTGTTGATTAAAACATTCATCGTCAGTTGGCGTACCCGCTTCCGCCTTCCACCTCGCACCAGTCCGTGATGGTTGCACCCGTCATGCCCGCCTCCACGGGCAGCAACAGATTCCCCGAGAGCTTAATCGGCTTGGCTTCGCTATGGAAGCCCTTCATGGCCTCGGTGAGGTCGCTCACTATCCGCTGCGTGTCACCGTTGTTGAAAGTGATGTCCACCGTCAGCGTCTGCGTTTCCGTCGGTACGATGCCGAGCAGTCGGAAAAAGACCGTGAACTTATTGCCGTCCTGCCTGAAAGCGTTTATTACTTGTGCCGCCGCACTCCGTTCGCCTGTTACAATGTCCGCTGCCGAAGCTACGCCGGAGAGCGTTGCCGTAGCCGACCGTACACGGCGGTAGTCGCCTTCGGTGGCGGTCAGTTCGAGGTCGAGTCTGCGTACCAATTGCTTCATCCGGGCTGTGGCACGTAGCGTGTCATCCGCCAAGACACCGATGTCCTGTACCGAGGCGAACAGATACCCCGGCGTGGACTCGATATGCATGGCAGACGTGGCGTTCACCGAGGCGGTATTGCCGTCGACGGTAATTTGGTCTTGCCTGCTGTACGCCGTCAAGGTGTATTTGCCGGGCGGCAGGAGTCGGTTGAACACGTTTGTTTCTCCGCTCACCTCCTGCTCCTGCCCGTCTATACGCAGGGTGTATGCTTGCGGGACACCGGCTTCGCTGCTCCTGTCGCTCCAATCGGCGGTAACGACCACCGCTCCCCTGTCGGGATGCGGAGTATCATATAGTTCGTCTTTCACACAAGATGCGAATAATATGGCGGCCAGGAGAGCCGTATATGCCAGCAATATATGTCGTTTACTTTTCATTCTGCTTCCTCCCTTATTTAAAAGACGTTCCATACGAGTGACACACCGAGGTGGCTCACGCCCCAATAATTCTTGTTCCCGCTCCCTCGCCTTACACGCACTCCGCCAGTGACAGCATATTTATCATAATCGGCATGCAGGCAGCCCACACCCATAGAGAAATCAAGCGACAAGGCACCGTTCAGTCGGAACAGATAGCCGCCTGTCACTCCTCCGCCGAACAGGTTGCCTTGCTTGCCTGTCGCAGAGAGCTTGTAGTTGAACTGCCCCGTCTTGAACATCGCACCGAGGTAGCCGCGCCTTTCCTTGCCTAAATAATAACGGAGTTCCGGCATCACTTCCCAAAAGGCGTATCTTTTGTCCTTGTCATTCCACGACCACGAAGTCCACGAGCCGTTCACGGATATGCCCCATGACGGGTTGACGCGCCACTCGACACCCAGGTCGGGCGTGAGGGTCGCCCAGCGCAGCAGGTTGGCACGCAGATATAATTCAGAAAGACGTATCGGTTTCCGGTCATCGCCTTTCCATGACACAGAGGACATGTCCTCCTGCGGCACAGAGCGGGAGGTGTAAACCATGCCGGTTTTCTGTTGCGCAAAAGCAGTAAAAACTGCCGACGACAGCCATAAAAACAAGATGGGGAATAGGATTCTTTTACTCATTTTCATAATGCTTTTTTAATTCCAATCCGGAACTCTGCATACAAAATAAGCGAAAACATTTGAGTTCAGCGCGATTCTTGCCAGTAAAAATTGTCTCAATTGTCAGAATCGCACATCTTTGCGGTTTAGA
>CALBYC010000112.1 GCA_937890135.1 uncultured Parabacteroides sp.
GTTCAAAGGGGGGCGCGATGAAGAAACGACCCTGTGGATGGGGATGCCTGTCGGAGAGTGGATGAAGGAACGGGATGTGATGCTGCCTGTTTTCTCCGATTTGCAGAATGCGCCCTTGTTCCCTGTTTGCCATTCTGTTGATGAGTTAGGATTGGTTTTGCGCTGGATGGTGGGGGAACCGGATTTACAAGAAGGCAAAACGATATGGGAAACAGCTGATAAGGTATCGGCCAATCAGTTGTCGGACGAAGCCAATCTCCATCGGTTGTTTGCGCAGCGGGAAGCTTTCCGTAAGGAGGATTGGGCTTTATTGGCAAATAATCATTCCAAAAGCGTCTTTTATCAGTTGGATTTGGCTCACGCCGCTTCCGAATATGTACGCATGGGCTTGAAAGCTCCGGATGTACTTCCTGCGGATGAATCATTGATGAAACAGATCCACAACCGCATGCTGCGTTCTCGCATTGCTTTTATGGAAGGGAAAGAGGCGGAAGAGGAACGGCAGGCGGCTTTTGCTTTGTTGAGAGAGGGATTGACTCGGACGGCTGAATTGGAAAAGATGCAGCCAAGGATGAGCGTCTATCCCGACCAGATTGTTTGGGGGCGTTGCCCGGTGCGCATTGATTTGGCGGGAGGTTGGACGGATACCCCTCCCTATTGCTTGTTCGCAGGTGGCAACGTGGTGAACGTGGCGATTGAACTGAACGGGCAATCGCCTTTGCAAGTATACATAAAGCCGTCCAAGGAGCCGGTTGTCATTCTTCGCTCGATAGACTTGGGTGCGATGGAAGTGGTCAAGACTTGGGACGAGTTGATGGATTTCCGCAAAATCGGTTCTCCGTTCTCCATACCGAAAGCTGCCTTGTCATTGGCGGGTTTCCTGCCTCGTTTCTCGGAGGGGAGATATGCCTCGTTGGAGGAACAACTGAAGTCTTTCGGCTGCGGCTTGGAAATAACCTTGTTGGCAGCCATCCCTGCGGGTTCAGGCCTGGGCACCAGTTCTATCTTGGCTGCAACCGTGTTGGGCTCCATATCGGATTTCTGCGGATTAGGCTGGGACAAGGCAATGATTGGCTATAGGACATTGATATTGGAGCAGCTCTTGACGACGGGTGGTGGTTGGCAAGACCAATTTGGCGGAGTGTTGCATGGACTGAAATTGCTCCAAACCAACGAAGGTTTCCGTCAATACCCTCAAGTGAGGTGGTTGCCGGAATTTCTTTTCACCGACCCGGAATACCAGTCCTGCCATGTTCTCTATTATACGGGCATTACCCGAGTGGCAAAGAGCATATTGGAAGAGATTGTGCAGGGAATGTTCTTGAACAGTCACCGCCATCTGGAACTCCTTTCCGAAATGAAGGAGCATGCGCTGGCATTGTTTGATGCGATTCAGGAAGGTGATTTTGAGGAATATGGCAAATTGGTCTTGAAATCATGGGAACAAAACAAAGCTTTGGATAAAGGGACCAATCCCCCGTCTGTCGAAGCCATCATCCATCGAATAAAAGACTGGACGTTAGGATATAAGTTGCCCGGGGCAGGCGGGGGCGGCTATCTCTATATGGTTGCAAAAGACCCGGAGGCCGCATCCCGTATCCGTCAGGAACTGACGCTTCATCCAGTGAATGCCAATGCTCGTTTGGTGGAAATGTCTTTGTCTGAAAAAGGGTTGCAAATCAGCAGGTCTTGAAAGAATAAACTGAATCTTACGATATATAATTATGGAATACAAAGAGTGTGATATTTCCGGTGTGTGGATTATTGAGCCGAAGGTGTTCAGTGATGCCCGAGGATATTTCATGGAAGCCTTCAAACAGGAGGAGTTTGAGGCGCATGTGGGGAAAGTGAATTTTGTACAAGATAACGAGTCTCGTTCCACGAGGGGCGTATTGCGCGGATTGCATTACCAGTTACCGCCTTTTTCGCAGGCCAAGTTGGTGCGAGTGATAAAAGGCTGCGTGTTGGATGTCGCAGTCGATTTGCGGAAAGACTCGCCGACTTTCGGGAAATATGTGGCTGTCGAATTGTCGGACGAGAACAAGCGTCAGTTATTCATTCCCCAAGGTTTTGCCCATGGGTTCCACGTGCTGAGCGAAGAGGCTGTTTTTACCTATAAGGTCGACAACCCTTATCGCCCGGCTTATGAACGGTGCATCCGGTATGACGACCCTCAGGTGCATGTGGATTGGAGGATTGCTGCCGGTGAACAGCCATGCCTGTCCGATAAAGACAGGAATGCCCCTTTGCTGGAAGACGCGGAATTGGATAACTTGTCGGACAAGAAACTGAAACGGACTTACCTGGTGACGGGTGCCGCCGGGTTCATTGGGGCGAACTTCGCCAAGTATATGTTGGCCCGCCACGACGATGTCAGGGTGGTCATATTGGATGCGCTGACTTATGCCGGCAATTACAAGACCATCGAAGGGGATATAGATGACTATCGTTGCTTCTTTGAGTATGGCAACATCAATGACCGGGATTTGGTCAATCGGCTGTTCGAGAAATATCCCATTACCCAGGTCGTCAATTTCGCTGCGGAGAGCCATGTGGACCGGAGCATTATGAATCCCGGTTTGTTTGTGGAAACGAATGTCTTGGGCACGCAATCCTTGTTGGATGGCGCCAAGAAGGCTTGGACGGCGGGCAGGGACGCCTCCGGTTATCCTATATGGCGGGAAGGCGTGCGTTTCCATCAAGTTTCGACGGATGAAGTGTATGGAAGTTTGGGGGAGAAGGGCTATTTTACGGAAACTACGCCTTTGGACCCGCATAGCCCGTACAGTGCGTCCAAGGCTGGAGCCGACTTGATGGTGCTGGCCTATAGGGATACTTACAAGATGCCGGTAAGCATCACGCGCTGTTCCAACAACTACGGCCCGTACCATTTCCCCGAGAAGCTGATCCCTTTGCTCATCAAGAATATATTGGAAGGGAAAAGCCTGCCCGTTTACGGGGATGGGTCGAACGTGAGGGACTGGCTCTACGTGGAAGACCATTGCAAGGCGATAGACATGGTGATCAGCAAAGGCCGCCCGGGCGAAATCTATAATGTGGGAGGACACAACGAGAGGAAGAATTTGGACATCGTGAAGCAGGTCATCCGTACGGTTCGCCGTTTGATGGAAGAGAATGCGGCTTATCGTTCAGCCCTGAAGAGGAAAGTGACGGGTGCCGACGGGGAATTGTCCATCGATTGGATCAATGATAGCTTGATAACCTTTGTCCAAGACCGCTTGGGCCATGACCGGCGTTATGCCATCGACCCGGCAAAGATACACGATGAATTGGGGTGGAAGCCCGACACTTCGTTTGAGGAGGGCATCGAAAAGACAATCCGTTGGTATCTGGACAACCAGCAATGGGTTCATGATATTGTAGACGGGTCTTACGAACAGTACTATAAGAAGCAATATGGTTGCCGGGAAGACTGAAAAACGGTCGCATCCCGAGGAAGGAACAGCCGCATCCGGTCGTCCAGACGGATGCGGCCGTTTCTTTCATACGTCGATGTATATTTCGTCGGCATGGGTGATTTGCTGTTCGACGGGGGGCAATTGCATGTAGTCCCCGTAGAGCGATTTCAGGTAATCGTCATACCTTTCTGCCCCGAGCAGCCGGGCGGTGCCAAAGGTATAATATGCCGGTTTCCCGAAGATGGACTTGTCCATGATTTCCCTTTCCTTCCAATGTCCGTAGTAATTGCTTGCCTGCCTGCTGGTGGCGTAATCCTTTTTTTGGATCCACCGATCGATAAGATCCGCTAAGTCCTTTTCTCGGAAAGGCAGTGCCTTGATGAAAGCCGCAGCCCATTTCTTGCCGCCCTTCCGGATGGAAAGCGAGCAGAATTTCCCTTCGTGGATGCGTTCCAGCAGGAAAGCGATCCTGCTGTGCAGTTTCCCCGCGAGCGAATCCTCATCTGCTCCGTCTAACGGGAAAACGTCGATGGCGATGCCGTTGAAGAAGCTTTCTTCCTGTTGCCCGAATACCTTTTCGATGAGTTTGCTCCCTTTCAGTTGTATTTTGACGAATCCTTTCTTGAAGGCGCGGGAGCGTTTGCGGTCGACAAGCTCAAGGTTTGCGGGCAGCTCCTTTTGGGCTGCGGAGATGAACTGCTGGAAAAACGGACGGGGGATGCCGAAATCCATGTCGTCGTCCCACGGGATGAATCCCCGGTGGCGGATGGCGCCTAACATTGTCCCGCCCAACATATAATAGGGGATATGGTGTCTTTGGCACAATCGGTCAAAAACGATTGCTATGTCCAGCAGTTGCCTGTGGCACTCTGTTATGTCAATTTGTTTCAGCATTGGAATTTGTTTTTGATGGACCTTCCTTTCGCGATGCAAGCGTTGAAGCGGTCGCACAGTCCGTATTCATGTTTGGAGAGCAAAAATACGGTTACTTTATGAAACCAGGCGCAATCTTTGTAATATTTCCGCAAGAACTGGATTTGTCCAGCGGTCAAGCTTTTCAGGATGCGGATGCGTTCCTCTTTCGGTTTGGCCGTGCTCTTCTGGTAGAGCGAGCCGATCGACCGCCTTACCAGGTATTCGGAGATGACATTATACACGTAGGGGAGGGACGCTTCGGGCATGTCGAAGCGTTTGGCTATGGTATCCATGCAAGACAGATACGTCTCGTAGCAGGCGTATTCGCTTTCGAACCCGTTAATCCTTTGGGACAATGACCCGGACTTGTGCCGGATGAAATAGTTGTAGTTTGCACCTTCCATGGTCCTGACATGGTCTATATGGCATAGATAAGTCAGCATGAACATGACATCTTCGGCATAATGAATCATCGGATTGAACCGGATGCCATGTTGGTTTAAGACGGAGCGGTTGTATAATTTCGCGACTATGAAGCCCTGCCTGTTGAGATGGCGCTCCTGGAAAGCTATGCCCATGTTCCCTTTTCCAAATGTCTCGTCTTTGAACCGGAGAAGCTCTTTCTCGCCATTGGAGTAGAGCTTGTCGAAGCCCTGCATGACCAGCGTGTCGGGATGTCCGTCCGCTTTTTCATATAAATCTTGCAAGTAGCCAGGCTTGACGGTGTCGTCGGAATCGATGAAGCAAATCCATTCGCCTCCCGCATGTTCTATTCCTGAGTTGCGAGCGGAACTGACCCCCCCGTTTGGCTTGTGTATCACATGGAAGCGGGCATCCTCTGAGGCAAAGGCGTCGCATATTTTAGCCGATTTGTCTTTGCTCCCGTCGTCGATCAGCCAAACTTCAAAGTCGGAGAAAGATTGTAAGCGGACCGATTGCAGGCAGTCCGTCAAATAAGGTTCCGCATTGTAAACGGGAATGATGATTGATATTTTCATTTGGATAGGCTTCTCTTGTTTTCAATGCAAAAGTATAACAAAAAGAGGATAGTGACTGCTCATTGGCGGAATTAAATTGAAGGGCGTAATCCGATGGGGTATTTCGGACGGGACAAAATGTTTGTTTCGGCATCCGAATCACAAAAAACTTCCAAAAACTTCCAAAAACTTCCCCCCTATTTTTGAAAATGCGCAAATCGGGGCGAAAACGGCATTCAAACGGCTGGCATTCATGAAGATAATGAGGCTTGAAAACCCTTCAAAAACCCCTTTTTTGTACACTTTGGAGGGCCACTTTATGACATTGCCGGCATGGCGGAAAATAGCTTGGATTCGAGTCGAAAACCCTGCGAATTTCGTGCGGTCTTGCACGTAAAACCGTAAGGGATATGGTAGCCATATTAAAAATCTGTGGCCAAACATGGAAGAAAACGTAAGATTTGCAAAATTTAATGTATATTTACAGCAAAATCCGGTGAATTTATGAAGCTAAACAAGATAAAAGATGTCTTAGATAGCATAGCTGTTTTCCTATAATAAAACGTTATTAGAACATGGGCATAAGCAAAGCTTTAACAGAAGAGGATGTCAAGTTCCGCTATATTAATGAAGCCATCACGAGCAAAGGATGGGCAAAGGATAGTATATTTATGGAACAGAAGGTTAAATTTACTGACGGTAAAATTAGCCTTCATGGCAATCTTGTGCATAGAGAGAAACCAAAGTTTGCCGACTATGTGCTTTATGC
>CALBYC010000113.1 GCA_937890135.1 uncultured Parabacteroides sp.
AATTGAGGGTTCTGTCTGCCAATCTTGATTTGACGGCGGTAAGCCTTCTTCCCGTCTTGGTCTAAAACAAAAATCCAATTACCTCCAGTGTTTTGGAAGAACGTTCCTTTCGGGATGATGATGCTTTCTGTCGGTTGCCCCAGTTCGAGGTTGATGTAGTAGGTTTGCCCGGTGCGGATATTGTCAGGGCGTTCTCCGGTAAATACAAAGTCCGTCTTGAACTTGCCGTCGCGAACTTCCGGATATACTTTGCGGACGGTCAAGTCGAACTGAGAGCCTTGACGGTCGAACGTGGCAGACAGTCCCTGTTTCACCCTGTCAATGTAATGCTCGTCAATCATAGCCTCGATTTTATAATCCGACAAATCGTTTACCTGTCCAACTTTCTGTCCCGGGGATATGTTCTGTCCCAAGACAACGTCCAACAATCCTAATTCACCGTTAATTTGGGAACGCACGTTCAAGTTCTCTTTGCGTTGGTGTATCAATTGGATGTTACGGCGCATATTGGCAAGGCTCATCTCCAGCTCTTCCATCTGGATGCGACGGGAAATGGAGTCTTGCGAAAGTTTTTTGACTACCAAATCATATTTCTTGGCTGCTAATTCATAGTCTTCTTTTGCTTTCAGGTAGTCTTCCTTGGCGATCAGATCCTCTTTGTAGAGCTGCTCTTGCTGGTTGAACGTCCGGCGTGCCCTGCGCATTTCAATGTTATACTGGGCACGTTCTGTCTCATTCGTCAACTTGTCCTGTTCCATCGTGACTTGTGTATTGCGCAAGAAGTTTTGCTTTTCGGCCAATTCTGCTTCAGCGTTCAAAATTTGCAAATCCAAATTGGAATTGGACAGGCGGATGATTACGTCGCCTTTCTTTACTTGCGCACCTTCTTCAACGACTTTCTCCCGTACGATTCCTCCTTCTTCCGGACTCAACTGGACTACCGTGATGGGCTGGACTTGTCCGTCAACTCTGACGAAGTCATTGAACTGTTCTTTCTTTACTTCTCCGATGTTTAACCCCCTTGCGTCAACCTTCAGAGTCGATGCATGGTTCCCAAAAATAATACTACCCAAGATAGTCACGAAAACTGCACCTCCGACTATGTAAGGTATGTGTTTCTTTTGAATGCCTTTTTTCTTTTCTAACTTAATATCCATATTATTGTACTTTTTATTTTCTTAGTTGTTTCTTTATGATTCTGTTATTATTGGAGTATGATTAAAAGAGGGGTTTCCCTTTGTAATAATCTACCAGTTTGCACTTCATGAGATAAAGCAATTTCTTTTGTAACAAATCTGCTTTGGATGAAAGCAAGGTGGCAGCACTGTTTTGCACATCGATTGGACTCATCAATCCCTCTTCATATTTCTTTTTGGTAACATCATAAGCTATCTTGTCGGATTCGACTTTCTTTTGCATTTGGATGGCTTCTTTCGCATATCCTTGCCGATCTAATACGGATTGCTCGATGGCTGAGTGCAATTGCCTTAGCACTTCTGATTTTGTTTCTTCTGCAATGCGAAGGTTATTCCGGCTTTTCCGTAAGCTTGTCACCTTGCTTAAACCATCGAAGAGCGGAAATGACAGAGTAAAACCTAAATACTCTCCTCGGTTATTGGAGAATTGCTCGCCGAAAGGCGTGGCCTTTGTTTCGGAACTTAAGTTCTTGAAATAGTTGGTGGAGATGCCGGCGTTGAAATAAATGCTTGGCAATAATTGCCCCTTGCTTATTCGATAATTATATCTGCTTTGTTTGAGCTGATAGTCGGCTTGCAATGCCGTGGTATTGTTGTTGCTTGCATAGTCGAAAATCTCCGATACGTTTTCGATAGCCGGGAGATAATTCAGCTGTGGGACAATGGAATCGAGTGTAAGTGCACTGTCTGCTGGATAGTTCATTATTTCTTTTAACTTGATCATCGCAGAGTTATAAAGATTGGTCTGGTGTGTCAACGAGTAATCATCGGCAGCGGCTTGCGCTTCAAATTGTGCGATGTCCGCCCTTCCTTTTTGTCCTAATTCAGCTTGCCTTCGTGTCTTATATAAAGTACGGTTGCTTTCTTCCTGTTTCTCTTGGGCCATTTGGATGGTGCCTTTGTAATATACGGCATCCAAGAAACATTGCATGGTTTGTAAAGCTAAGTCTTCTTTTGCTTTTTCTACATCGTTCACGCCCATCCGCCTGTTGGACTTGCTCATCAACCATTGGTTGATGAGCCGACCACCCATGAAAAGAGGTATGGACATGGAGGCTCCGTATGAATTGTTGAATGTTGACACGTTGTTATAAGTGTTTGTCTCCGGGTCAATAGTACGGCCGTAATTATATTGAGCACCAATGTTCGCGCTGGCGGAAGGGAAAAAAGAGGCGATGGCGGCTTTATGCTCTGCTTGGTATGAATCAGCTTTGTGTAACTGTTTCTTGACAGAAAGACTGTTATTAACGGCGTATTGCATGCAATCTTCCATTGTCCAACTTTTTTCTTGTGCTTCCATTCTTCCGAATAAGCTCAATGCAAGTAATGTTATTATGTATCCTTTTCTCATATTCGATATGTTTTTCTGGCATATCATATCCAAAGAGCGTGCCAAATGATTTAGTGCTTTGATAATCAGATGTTTGATATTATGGTAAAAAAGAAGAGTGTCAAAAAATTAGACACTGCTGTCTAATTTTTTGACACTCTTGATGATTGATTTGTTATAATTATTCAGGAAGGATGGTGAATCCCCACTTATAGTCTTTGTTGGCTGGCAAAGTGTATTGAGGGTCAGGTCTGGCTCCCCAACTGTCATAACCACCGACACCTTGTTGCTTTAAGTCAATGCATACTTCTACGAAATCTTGTGGTATGACGTCGTTGATATGATGCTGTCGGCGTAGGACATTTTTTGCGGCGGCTTCATCGTGATTGGCTACTTGCTCTGGTGTGAAGTTGCTCCATTGACGAGGCAAAGCGGTTTGTTCTTCATCATCGAAATCTTCGATTGAATTGCGTAAGGCATTAAATTCTATCAATTCATCTGCTACGAACTTCAAGCCTTTTCCTTTCGGGGAATTGACAGCAACCCATCTTGTGTCAGTATGGTGGCCATTTTCTTGTGGACGTACATAAGGGTAATATAACTCTTCCGCTGTCGACTTATACAAGCCGACCAATGTCCCGGCTTGGCGGTCGCTGTAATTTTCCTGTGGACCACGGCCGAAATACTCGATTTGATTCATATTGGCGGGCATACGGAAACGAACCCCTATGCGTGGAACTGTCAGTTTAGAGGCAGCTTTGCGTGCTTCGTCTCTGCCCGGGGTGAATGTCGCCGTTCGAGTAGCTTCCGATAGCTCTGTTTCTGTCTCGTTCATCTCGGTTGAGGTAAAATGTGCCGCCACATGGACTGCTCCGTTCGGGAAGATGGTGTATTGTACAATATATAGATTGCCAGCTGGTAATAAGTAATTAGCTTCTACGACTGCGTTTTTCCCGTCCAATTTAACGGACGCATCGGAGACATTGAAGTCTTTGCTGCTTAATTTCCATATCTGCTCGCGTTTTGGCTGGCTGTTGCCATAGTCATTGTCGGTCGGTCCGCGCCAGAAGTTCGGTTGCAAGCCAAAGCCATCATAGAAATACTCCGTACCATTGACTTTGTAAGAAGACACCAGGCCGCTTTTCTTGTTGAAGACGAAGTTTACCTTGGAGGATGTGACAGTTAAGTCATCCCCGTTTTCTTTCACTGAAAGCTGGGGCCCTGAATATTTTGCCTTGCTCTTGACGGGTTCGATAGGCAGACGGAATTGTTCATACGCTATCACGTGGTCCGCAGGAATCAAACCTTCAGCCTTTACGGATGAAATATAGAAATTAACAAAGTATTCAGTATCTGTGGCCGGTTTCAGTCCGGCTACATTAACTTTCAACTCTTTGGCAGACTGTGGAGCTATGTCTAAGGTCGTTTTCCCGGAACGGATAGTTTTGCCATTTGCTTTCACCTCGTATGAAATCTGGTAATCTTTCAAATTCTTGAAATAGAAACGATTGAAAATGGAAAATATGCCTTGAGATAAATCAGTCGCTGTTACAGCGACATCCTGGTAAACATATTTGACTTCCGCCATGGCCGGATGAGGATTACGGTCCGGATTGACCAGCCCGTTGCATAAAAAGTTCCCGTCGCTTGGCGCATTTATTCCATAGTCGCCCCCGTATGCATAATACAATCGCCCATTCTTGTCTTTTTCTTCGAAACCCTGGTCTACCCAGTCCCAGATGAAACCGCCCTGAAGGTTCGGATATTTGTAAATAGCCTTCCATTGATCATACAGGCTTCCGGTTGAATTGCCCATGGCATGAGCATATTCGGATGGTACAACCGGACGGTCGCTTCCCGTTTTTCCTATCTCTTCGAACCAAGCAGCGCTTGGATATTGAGGCACATACATGTCTGTATTCCATTCCCACAATGCGCGTTCGTAGTTGACAGGGCGGTTCATTCCATATTTTTCCTTATTCTTAATGAATAAATAAGTTTGGTAGAAATTATAACCATTGCCGGCTTCGTTGCCCAAAGAGAAGAAGGTTACGCATGGATAGTTCTTGTTTCGTTCGTACATATTAATTGTTCTATCCATGTGCGGTTTGAGCCATTCCGGGTTATTGCCTAAAGTACCTCCTTTTTTCAGGTTGTAATACATTCCGTGGGACTCAATGTTAGCCTCGTCGTAGACGTATAAACCATATTCATCGCACAATTCATAGAACCTGCGGTCTTGAGGATAATGGCTGAGGCGGACTGCATTGAGGTTGTTCCGTTTCATTAATTCAAAATCCTTGCGCATCAAGTCCTCTGTTACGTAGTGTCCTGTTTTAGGATTGTGTTCATGTATATTCACCCCCTTGAACTTGACAGGCTGGCCGTTCACCAGGAATACTGTATACGGCAGGCCGTTGCCGGCTTTTTGTTCTGTTTTTTTCATTTCGAATCTTCTGAATCCGACGTGATAAGGGATTACTTCCAGCACTTTGCCACCATCTTTAATGGTCATTAATAAGGTATAAAGATGGGGGGTTTCGGCACTCCATGGTTTGACATCGGGCAATTGTTTTTCAAATGATGCCATGGCCGGTGCTGCCGGGCTTACCCAGATGTTAGAAGACTCTGATGCGATATTATTCCCCGACTTGTCGATTAATTCGTATGATACGGTCAAGTTTTTAGCCGTTTCGGTATGATTTTTCAAGTCGATGGCCAATTTAAATATGCCTTGTTTGTAATTATTGTCCAAAGTGGAAACCACACGAAAATCCTGTAAGGCTATTCGGGGCTGCGACCACAAGAAGACATCGCGTTCAATGCCGCTGATGCGCCAAAAATCTTGACACTCTAAAAATGAGCCGGTGCTCCAGCGGAAAATTTTCAATGCGATGACATTTTTCCCCGGCTTTAAGTATTTATTGATTAAAAACTCCGCAGGATCCTTGGAGTCTTCGCTGTAACCGACCTCCTGTCCGTTTATATAGACATACAGGCCGGATTTGGCTCCGGCAATATGCAGATAGATGTCTCTGCCGTCCCAATCCGCGGGAATCTCTATGTCTCGCCTGTATACTCCGACCGGATTTGCTTCGGGCAAGGCGGGAGGTTGCGGATTACGAGGCTTGAACTCATATCCGTGATTGGTATAGATGGCCGTCCCGTAACCTTGCAATTCCCAGTTCCCGGGGACTTTTATGTCATGCCATGAGCTTGTGTCGGCGGACGGATCTGTTATGTTCTCAGGCAAATCCTTGTAAGAGTCTACAAAATAAAATTTCCATGTACCGTTCAGCAACTGGTAGTACGGGCTTTTTTCGTATTTGTAGGATAAAGCAGTGTTTTTGTCCGGATAACTCATGAACGAGCTGCGAGGTAATTCCTTGTTTACCGCTACTGTTTGAATGTCTTTCCAATAGGGCAGCCGTTGCGAGCATGTGGCACTGTCCGCATGAATAGGTTGATGGGTAATCATTCCGCAGCACAAGGTTCCGCAAAGGAGGGCTGTTTTGACGATTAGTTTCATATTATATGACGATTATGTTATAGCATTTGCCAATGCTTTTTATTGCACTGGCAAAGCCTATGGTTGATAATTAACGTGCAGCGAAGAAAGAGTAGTTCTGGGCTGCTTCTTGAAACGCCAAAATCCCGGCTTGGCTGAGCTCGACGTTCATCTCATTGCCGTCAGGCAAGTACATTACCACTTCGTTTTCGCTGTTGTATTTTAGCAATTGATAGGTTGCATCGCCAGCTTTGACGTTCCAGCTGTTCTCTTCTTGGTTGTATACCAAATCGACGCCTGCGTTCTCTTCCCCCTTTTTTTCTATGTGGTAGCCGTCTTTTAGGGTCTCTACGGTATAGACTCCTTCTTTTGTCTGTAAGGTCTCTGTTTTGCCTGCGTCGGCTACGGGGCTGTCGCCACTCCAGAACTCTATGGAGTTCAGTACTAATAAATCAGCCAGGCAGGTGATTTCATAAACGGGTATGATATGGAATGCGACAAAGACCAGTTCGTTTACAAACTTGCTGTTGATGCTTTGGTTCCATGACAGTAACTTGTTTGTCAGTCCGAATGAACCAATACAAGAGGTGAAGGCCATGCTGCAGGCAAGTGTGGCTGCAACAAGCAAAGTGATGTTTCTTTTCTTCATGAAAGATAAATGTTTTAAATGTTAAATATCTGCGAAGATAGGAAAATCTTTTATCTGTTGTATCTTTGCACTGCACTTAAATAAAAACAAATATGATTTCAGTTGAAAATTTACGAGTTGAGTTTGGAGGATTCACGCTTTTTGATGATGTCTCTTTTGTGGTGAACAAGAAGGACCGCATTGCCTTGGTCGGGAAAAACGGGGCAGGAAAATCGACCATGCTGAAGATCTTGGCGGGACTGCAGTCTCCGACGGGCGGAATCGTCAGCATCCCAAAAGGAACCACCATCGGGTATCTTCCCCAGCAAATGCAACTGAAAGATGAAAGGACTGTCCGCGAAGAGGCGGAGCAGGCTTTTGAGCATATCCATGAAATGGAACGCGAGATAGAGCGGTTGAACAACGAACTTGCCGAACGGACGGATTATGAATCGGAAACTTACAACGGGATAATAGAGAAAGTCGCCCATCTGTCCGAACAGTTCCAAATGGCAGGAGGCAATAACTATCATGCCGAATTGGAACGGACTTTGTTGGGGCTGGGCTTCAAACGGGAAGATTTTGACCGTCAAACGAATGAGTTCAGCGGAGGATGGCGCATGAGAATTGAGCTGGCCAAGTTGTTGTTGAGGCGTCCGGATGTCCTGTTGCTGGACGAACCTACCAACCATTTGGACATCGAATCCATCCAATGGCTGGAGAATTTCATACAAACGCGCGCCAATGCGGTGATATTGGTATCGCACGACCGTGCTTTTATCGATAATACGACTTCTCGCACCATCGAGATAGAGCTCGGGCATATTTATGATTACAAAGTGAAATATTCGGAATATGTCGTCCTAAGGAAAGAAAGAAGGGAACAACAATTGCGGGCTTACGAGAACCAGCAGAAGAAATTGGCCGATACGGAGGCTTTCATCGAACGCTTCCGCTATAAGGCGACCAAGTCGACTCAGGTGCAATCCCGCATCAAGCAGCTGGAAAAGATTGACCGGATAGAGGTCGATGAAGTGGATACGGCCATGCTGAGCCTGAAGTTCCCGCCCGCTCCTCATTGCGGGCAATATCCTGTGATTGCCGAAGAGGTGGCGAAGCGGTATGGCGATCACCTCGTCTTCGAGCATGTGAACTTTTCCGTAAAGAGAGGGGAGAAGGTCGCTTTCGTGGGGAAAAACGGCGAAGGTAAATCTACTTTGGTGAAGTGCATCATGGGGGAGATACCTTTCGATGGTTCATTAAAACTGGCGCAGGGAGTCCGAATCGGTTATTTCGCACAAAACCAGGCGCAGTTGCTGGATGATAATTTGACGGTCTTTGATACCATTGATTACGTGGCCAAAGGGGATATCCGTACGAAGATACGTGACATTCTGGGGGCTTTCATGTTCGGGGGAGAGGCTTCGGACAAAAAGGTCAGGGTTCTTTCCGGCGGGGAAAGAAGCCGCCTGGCCATGATTCGTCTGCTGCTTGAACCGGTCAACTTGTTAATATTGGATGAGCCGACCAACCATTTGGACATGCGCTCGAAAGATGTGCTGAAAAATGCTTTAAAGGAGTTTGATGGAACGGCAATCATCGTTTCCCATGACAGGGATTTCTTGGATGGTTTGGTCGAAAAAGTTTATGAGTTCGGCAACGGGCGGGTTGTGGAGCATCTGGGGGGCATCTACGACTTTCTGGAGAAGAAGAAAATGGACAACCTCCATGAGCTGGAATCGAACGTTCATGCACCTGATGAGCCGGTTGCGATGGAGCAGCCGACGGAGAACAAGCTGTCTTATGAAGCGCGCAAGGAACAAAACAAAGCGATACGCAAGTTGGAACGTGCCATTGCCGATACGGAAAAGAAAATAGAAAGTTTGGAGGAGCGAATAGCTGCGGTGGAGCAACAGCTGGCCACGCCTGAAGGGGCTTCCGATGTTTCGCTGTATGCGAATTACTCGGATTTGAAGAAAGAGTTGTCCGACATGATGGACCTGTGGACAGAGCAAACCGCGGAGCTGGAATCTCTGCAGAAATGACCTTCCCCCTGTCCGGTGCGGCCAATCGGGAAAACCGTCCCGTCCGTTGCTCAAAACGGACGGGACGGTTCATTCCAACGGGTGCGGCTGTTTTCGTCAATCTTCGTCGGCAAACATGGGATCCCATGCGGGCAGCTTGGTCGGTTTCTGTTTCATTACCTCTTTGACCTTGTCCGTGATGTATTTTTTGTCCACGACCAACCGGAACATGTATTCGTCGAACCATTCATCGGTCATGATAAGGTGTCCGGCGTTGGCCCCGGGTCCCCAGCTGTTTTCCACCATCCATTTCTTGGGTTTCCCGTTCTTGTCAAGGTCAACGGCCATCAATGTCATGGCATGTGAAGAGCCGCTGGCAAATGTTTGGATGCGTTGTTTTTTGTCCATGCCGAAAGACGTGCCCATCAACGAACCGTAGTCGTAATAATTGACATCCAACATGCCTCTCGCGCGGTCGAAGAATTTACCCACGTCGCATGAAAAATAGAGCATCGTGCTGTCCTTGATGGATGCGACGGCCATTTCCTTGATTTCTTCGACGGGCAGGTTTACGTAAGTCCAATTTTCGCCGTCATAGACATGCCGGTCATAGTCTATCTCGTACAGCTTGTAGTATTCGCGGCTCGGGTCGTTCATTAGCATCACGTAGCTGTTTTTCAAATCCTTCCCGATGAATTCCTGATAGAACGATAGGGGCGTGTACTCTTTTGTTTCCACGGGCTTGCCTTTCGCGTCTTTGCGCGTCCAAGTGAATTTCGTAGGAGGCTCGCCCAGATTCAGTGCCAGCATCCGATAAACGGTACCTAACATTTCGGTCTTTTTCTTTTCCAAGTCGGCTGCCGAAGCCCTTTTCGATGCCATTTCCCGCAATTCCAAGCCGTATTCCTTCAATTTCAATCCGATGAGATTGCTCATGCGGCCGGTGTTGTTGCTGCTGTTCGTCTCGACCATCACATCCGACGGCACCACCCCGTATTTGGTCAGCAGGTCGGAAACGCCCGTGAACTGCCCGCCGTCGCCGATGGGGTTCTTGAAAAGCCATTCCACCATTTTGTCATCCATCGGCTTGTCCTTGGTGTCGATGATTCCTTGGAGGAAAAGATTAGCTTTTTCCAGTTGGTCCCAGAAGAAAGAATAGTTTTGGGAGAATTGGAACTCTCCCATATTGTATTTGGCGATGACCTGTGAACGGAAGACATTCAGCCCTGTGAAAAGCCAGCACCGTCCGGACGAGCGTTGGTTGGTAATGCCCTTGCTCTCGACTTTGTCGGAAAAATAGGTGTCTGAGTTGTTCAGGCTTTCAGCATTTACCGCCAGCTTGTTGATGTCATTGTTGGCAATGGCATTGTGTATCGCCTTGTCGGAAGGAGTCCCTTCATACGATTGCTTGATTTGTTCCAGCATTTGTTGCGAAATTCCTCCCTTCCCTTGCTGCGCTTGCACTGATAAAGCAAGGCCCATGGCCAAAGCTGTTATCCATAAGTTCTGTTTTCTCATGTTATTCTATTTAATGTGATTGAGCAAAGGTAATGAAAATGGCGGGATATAAACGCTGAAGATGATGTTTTTATTAATTGGGGGAAACTTCTATCCGTGCCTTATGCAAAAGGCCTGGGGGGAATTGCCGGTTTTTGAGGTAATGGTTTGGCAACGGTGTGATCTGCTGCGTCCTTCCTTGAATTGCTTTTGTTTGTTGCAATGTAATACAAGAATCATGGCTCCAAAGGACGGTCGTCCGAAAAAAACTTCCAAAAACTTCCAAAAACTTCCCCCCTATTTTCAAAAGTGTGCAAATTGCCCGAAATAAACGTCTATCATATTGGTTTACAGTTTTATATGTTTGAAAATAAAGTTGCATTTCAGCCGTTTTTGCGCAAATTCGAGGGCCGTTTTATGACATCTTGAAACCTGCCGTTTTTTGCTTGCAATTGATAAAATCCATATACGGGAACAATGCCGACTTTGTTCTTTTCTTATGTGTGGCTATTTGGATAGCGGCTGCCTCGGCTATGAAGCAGCCGAAGGAATTGATCGGATATGGGGACATAGAGTAGCGGACGTTAAAAAGGCTGGTTCCAAGATGTCATAAAACGGCCTTCAAATTTGCACAAAACAGACTTTTCAGAGGTGATTTTTATTTCATTAAATTTATGTATTACAACAATTTAACAACCGAT
>CALBYC010000114.1 GCA_937890135.1 uncultured Parabacteroides sp.
TAGGGGAAGGGTGCAGCATTTGGTTCGGCACCGTCTTGCGTGGTGATGTCAATTCCATCCGCATAGGGAACGGCGTGAACATACAGGACGGCTCCGTCTTGCATACGCTATACGAGAAGTCAACCATCGAGATAGGAGACGACGTGTCTGTCGGGCATAACGTGACGATACACGGAGCCAAGATATGCCATGGCGCATTGATCGGGATGGGATCCGTGGTGATGGACCATGCCGTGATAGGCGAAGGGGCCATAGTCGCGGCAGGCTCGGTCGTGCTGAGCAACACCATCGTGGAGCCTGGCAGCATCTACGCCGGCGTACCGGCGAAATTCGTCAAAAAAGTGGACCCGGAGCAATCGAAAGAAATCAACCAGAAGATTGCCCGGAATTACCACATGTACGCCTCATGGTATAAGGACGGAGAATAAACGGAAGGCAATCATCCGCCAAAACGGCTGAGACGTTTCGAAAATTTCATCGCAGTGAAATAATACAATCACGGCGACGAAAATCCGGAAACGATACGGCCGTTTTGGCGGATATTCATTATCTTTGCGCCCGTAATTTATATTAGCTAATAAATAACATCACAATATGACCAAGAAATTTACCGAATATTCGAAGTTCGACTTATCGGACGTGAATAAGGAAATCCTTAAGAAATGGCAGGAAGGTGACATCTTTCACAAGAGTATGGAAACAAGAGAAGGGCATCCTTCTTTCGTCTTTTATGAAGGACCCCCCTCGGCCAACGGCATGCCGGGCATTCACCATGTTATCGCTCGTTCCATCAAAGATATCTTTTGCAGGTATAAGACGATGAAGGGTTATTTGGTACGCCGTAAAGCGGGATGGGACACGCACGGGCTTCCCGTCGAACTGGGCGTTGAAAAATCTTTAGGCATAACGAAAGAGGACATAGGCAAAAAAATTTCGGTAGATGAATACAATGCTTGTTGCCGCAAGGAAGTGATGAAATACACGCGGGAATGGACGGACCTGACACAAAAGATGGGGTACTGGGTGGACTTGGAAAACCCGTACATCACCTATGACAATCGTTACATCGAGACACTTTGGTGGCTGCTGAAGCAGTTTTATCACAAAGGCCTTCTATACAAGGGATACACTATCCAGCCCTATTCGCCGGCGGCAGGAACCGGGTTGAGCTCCCATGAGTTGAACCAGCCGGGATGTTACCGCGACGTGAAAGACACTACCGTGGTCGCACAGTTCAAGATGAAGAACCCTAAGCCGGAAATGGCGCAATGGGGAACTCCTTATTTCTTGGCTTGGACCACCACGCCTTGGACTTTGCCGTCCAACACGGCTCTGTGCGTGGGCCCCAAGATCGAGTACGTGGCTGTTCAAACGTACAATGGGTATACGGGGGAAAAGATGACTGTCGTGTTGGCAAAAGCTTTGCTTTACACCCATTTTAACAAGAAAGCCGAAGGTCTCTCCTTGGAGGATTACAAGCCGGGAGACAAGCTGGTCCCGTTCAAGGTCGTCGGGGAATACAAGGGGTCTGATCTGGTGGGGATGGAATACGAGCAACTCATGCCGTGGGTCAAGCCAGTGGAATTGGACGAGGAGACGGGTACTTGGAAAGATGCCTCGTCGAAAGCTTTCCGTGTGATATCCGGCGATTACGTGACGACGGAAGATGGTACCGGCATCGTCCATATAGCCCCGACATTTGGCGCCGATGATGCCTTTGTCGCAAAGGCCGCAGGCATCCCTTCTTTGTTTATGATTAATAAAAAAGGAGAAACTCGCCCGATGGTGGACTTGACGGGCAAGTTCTATCTCTTGGACGAACTCGATGAGAAGTTTGTATCGGAATGTGTGGACGTGGATGCGTATAAAGAATACCAAGGCCGCTGGGTGAAAAACGCTTACGAGCCCCGATTTACCGTCGCGGGCAAGTATGATGAAAAGGCGGCGCAAGCTGCCGAAACGCTTGATATCTACATCTGCATGAAGATGAAACAGAATAATCAGGCTTTCAAGATTGAAAAACACGTTCACAATTACCCGCATTGCTGGCGCACGGACAAGCCGGTGCTTTATTATCCATTGGATAGCTGGTTCATCCGTTCCACGGCATGCAAGGACAGAATGATAGAGCTGAACAAAACTATCAATTGGAAACCGGAATCGACCGGCTCGGGACGTTTTGGCAAATGGCTGGAAAATCTGAATGATTGGAATCTGAGCCGTTCCCGTTACTGGGGTACGCCTCTCCCTATCTGGAGAAGCGAGGAAGGCGAGGAGAAATGCATCGGTTCTGTTGAGGAATTGTACGAAGAAATAGAAAAATCAATTAAGGCCGGGCACATGAAGAGCAATCCGTACAAGGACAAGGGCTTCGAACCGGGCGTATATACAAAAGAAAACTACGAAAAGATAGACTTGCACCGTCCCTATGTCGATGACATCATCTTGGTTTCGGAGAGCGGGAAACCCATGAAGCGCGAAACCGATTTGATAGACGTGTGGTTCGATTCGGGAGCAATGCCTTATGCCCAGTTGCATTATCCGTTTGAAAACAAGGAGCAGATAGACAAGCGCACCTATTACCCCGCCGACTTCATTGCGGAAGGGGTGGACCAGACCCGCGGGTGGTTCTTCACGCTTCATGCTATCGCTACAATGATATTTGACAGCGTTGCATATAAAAACGTAGTGTCGAACGGCTTGGTGTTGGATAAGAATGGAAACAAAATGTCCAAACGCTTAGGCAATGCAGTCGATCCGTTCAGTACGATAGACAAATATGGTTCAGACCCGTTGCGTTGGTATATGATAACCAATGCGTCTCCGTGGGATAACTTGAAGTTTGACATAGAAGGGGTGGAAGAGGTCCGCCGTAAATTCTTTGGGACATTATATAATACTTATTCATTCTTTGCATTGTATGCAAACGTGGATGGGTTTGACTATTCGCAACCGGACGTTGCTTGGGAAAAACGGCCTGAGATAGACCGATGGATCATTTCTCTCCTGAACACTTTGGTGAAGGACGTGGACAATTATTTGAACACATACGAACCGACCCGTGCCGGGCGCGCTATCTCTGATTTTGTGAATGACAATTTGAGCAACTGGTATGTGCGTTTGAACCGTCGTCGTTTCTGGGGTGGCGGTTTGACCGAAGATAAGCTTTCTGCTTACCAGACACTGTACATTTGCTTGGAGACAGTCGCTAAATTGATGGCCCCTATCGCTCCGTTCTATGCGGATAAGCTGTTTTGCGACTTGATAGCTGTGACAGGTCGTGAACAAGTCGCCTCCGTCCATCTGTCAGACTTCCCGAAATGCCATGAGGATTTGATAGACAAGGCTCTTGAGGAGCGTATGCAAATGGCCCAGAGCATTTCATCCATGGTTTTGGCTCTCCGTAGGAAAGTGAATATCAAAGTTCGCCAACCTCTTCAGCATCTGATGATCCCTGTGCTGGACGAGCACCAAAGAAATGCGTTGGAAGCAATCAAGCCGCTGGTCTTGAATGAAGTCAACGTGAAGGAAATGCGTTTCGTGGATAATACGGATGGCATTTTGGTGAAGAAAATCAAACCCGATTTCAAAAAGTTAGGTCCGCGTTACGGCAAAATCATGAAGGCATTGGCGGCAGCTATCCAGCAGATGAGCCAGGAGGATATCAATGCTTTTGAAAAAGCGGGAAGCTTTACACTTAGAGTGAATGGCGAGGATGCGGTCATTGACCGTGCCGACGTTGAAATCATATCCGAAGATATCCCTGGATGGCTGGTCGCTAATGAAGGCCGTCTGACCGTAGCTCTGGACATCACTGTGACTGATGAATTGAAGAAAGAAGGTTTGGCAAGAGAATTGGTCAATCGAATCCAGAATATACGCAAAAGCAGCGGCTTTGATATAACTGACAAAGTAAACATCAAGATTGCTTCTACCGCAGGAATGGATGAAGTTGTACGTTCGTTCGGAGATTACATCTCGAATCAGGTATTGGCCAAGTCAATTGAGGTGACGAATGAACCCATACCGAATGCTACCGCTTTGGATTTTGAAGATTTCACATTGGATGTCCTTGTGTCTAAAGCTTAAGCAAAGGCTTTCTTGTGATATTCTGTTATCAGGGGAAAAAGGTATGAATTAAATATTATCTTTGTGCGTGAATAAAGAATGGATTGGGCCAATGATTGCGGGAAATCTTGGCTCGATCCACCATAAAAATTATGTTTAACTTGATAAACTTAAAATCGCCGTGGCTGAAAAAACGAAATACTCGGATGCTGAACTTGAAGAGTTTCGGGCAATTATATTGGACAAGCTTGAAAAGGCAAAGAGAGACTATGAGATGTTGAAAGGAGGAATAACTAATACGGATGGCAACGATATCGCAGATACATCTCCAACATTTAAAGTACTGGAAGAGGGAGCTACAACTCTTTCAAAAGAAGAATCTGGCCGTTTGGCGCAGCGCCAAATGAAGTTCATACAAAATTTACAGGCTGCATTGGTGCGGATAGAAAATAAGACTTATGGAATATGTAGGGAAACAGGGAAATTGATTCCGAAGGAACGGCTCCGCGCAGTCCCTCATGCCACATTGAGTATCGAAGCTAAACAGGGAGGCGTTAAATAAATATGAATCATTCGAAAGGTAAAGGAGCGGTGTTGATAATAATACTGCTCCTTCTTTTAGACCAAGCATTGAAGATTTGGGTGAAAACTCACATGTCCTTGCATGAAAGCATTGAGATAACCCCTTGGTTTTATATATGCTTTACGGAAAATCCCGGAATGGCGTTTGGCATAGAAGTCATGGGGAAGTTATTCCTGTCGCTTTTTAGGATTGTCGCAGTTGGCTTTATCGGATATTACTTATATAAGATAATAAAGCAGAACTATCCATTTGGTTTTATCGCATGTATAGCTATGGTGCTGGCTGGCGCAACGGGCAATATCATTGATTCAATTTTTTACGGCGTTATATTCGACCACAGCTACGGACAAGTCGCTACTTTGTTTCCGCCTGATGGAGGATACGGGACATGGCTGCATGGCAAAGTCGTGGATATGTTTTACTTTCCATTGATTGATACGTATTTGCCGCAATGGCTGCCAATATGGGGAGGTGAGCATTTTGTCTTTTTTCGCCCGATATTCAATTTGGCGGATTCTGCCATTTGTGTAGCGGTGTTCATGCTGCTGTTGTTTTATCGCAATACATTGTCTCGGAGCTTAAGCAAGGAATAAGTAAAGTTCATGAATGTAAATAAGATTTTTATAAGTGGGTTTGTCTGTGCTATGTTTTGTTTGCACTCTTGCAGCCCGGTGCCGGATGGTGTCCTTTCCCAAAAAGAAATGAAAGATGTGTTGACTGATATGGAAATAGCCGAAGCACTGATAAATGCCGACGATGCCACTTATAAGGACGATGCTCATAAATTGGCTCTGTATGAAGCTGTGTTCAAAAAGCATCATATTACACGTGCTGAATATGACAGTTCGGTGATGTGGTATGCCCACAATCTGGATCGTTACATGCAAGTTTATAACATGGCGGCTCAGGACGTGGAGGGCAGGATAGCGGCTTTAGGCAATGTGGAAAAAACGTTCACGTCTTCTTCGGTTCAAGATTCTACGGACATATGGCCAAGACGACCTTTTTTGACTCTTTCCAGCAAAATGAAACCGTTCAATGGAATGTTATTCAGTGTGGCGCCGAAAGAGCCTTTCCCCTCTGGAAGTTCATTCTTGTTAAAAATGAAAGTTTGGGGTGTCATGCCATCCATGAAACTTAAGCCGGAATTACGTATCTGTATAAATCAAGGAGATACGGTCTTGACCTTAGATGAGGAAATTACCCGTGATGGTTATCACACGATTACCGTGCAATCGGTGCCGGCCAAGCGCGTCATGCGTGTCGATGGATATATCCGTATGGATAACGGGAGCCGGGATTATTACAAAATCTATGTGGATAGCATCTCGTTGACCCGCTTCAATTATAGGTCGCTCTCTGTACAATCATCAGAAAATGCAAAATAATCGGAGTAGGGTATGAAGCGTTTGGCGGCACATTACGTTTATGCAGGCCGGATTTATCCCATGAGTTTCCTATCAGTTGATTCAGACGGCATGTGCGTGGGAATATGTCCTTTAAAAGAGGAAATCCATTCTACAATATTCATGGATGGTGTTTTGATGCTCGTGCCTACGCTCCAGTCCCCGGCATGGCAGGAAATAAAAGACGCTTGCTTGTGCACCCGTCCCCCGTTGTCTTATTCGGAGTTGCTTTCTGTTTTATCGGATAAATTGCCTTTTACGTTCCAAATGGGGACTGATTATTCATTATGGCATTTGCGATTGTCCCCTTTCTCGGCGACGAAACTCAGCACAGACAACGGCAGTAGCAATGGCTACGTTCAATGACTCTGCGGTGCTGCGACCTTGAGGATAGCTCGGAATGTATAATTTCTCATTTACCATTTCTTCCAGTTCTTTCCGGATTCCATTTCCTTCATTGCCCATGATCACAACTCCGTTCCCTGACAAATCTTTTTCATATATGTCTTCCCCTTCTAAAAATGTCCCATAGATGGGTATGTTGCGTTCCTTCTGTTTTTCCAAGTACGCTCCCAATTCTGTATAATGAACCTTGACATGAGCCAAAGCCCCCATGGTGGATTGTACGACCTTGGGGTTGAAGACATCGACCGTGTCGGGACTGCAAATGATATGTTCAAAACCGAACCAGTCAGCCAAACGGATAATTGTTCCTAAATTGCCCGGGTCTTGAATGCCATCCAGCATTAAGATTAACTCATTTTGAGGGTCGGCTTCTTCTATCTTCCATGAAGGAATCCTGAAAACAGCCAATACGTCCTGTGGGCTTTTTAAGAGGCTTGCCTTTCGGATGTCTTCATCTTCCGCCACGATCAATTCATCTGTTGTTATGTCGCCTTGCGTTGCCATCCAGCAAGGTTTGGCTATCAAGAGGGGGCAAGAGTAATGGGGCAGCATGTCTGACACCAATTTGTTGCCTTCTGCCACGAATGCCTGTTCCTTGCTTCGGTGCTTCTTTTGTTCCAAGGAGTGGATGTATTTGATTTTATTTTTGCTCAGCATGGCATTGTCATTTTTATGTTTGTGGAACACAAGTATAAAAAAACGTGTGCGAAAGGATGAATGGAATCGCTTGTGCACACGTTATTTTATTAATGAAAAAGGAGGAAACAATACAGCTTGCACCCCTTGTGTATGAATTGTCCGTTAATTATTTATTCGCATAATTCTTGTTTAAATATTCCAGAAGTGCCGCCGTGATATCGTAAACGTCATTAGCCAATAAGACATTATCCCCCCCCGTATTGCTCAGAACTATCTGGTAACCTTTGTCCTTGTTGAAAATCTTTAATTGGGATACGATGGAATCTCTCAATTGTTCGTTTAGCTTTTGTTGTTCGCTCATCAACTCTTGAGATAGGCGAGTGTCTAAGTCTTGCAATTCCTGGCGTTTGTTCAACAGCCGTTGCTGTTCCTGTTCTGCCCTTTCTTGAGTCAGGAAAGCGTTGTTGGCTATCTTACGTTGGAATTCCTCCATCTCTTTCTGTAAGGAAGTCGCCTTTTGATTGACGCTTGCTCTTGAGCTTTCGGCCTTTTTTAAAATGACTTCGTTTAAGTCTTTCGCATAATTGTAATTCTCTAACAGGGAATCAACATTTACGTATGCGACCGGTAATTTACCCGCAAGTGCGCCTTCAGAGCCTGAAACTGCCGGGCTTGATACGTTAGTCACCTTTTTGCCTGAAAGTTGCATTACAAATAGAATGACGACAGCTACAGCTAACACACCATTGATAATGTAGTTAATGTTCTTCATAAATTGTGAAATATTTACTTTTGTTTTTTCTGATTATTCTTGCAAACGTTCAAATAGATTTTTATGCTCATATTGCAAACGGTCTTCTGTCTTGGCACAATATATTTTCTTCCTCCGCAACGCTTTGTTCCCTTCAATATGAGTGTTGGGAAAGCGTCCGTCCTTTTTCAATAGCACCTTTATGCATAGTAATACTACACAAATTACAATTATTAAGACAGTAAGTAATAACGTTTTTAGCATTTTCTCTATATTTGTGAACGCAAATATAAGTGTTTCAGCGATTATAAAGTAGCTTTTTCGCATTTAATTCTACTTTTTTTCGATTTTGACCAAAAAAATGGGATACATTAACGTTATTAAACTTGAACAATATGATGAAAATTACAGATTTGCAGCCTGCAATTGTTTGGAATTGTTTTTATGAAGTTACTCAAATTCCTCGTCCTTCCAAGAAAGAAGGCAAGATGATTGCTTTTTTAGAGAGTTTTGCTAAGAAACATGGTTTAGCTTATAAGAAAGACCAAGTCGGAAATATTTTGATTTCAAAGCCTGCCACGCCCGGAATGGAGAACCGCCAAACCGTGGTTTTGCAGTCGCATATGGACATGGTCTGTGAAAAGAACAATGGCACCAAGCATGACTTTGAGAAAGATCCGATTGAAACCATTGTGGATGGTGAGTGGTTGCGTGCCAATGGTACGACGTTAGGTGCGGACAATGGCATCGGTGTCGCAGCGGAGATGGCTTTGCTTGCTTCCGATGACATTGAGCATGGTCCGATAGAATGTTTGTTTACGGTTGATGAAGAGACGGGATTGACAGGTGCTAAGGCTTTGCAAGCCGGTTTTATGACCGGCAATATCTTGCTGAATTTGGATAGTGAAGACGAGGGTCAGATTTTTATGGGATGCGCCGGAGGAAAGGACACGCAAGCTCTCTTCCATTATCAACCTCAAGAAGCATTGGCAGATCATCTTTATTTCCGCATCGACGTGAAAGGTTTGAATGGCGGTCATTCCGGAGGTGAAATTCATAAAGGTTTGGGCAATGCCAACAAGATTTTGTTCCGTTTCTTGTATATTTTGAAGAAGAAAGGATATGATTTTGTATTGGCTTCCGTGGATGGGGGTAATTTGCGGAATGCGATTGCTCGCGAGGCGCATGCAGTGATAGGGTTGCGGCCAGAGGATAAAGAAAATGTCCGGATATTATTGAATCACTTTACCGCTGATATTGAAAACGAACTAAAACATGTGGATAAAAATGTCCGTTTGGTGATGGAATCGGTAGACAAACCTGCATTTTATATTGACGATGCCACCGCTCGTAATATCATATTTGCCATGCAGGCATGTCCTCATGGAGTGATAGGTATGAGCCATGACATTGAAGGTTTGGTTGAGACTTCGACCAATTTGGCATCTATCAAAATGAAAGAGAATAATACTGTACTTGTCGGAACAAGCCAGCGAAGCTCTGTAGAGTCTTGTAAAGAGATGATTGCCAATCAGGTCGCAGCTACATTTTTGTTGGCAGGAGCTGAAGTGACGCAAGGTGACGGTTATCCAGGCTGGGAGCCTAATCCGGATTCTGAAATATTGAAGGTCGCTAAAGCCACTTACGAGAAACTTTTCCATAAAGAGCCGTTGATTATGGCTATCCATGCAGGATTGGAATGCGGTTTGTTCCGTGAGAAATATCCGCATTTGGATATGATATCGTTTGGCCCGACCCTGAGGGATGTCCATTCTCCCAATGAGCGCATCGAAATAAAGACTGTCGGCATGTGGTGGAACCACTTGTTAGAGTTATTAAAGAACATCCCTGTAAAATAAAATAGCTGTTGTTTCGTTATAAAGGAGGGACTGTGCGATAAAAAGTCAACAGTTCCTCTTTTTTATGTTATTGTTTACGATTTTTTATGCTACTTTTGCAAATGGAAAAGTGTATAGGATAATCTTGACTGCAATTTATATATAATGAAACATCTGTGGGTATATTTCTTATGGTTAATATGGATAGTTCCATCTTTATTTGTCGCTTGTGACGGTTGGGATGAACATTATTCGACTGACCCTAATCTGCGGCTGACATTTTCAAAAGATACTCTTTCTTTCGATACCGTATTTACTACGATAGGATCGGCTACGAAGAAATTCATGATTTATAATAAGAACAAAGAATCCATGAATATTCAGTCCATCATGTTGGCGAGTGGGGGCGAGTCTGGCTTTCGTTTGAACGTTGATGGGCGAAAAGGGGACTATTTTGACAATATTGGCATTTTGGGAGAGGACAGCATGTTTGTCTTTGTCGAGGTCACAGTGGATCCGTTGGCTTCCAATCAGCCGCTATTGGTCCAGGATTCTGTCGTGTTCATGACAAATGCAGGCAAGCAGTCTGTATTATTGGAAGCTTACGGGCAAAATGTCCATATATATAAAGGGGGCTGGGACATAACACATGACACGACGTGGACGGCCGATTTGCCCCATTTGGTTTATGACAGCATTCGGGTTGCTTCGGGTGTCACCTTGACCATTGATTCAGGAACTACGCTCTATATGCATGACAAGGCAAATCTTATTGTTTCGGGAACTTTGCGTTCCTGCGGGACATTGAAGAAGCCCGTGACTATCCGTGGGGACCGTTTGGACTTCGTGTTGGAAAACGTCTTGCCTTATGACCGCACCCCAGGCCAATGGGGTGGGATTTTCTTTACGTCGGAGAGTAAAGGTAGCGTGCTGGATTATACGATAGTGCGGAATGCCACGACTGGAATCACGATTGAAGCGGATGCGCCTGATGAAGAGAAGTTGACAGTCCGTGATTGCCAGTTTACCAATATGAAAGAGAATGTTTTTACTTCTGTGAACAGCAAAGTGAACATCGTGAATACTGAAATTAGCAATGGGGGAGGGGCTGTCGTTACTTTGGCTGGGGGTGAATACCAGTTCATTCATTGTACGTTGGTCAATTATATGCGATTGATAAAAAGGGATGCTGCTTGCTTGGCTTTGGCCAATGTCTATCCATTGGCGAGCGGTGATTTGAAAAGCACTCCTCTTAAGGTTCGTTTTGACAACTGCATCATTGATGGCAGTTACGGAGCGGGGAATAGTAACGGAGGAGGGGAAGTAGCCGTTTCGTTTACCGATGAGGCTGCGGCTGACTATTTCTTCAACCATTGCGTGATTGCTACCACTGCCGGCAGTGCGGAACATTTCAATGAAACATTATTTGTGACCGACAGCGAACAGCCTGTGTATCGGAAATTGGGAGGTGAAGTTAATTGTTATCAATTCGACTTTAGGCCGGATACGGCATCGTCTTTAGGTGTCGGAAGTGCAGATCCCGCGGTGGCGGCAAAATATCCCCATGACCGTCTTGGGGTAAGCCGTATCGAGGGAAGTACTGCTCCTTCAATCGGTGCGTACGAATATGTGGATAAAGAAAAAAAAGAACAACTAAAAGAGTGATTCGGACATGTCAAGGATGGGGTGTTTATTATGGTGTTGCCTTTTGCTTCCAAGTCTTTTGTTGGCGCAGGTGGATTCGACTTTTTTCTCCGTGATGAGTTACAATGTCGAAAACTGCTTTGATACCACGGATAATCCGGGAATAAACGACGAAGAGTATTTGCCGGAGAGTGACAGGCACTGGACAGGAAAAAGATACGACATAAAACTGCAACATCTCTCGCAGGTTATCATTTCTGCCGGTGAATGGGGGCAATTGGCATTGGTGGGATTGTGTGAGGTGGAGAACGATACCGTGATGAAACACCTTCTGGGCAGGACCGCATTACGCCAATTGGGTTATCGCTATTGCATGACGCACGGGCAAGACAAAAGGGGAATCAACGTGGCATTGTTATATCAGCGGGATAAGTTCAGGTTAGTGGGTTCGGAAGAAATCCAAATAAAGTTGCCAATGGGGGAACGTCCGACTCGTAATATCTTGCATGTATGGGGAGAGGTGGAATCTTCAGACACATTGGATGTGTTCGTGTGCCATATGCCGTCCAGGTCGGGGGGGGAGCTGGAAACCCGTCCGAAGCGATTGGCGGCGGCCAAAAGGCTTAACCATGTTTTGGATTCATTGAGGGACTTGCGTCGCACGTCCCATTTTATGATTATGGGGGACTTCAACGATGCCCCTACGGACAAGAGCTTGTCTGAAGTCTTGCAGGCGGATGCCTGTCCGGATGCTTCGGCAATAGACGAGGAACATCTGTACAACCTGTTTTATTTTGCGGAAGGTTCACATAAATATCGCGGGGAATGGAACCAACTTGACCATTTGATCGTGAATGGGCGTATGCTTGACCCTAAAAACTCTTTCCACCTGTTGCAAGGAAGTGCAAGGGTCTATAAAAAATCTTTTTTGCTGACGGAGGACAAAACGGGTGGGGATAAACGTCCGTTCCGAACCTATTTGGGTCCCAAATATGAAGGAGGGTATAGCGATCATTTGCCTTTGATTGCAACATTCGTGTTACAAATAAAATAAAGAGGATGGTAGTTTATGAATGTAATCATTGTCGCTTTAGGTTCGAATGAATTACCGGAATGGCACATGGAGCAAGCCACGGCGGAATTGAACAACCTCTTTGCTTCTGCACGTTGGTCGCCGTCTATTTATACCGAACCGATATCCTGCCGTCGTCCTGCCCCTTTTCTTAACCGGGTCGCGATTGCTGAAACAACCTTGGGAGTGGACGGGTTGCTTGAGCGATTCAAAACATTGGAAAGAAAATGCGGACGTTTGTCCGACAGCAAACAGACCGGAATCATCCCTATTGACATCGACCTTGTCCAATGGAACCAGTTGTTGCTGAAACCGGACGACTATGGCAGAAAATATGTGCAAGATGCCCTCCGCTGGTTGGAGGTATCCCGAGAAAAATAGTGGCGAGCTCTTTGGGAAAAGGTTACCACTGTCCGGAAGAATGATTTCCACGATTTTCCCTTTTCCCTGCGGCCAAAATCCTGCATAAATAACCCAGTTTGTAAAATGCGAAGCAGTGAAGGCTGGGATGTCTGCCCGTCAAGTTATGATGCAGAAAAGGCCTTGACAGTCGAAAGACCAATCCGACAAGACCGGTCAGGCGATACTTCTCGATTTTCCCTTGCCATGCGAGCAGACGGATGCATGGACGCATCCGTTCCATGTGTGGTACGATATTACGGATGGATTCCTCGATTTTGCAAAGATAGGCTTCTGCATTTTCTGTGGACAAGTGGAAAACAGGATTATCGATATGGATTATTGGGACATGTTTCTCCTTTAGTTCCATGCCGAAACAGGCATCTTCATACCCGAAATGCATCTTCTCATTGAATGATACCTTTTGAAATATCTCTTTGTCGGCCAAGAAGCACATGCTGATAAATCGGCCATAAGGATCATTGTTCCTGGCGTTAAAGTCCTTTTCCTCTACTTCGATTCCATATTTTAGCCGTAGCGGGCATACGCCGGTGTTGATTCCACGTTTGTAAATAAACCCGCCGCAGACGACACTTCCCGCTTGTGCGGATTTTGCATATTTCTCGATGAAGGAATCACCGGCAGGAAAGGTGTCAGCATCCATAAGCAAGCAGAAACGGTAACGGGCTAAAGAAACCAGTAAATTGCGAATGCGCGCGGGTCCGATGTTTTCTTGCAATTGGACATACCGGCAATGATCGATTTCCCCGATTCCGGCATTGATTTTGCGATATGGAAGCGTGGAACCATCATCGGCTACGATGATTTCAAAAGGATATTTCCCCGCCGTGGCCTGTCGGCGTAACTCTTCTACCAGTGGACGGCAATTGAAGTTGTATGTCGGTATCAGGATGGATATCATGACGGCATGTTGTTGCTATATCGGTTGAACAGCTGGATAAATTGGAGTGCTTGCCCTTTTCTTGAATAGGGCTCGATAGCATCGGTGCGGACGGGTGAGGACGTGTATCCGTATTCTTTCCATTGTTGGATGGCTGCACCCAAAAACGCGCAGACTTCATCGACGTTGCTTGCCGCAATGCCGGCTTGCGTTTTGCGCAAGGTCTTTTCCAAAACGCCCTCGTCATTGCGAATGCACAAAATGGGCTTTCTTACAGCCATGGATTCGAACAGCTTGGTTGTCATCACTCCTTTGGGACCGTCTCCGGTGGATTTGTTAGTCAGAATCAGCAGGACTGAACTGCAATTCAGCAAGTGGGGTATTGCTGAAGCCGGCACAAACCCTTTCATGTCCATATATTCCCTTACCCCATACTTGTTCGCTTCGGAATCGATTAAGCTCCAGGAGACGGGATCTACATACCAATGTACTCGACAGAAATCGGGGCTGATGACTCCTTGCGACGCCAGTTCTCTCAATCCTTGGAAAAGAAGGGTGGGGTCGCGCATCGCAAGGCTCAGAATCCTTCCGGTATAAATGATGATGAATTTTCCGGTTTGTATCTTTTCCGGATAAAACAGCTCGGGGTCATAGCCATTATATATTAAATAGACATTGGGGTTGAACTGCTTCAGCCATTCCTGATGCCATTCGGATATAGTCGTTACACATGCCGCTTTCTTCAGGATACGGTTTCGGATGCTTAAGCTTTTCTTACGGAAACGATTGACAATCCATTTTTTCACAAAGGGAATGTCTGGAATGGGATGGCTGATGAATTCATCTCCGGCATATTGTTCGATAATGTCCCTCAAATCCGCGATAAACGGAATTTTGTATTGTTCTGCCAACTGTTCTGTTGCCGGAAGGGGAAAGGTCCTGTAAGAGCTGCATAGAATTAAATCAAACTTTTGCTCGTGAAGGATGCTTTCTGCTTCTTTTTTGATTTTATAGTCCTTGTAATCAAAAAAAAGAGACAAGGCTTGTAGGCCTATCCATTGCAGCTTGCGGCCGAAAGAGCTTTTCAGCGGGTAGAAATTGACTTCGTGGACTTCACAAATGTTCTCCAGCAACTGGAAATTGCAGGAGTCGACTTTTTCAGTCACAACCACCGGACGCCAATCGGATTGGGCCAGATACTTGCATAAATAGCCCATTCTTGGACCGAATGCGGGGGGAAACAAATCGCACAATATCAATACCTTCTTCATAACAAGTCTATTATTCTTTGAGCCGTGTCCCCATCTCCGTATTCCTGTATTTCTTTCCGTTCCATTGACGTGGAGAGGCATTTGATGATGTTTTCGGCATGGAATCCTGCCAACTGATTCCAGCCGGATTCGACAGTTTCAGTCCATTCCGTCTCTTCCCTGAGTGTGATGCAAGGCGTTTTATGGAAATAAGCCTCTTTTTGTACGCCGCCGGAGTCGGTCAGGATAGTTTGCGCATTGCGTTCCAACATGACCATGTCCAAAAAACCTAAAGGTTCTGTGAATCGGATGTTGGGCAATTGTTGCAATGCGGTTAGCAAATTGTATTTCTCCAAATAGATCCTCGTGCGCGGATGCAACGGAATTACTATTTTTTCCCCTTGTTCTGCTATTTCCGCCAATGCTTGCGCTATTTGGCAAAGCCTATTCTGGTCATCTGTGTTTTCTGCGCGATGGACAGTACACAGAAGAAACCTTTTAGGGGAAAGCTCCAATGTTTGCAGGATGGTAGATTGCCGATCGGCCACCTTGCCGAAAAGAAGAGCCGCGTCGTACATGATATCACCGACATGATATACGCCTTCCGTGATATTTTCCCGCCTGAGGTTATGGACGGCCGTTTGCGTCGGGCAACATAACAGGGAAGACATGTGGTCGGTCAGGATGCGGTTGGTTTCTTCGGGCATGGCTTTATTGAAACTTCTCAGCCCGGCTTCCACATGGACAACCGGAACATGCAGCTTGCTTGCCGCCAAAGCCCCTGCTAAAGTGGAGTTCGTGTCGCCGTACACCAACACATAGTCCGGCCGGTTGCTTATTAATATTTTTTCTATGTCAATCAGCATTTGTCCGGTCATGGCTCCATGAGTATGATTCCCGCAATGCAACTGCCAGGTAGGCTTTAATATGCCCATTTCTTTGAAAAATACTCGACTCATGTTTTCATCGTAGTGTTGTCCCGTATGAATCAGCCTTTCTTCAAAGCAAAGTCCTTGTTTGTTGCGCATGGAAATGGCACGGCTGAGCATTGCCGCCTTGACGAACTGGGGACGTGCTCCCACTATCGTTATAATTCGTTTCATATCGTCAGTTCTTTAAGCAATAAGGTGTAAAGATGCCTGTGGTAGGGGCAAGGGTTGTTGAAAGCAAACGATGTGTTATGCCATAACAGAACGGCCTCTCCTCCATGTTCTCTGGTTTTCTTAATCAGCAACAGCGAATAAGTCAATGCCTCGTCGTATCTCAGGTTCATATATTTGCTGTCGCTCAATGTGCAATCCATGACGGTGAGCGGATGCAGGGTCAGGGAGGTAAGCTGCCGGGTTATTGGATTGATCCATCTTACCGGTTTGCAAGTTCCCAGGCGGAACCCGGCAACGTCAGCATATCCCATGGTGAAATCATCAAAGATTCCGGCTTTCATCAATTTGTCAAAGTCTTCAGGCTCCCTGAGGCAGAGGAAATGATGCCGGTTCATCGTGACGCTTCCCAAATTCCATACATGGTCTAATGTGTTTTTCTCATGAGAAATCAACGAGGGCTGTTCTCCTGCTTCAAAGCTGGAATGCAATCCGAACAGGCTATGATGCTGGTTCATTAAGGCAAGCATCTGTTTGACGTCTTTTTCCCAATGCTTGTAATGAGGTTTGTCATAGCGGGATTTACCTCCGGCTTTAAGGAAAAACAGGATTTCGCACCGTTCTCCGCAAATCGCCCGTACTTTTTCGTCTTCGTTTAACATCCAAGGGAATGTATAGTAAGGGTCATTCTCCAATGGACCGGTATAATATTTGAGTGCTTGAAAAAAGCCTTTCCCCTTGATGGTTTCTCGGAGCACGTTCCGCAAATTGCGGCAGAAAAAGGGAGCATCCACGTCATGAGTCAGCCATATTTTTTCAATCCCCGGATTGGGCTCCGGGATAGGGACATTCATTCTTCTCAATCGTTCTCTCAATAATTTCCCATATTCCTCTATGACGGGCCTGTTGATGAAACCTGCTTTATAGGGCAATGACTGTTTGCCCGGGAAGCGGCCGAACTCATCTCTCACGGATCTTTTTTGTATCTCTTCATACCGTGTCATCAAAAAATAACTGCTGGCGATGAAGTCGGCATAAATGACCAGTGTGTCATCATACATCTCTTCGCGAGGGGAACCGTACAAAAAAGGAACATGGTCTATTTCCATAAGAGGAAATCTGGGTAAAGAGTCTGCTGTGCCATAAATGTCAATGTCGAAAAAACGGGAAGGGATGATGACGACCTTATACTTATGGAACAAATTCGGATTGGAGGTGTAGCCAATAAGTCCTGCGTAGGCTGTAGCTTTCTCTACTCCCAAAAGGAATGTCAATATGTAAGTAACTATTTGGTCCATACCTGATGATTGCTGAAAATATCGTTAAGAACTCGCTTTGTTTTAATGTATGCTTTATCATATAAGGATAAGCTTCCTTTGGAAATGGCAAAATAAGGCAACTGCGTGGCTCCGAATTCCCTGAAGAAACGCTCTACCCCGGCAAGCATGGAGCCTTCAAAGTCAAACAAACGGCTGTGCGCTGCGACATCTTGGATCGCTTTCCATAAAACAAGGCTATGGGCGCCCGAGTCCCGCAGTGCCGGGTCGCTTCCGCCGGCGATGTAGTAAGCGGATGAACTTTGCCAAACTATGAAAACGGCAGCGTGCAGTTGCCCGTTTGGAGCGTATGCGCCCCAAACATCTCCTTGCCCCCGTCTCTTAGACTGTTCTATCAGCCTTCTGAGCGTCTTTGTCCCTTTGGGTTTTAGGTGTTGCCGCTTGAACGAATCGCCTTGCATTCTCAGTAATTCTCCAGCTGACACGCCGCGGCGCACGGACAGGCCATACTTTTTTTCTGCCTTCTGGATGTTTCTCCGCGTATTGGTTGCCATCTGTTCCCATAACAACCGGCTGTTGTCAATGTTTTCCAATATGTAAGTATAACGTGTCGTTTGTTTGAAACCTTCCCAATAGAAGGGTAACCAGTCCGTTATGTCATGATGGAAATGCTGGAGAAAGGAACCATAAGCCTTGAAATGGCGGGCGAAAATTTTTAATATGTTTTGCCTTTGTGATAAAACCGTGACCGGTTTGGCATCGGGAGGCAGTTTCCGCAGCCACGGACCCATGGTCTGCGTATAGAATGGCATCGTGATGACATTCCCTTTGGGGTTATAAAAAGGCATGGCTGCCTGTATGCTCTTTTCGGAGTCAATAAGCAGCACATCCCAATTGTCTTCGCCACAAACTATGTCAAGCCACCAATCCCTCGAAAACAAAGGAATGGATTCTTCTATTTGGCATAGCTTGTGATATGCGTCTTTCCCAAGGTGAGTGTTATCCTTTGAGTGCATTGAAAATAAGCTGAGCTAATTCTTCGGCTAACTCGGGATTGTCGATGATGCATTGTTTGGCAGCGTCGCGTCCTTGTCCCAGTTTTGTATCATTGTAGCTATACCACGAACCGCTCTTTTTGATGATGTTCAACTCTGTCCCTAAATCGATGATTTCCCCTGCACGTGAGATGCCTTCCCCGAACATGATGTCAAACTCTGCCTTCCGGAAAGGAGGCGCCACTTTGTTCTTCACCACCTTCACGCGGACTTGGTTTCCTTTCACTTCGTCCCCGTCTTTTAATTGTCCGATCCGGCGTATGTCAAGGCGGACTGATGCGTAGAATTTGAGGGCGTTACCACCGGTCGTTGTTTCCGGATTGCCGAACATCACGCCGATTTTGTCGCGAAGCTGGTTGATGAAGATGCAGGTCGTGTTTGTTTTATTGATGGCCGCTGTCAGTTTACGTAACGCTTGGGACATCAACCGGGCTTGCAACCCCATTTTGCTGTCACCCATATCCCCCTCGATTTCCGCTTTCGGCGTCAGGGCGGCAACGGAGTCGATGACGATGATATCGATGGCGGAAGAGCGGATGAGCTGTTCCGCTATTTCCAATGCCTGTTCGCCATTGTCGGGCTGGGAAATCCAAAGGTTGTCAACGTCCACCCCTAACTTTTCTGCATAGAAGCGGTCGAACGCATGTTCCGCATCGATGAAGGCGGCGATGCCGCCGTTTTTCTGCGCTTCGGCGATGGCATGGATGGCCAAGGTCGTTTTGCCGGATGATTCCGGGCCATATATTTCAATGATTCGCCCTTTGGGATAGCCACCGACGCCCAAAGCTGCGTCCAAGGCAATGGAACCGGTCGGTATGACTTCGGTGTTCTCTATGTTTTCTTCCCCCATCTTCATGATGGTGCCTTTGCCATAGTTCTTTTCTATTTTTTCCATAGCAGCCCGTAAGGCCTTCAATTTGTCCGCATTGACAGCGGGTTTAGCGCCTCCGGCTTGTTCTTCGAATAAATTATCTTCTTTTGCCATTTACTTATTTAATATTTGATTAGCATGATCTTTTGTTTTTACCTCTTTGGGGCCTATGATTCTCTCTATCACCCCTTCTCCGTTGATGATGAAAGTCGTGCGCAAAGTACCCATGTAAGTCTTGCCATACAGCTTCTTTTCTGCCCAAACGCCAAACAATTGTTGCAGCTGGGTGTCTGTGTCCGCAATCAAGCTGAATGGCAAATGCTGTTTGGAAATGAAGTTTTGGTGAGACTTTGCGCTGTCTTTGCTGACCCCGACCACCTCGTATCCTGCATCCTTTAGTTCCTTGTATCCATCGCGCAGGCTGCAAGCCTCGGCGGTACAACCCGAAGTGTTGTCTTTTGGATAAAAATAAAGGATTAATTTTTCCCCTTTAAAATCACTTAGTTTTACAGGGTTGCCATTTTGATCTGTCCCCAATATCTCGGGAGCTTTGTCTCCAATTTGCAATGCCATACTGTTTGCCTTTTTTTAATTATATCACAAACATACAAAAAAGAACCGGTCAAATCAAATGTCTTTGCTGTTAAATGAGGTAAATCATTCATTCTCCTGCCGGGTCAGGTTTCATCCGAGCAAATGTTTTCCCAACGTATAGGCCTCGCCGGGATAAGCCGAAGCTTCGATTTGTTCGCGGATGGCGCACGAATGAGCCAGTACCTGTCCGTGATTTTCCCAATGCAGGTATTCGCAAAGGGCGTCGTAATGGGCTTTTAACGCCTTGAAGGCTTTTTCATCGTCGGCGCAAGTTGCCAGCAATACGGCCTTTTTGGGTTTGCTCCGTAATTCTTCATTGATGGCGTAAAAGCGGTCGATTACCTTTTTTAGTTGGGCAGACATCCCGAAATAATAAACGGGGGTGACGAGTACGATCATGTCCGCATGAATCAGCTTTTCCCAAATCAGCTCCATGTCATCTTCTTGTATGCACTTCCCTGCATTGCGCCTGCAATAATTGCAAGCCAAGCAGGGCTGGGTTACATGGAACATCGTGTCGAATCGGAATATCGTATGTCCTGCCTCGGTCGCTCCCGAAATAAAATTGTCCGCCAACAGGGCGGAAGTGCCTTTCTTGTGAGGGCTTCCTGTGATTACCAGTATGTTCATCGCGCTTTTAAGTATTTGCCGTTTTTATCATGTCTGTTTGTCCTGAATGGATATAACGGATTTGGCAACAATATTCGGTATTTTCTGTCAATTATGCAAGCTTTCGGGCGATTTCTTGCATGTATGCTTGGCTGAAACAGGCGACAATCAATATTTTAGGGCTAAGGGCCGCTAAAGCACAATAAACGGGATGGCTTGTCGTTATATAGTTGTTTAATGATAAAAGGAATGCCTATGAAGAAAATTTCTACTTCTTGTTCTACCGATTTGGATTTAAAAAGGAAAAGCTCTGCCGCTTTATCTGCAAGTGATGGCCCTGAGCTGAAGACATTGGATTTTTTAAGGCAATTTGCCCGTTCGTACCATGTCGAGCCGACATTGGATGCCGACCTGTGTGGCTGGGTGATGAATTGATGTTTGCCCCGAGGGGGCTGTTTTACTTGCGGGAAAGGGGGGAAGTGTGTGCCTCGTGATGCGGGGTGGTATGTTTCTCCCTTTTCTCCAGGATGTTGAAAAACAAGTCTCACCATCTCTCACCCGCTGCTTTTGTTTAGGCAATAGCTTGTAAAATAGCAAGTTGGTTCAGGTGAGAGATGGGTGAGAGATAAGAGAAAAGGTGAGAGATGCCTGCTTTATTTGCTGAATATCAGGTCGTTTTGGTCTCACCTGCCTTGCGTTCCTTCGCAACCTTATGGCGTTTCCCCAAAAAGGTCACCACGTTTTTCTGGAATGGTCGCCATGCTTTCCCAAAAAGGTCACCATGTTTTCATAAGCCTTTATATTATATTTTACTTTGTTCGTAATATTCTTCAATCTCTTTAACCGCAGTTGCAATGCCCGTCTTCCAATGCGGATTGCCGCATCGGATTTAATTTCAATTCCTTGATTTTGCCCGTATATGGTAATTTTGTGGATAAACTTAAATCAAAACATATGCGCCATAAATATTAAAATATTCTAATATTAACTATTATGTTATCGCAGAAAATAAAAAAAAAGATTAAAAAGCATCAAACGAACAACCTGTTATATTTTTTTTTAGAAACTATTATATTTGTCGCATCAATACCATGATCTCACAAGAACAGGGTGGAATTTAGATTATTATGAACATATATGAATACCAATTGATACCAAAATCCCGATTGCCGATAGTGGTAGGCCGGGATGGAAAAGCATCTCGCACCCCGACATGGGTGCGACCAGTCTCTAATATTCAACATTTTTTTAGTGTTTCCTATTTATTAACTTTAAATTCTTTTTATCAAAATGGACCTGAATTTTTCAGCAAAACGAAAGTCTGCGGTGTGCCTGCTCCTTGGGGCAGGGTGCATGGGATATTTCCCGTTGGAGGTCATCGCAAATTCGAGTCCCATTCCTTTGCGGGATATTGTACAACAACGAAATCCTTCAAAGCGAACTATTGTGGGTACAATCGTGGATGCCGCGACCGGCGAAGCATTGATGGGCGTGAATATCCGCATAAGGGGGACAAGCCAAGGCACAGTGACCGACCTCGACGGTAAGTTTACACTCGACATTTCAAACCAGGATGTCCAACTGGAAGTGACTTACATCGGCTACAAAGACCAGCTTGTCGACGTTGCCGACTTAGGTGTCGTCAACATCAAGATGGAGTCGGCCCACGAGCTGATTGACGAGGTGGTCGTGGTCGGTGCCGGTACGCAGAAAAAAGTATCGGTCACGGGAGCTATCACCTCGGTGAAGGGGATGACACTCAAAGCCCCCTCCTCTTCGCTCACCCACTCCCTGGCAGGTAAGCTGGCGGGCGTCATCTCGACATCGAGCAGCGGCGAACCGGGAGCGGCTTCGAACTTCTACATCCGTGGCATCAATACCTTCGGCGGTACGGCTACGCCGCTGATCCTGTTGGACGGCGTGGAGATCTCGGCAGGCGACCTGAACCGTATCCCAGCAGAGTCGATCGAGAGCTTCTCCCTCTTGAAGGATGCTTCGGCGACTGCCATCTATGGTAACCGTGGTGCGAACGGTGTCATGCTGGTCACGACCAAGAGAGGAAGTGAGAACTCGAAGACAACCATCAACGTTTCGCTCGAAGCCTCTTACTTCCAGCCCATGAGCCTGATTGACTTCGCCGACGGAGCCACCTATATGGAGCTTTATAACGAAGCGGCACAAACACGCAGCCTGACGCCCATCGTGCCGAAATATTCGGAAGAACAGATTGCGAACACGCGCAACCACGTGAACCCATACGCCTTCCCCGACGTGGACTGGTACGACCTCCTCTTCCGGAACGGCAACTTTAACCAGCGTGCCAACGTGAACGTGTCGGGCGGCAGCCAGCGCGTGACCTACTACATGAGCCTCCAAGCGAATCATGACACCGGTCTGATCGATGCACCTTCCGACTACTATTACAATCCGAACTTCAACAACTGGCAGTACAACTTCCAGAACAACATCTCCTACAAGCTGACCAATACGACGACCGTCGACCTCCGCATGATGGCGCAGATCGGAAACCAAAAGGGTCCGAACTATAGCACTTCCGACCTCTATCAGAGCGTGATGTCAGCCAACCCGGTCTCCTTCCCCGCCTATTTCCCGGCTCAAGAGGACGACCAGCATATCCGCTTCGGTAGCGAGCTTGTGAAGCCGGGCATGTATGGGACTAACCCCTACGAATATATGATGAGATCGTTCAAGGAGACGAACTACAACATGCTGAACACTTCGCTGGTCCTCTCGCAAGACTTCGGATTCATCACGAAGGGCCTGTCGGCAAGAGTGCTGGTCAATTTCAAGAACTGGTCGCAATCCAACTACGACCGCAGCATCACATCCTACTTCTACAAGATGAAGGACGGATCGTTCAACCCGGAAACAGGTGAATACGAGCTGGAGTTGCTGCGTCAGGGCGCCGACTTCGTCAGCCAGTCGGGTATCATCAAATCGGCCGACCAGACCTTCTATCTCGATGCGCGCGCCGACTGGAAGCGCAGCTTCGGAGCGCACAACGTGACGGCGATGTTCATGTATATGATGCGCGAATACCGCGTCAGTGAGCTTCCCAACCGTAACCAAGGTTATTCGGGCCGCTTGACCTACATTATGACAACCGCTACCTCTTGGAGTTCAACTTCGGTTACAACGGTTCCGAACGCTTGGCGAAGGAAAGCCGATTCGAGTTCTTCCCCGCTGCATCGTTAGGTTGGGTCATGAGCAATGAAAAGTTTTGGAAACCTATCTCCAAGTACATCAATCACCTCAAAGTGAGAGGTTCATACGGATTGGTCGGTAGCGACGAATTCAATAGCGGCGCGCAACACTTCCTCTACCAGAACCAAGTGACGATCGGTAGCGGTGCCCCTTTCTCGACCGGCCTTCCGAACAGCTTGATATCGCGTAGCGGCCACAGTTTCGACATCCTCGCCATTCAGAATGCCGGCTGGGAACATGTGAAGAAACTGGATATCGGTGTCGACTTCTCGCTATTCAACCAAATAAACGTGACGTTCGACTACTTCCGCGACCACCGCGACCGTATCCTGATGAGGCGTGCATCTTTCCCCCGACTGTTAGGCTACTGGGGATCGACGCCGTGGAGTAACATCGGCGAAGTGCTCAACCGAGGTGTCGAGTTCAGTGTAAACTGGAGCAACCGGTTCGGAAAAGACTGGCAAGTCGACCTCAGAGGCAACTTCACCTACAACCAGAACGAATACAAATACGTAGACGAACCGGATTATCCCTACGTCTGGCAGACCGACACCAACAAGCCGCTGAACACCCTGAAAGGATACGTGGCAGAAGGCCTCTTCACGAGCCAAGAGGAGATCGACAACTGGGCAGACCAGTCGCAGGTGGGTCCCAACATCATGCCGGGTGATATCAAATATCGCGACATCAACGGGGACGGACGGATCACGGCGGAAGACCAAGTGATGCTGTCGCCCTACAACTCGATGCCGCGCATCCAGTATGGTATCGGACTCAACGTACAATATAAGAAGTTCGACCTCGGTGTCTTTTTTAACGGATCCGCCATGCGGAAGATCATGATCAACCAGGGATATGCCCCCTTCCTTTCGGCAGGCGGCGACGGTTACGGCGCTGAGACGCTGAATCGAAACCTGATGCAATGGATTGCCGACGAACGCTGGACGGAAGACAATCCGAACCCGAACGCCCTCTATCCGCGCCTCGGCATCACGGACGCCGACATCTCCAATAACACGCAGGCAAGTTCCTATTGGATGCGCAACGGAAACTTCATCCGGTTCAAGACTTTGGAAGTGGGATACAGCTTTCCCCATTGTCGCGTCTACTTCAGTGGCGACAACCTTGCAGTGTTCAGCCCCTTCAAGTTGTGGGATCCGGAGTTGAGCTGGAGTGCGTATCCGCTGCAGCGCACATTCAACCTTGGCGTGCAATTAACATTCTAAAGTGTCATCTATAAATCAAGAAAGATATGAAACTCAAACAACACATAAAACCGTTCCTGAAAATCTCGCTTGCCGCCTGCATGGTGAGTCTTTCCGCTTGCGACTATTTGGATGTCATCCCGCCCGCACAACCCGACTTCGAGGACACGATGAAAGATGAGGCGACCACGCTCGGCTTCCTCTTCACCGCCTATTCGTACAATAAGTCTTATCATCCGTTCGATTACACACAAATGGAAAATTCGGCAGACGAGATGGTCCACCCGAAAGACTGGGGATTGGACGAGCAACAGATGCTGTTCGGATCCATCTCGGCAGCGAGCGACAATGGCAAGTGGATCCAAAATTACGACTATATCGGATACGTGCATTATTTCACCTATTGGCTGGAACGTTTGAACCCGGTGGGCGTGACTGAAGAAGACAAGAACATGTATCGCGCCGAAGCATGGTTTCTCGAAGCATACTATCATTTCCGCATATTGGAGATGTTCGGCCCCTGCCCACTCATCTATGAAAAGGTGGACCAGAACATATCGAAAGCCGACATACCGGGACGCTCGCACTTCGACTTCTGCGTGGATTACATCGTAGGCAAGCTCGACGACGCAGCTGCCATCCTGCCTGCCAAACGGGAAACGGCCGACCTCGGACGTGCTGACGCCACCATCTGCAAAGCCCTGAAGGCACGCGTGCTGCTTTATGCCGCATCGCCCCTGTGGAACGGTTCTTTCCCCGACAAGGATTGGAAGAATGAAAACTACGAGACAGAGGGCTACGGGCTGGAACTGGTCAGCCATACCTACGACCCCAAGAAGTGGGAACGTGCCCTGACTGCTTGCCAAGAAGCCCTTGCGGCTGCCGAAGCAGCAGGATACCAACTGTTTGACATCGAGGATGCCAACGCAAAGGCTGAGCGCGACAAAGTGCCTCTGCCCTTCATCCCCGGGCGCGAAGAGGATACGGAAGAGAACATCGCATTCAAGGAGCGCGTGCGTATGTTCCAATACCTCGCCACTGCACACGAAGGCGACGGCAACGACGAAATCATCTGGGGCATGACGACAAACTCGTCAGGCATGACCGGCAGCGACAAGATTGCCCGCATGCCGAACCGCATCATCAAGCTCAGCAACGGCTCTTGGCACGGCAATAGCGGATACTCCGGTTTCGCTCCGACGCTTAACGCAGTCAAACGATTCTACACCGAGAACGGCGAACTGCCCGAAAAGGATCCGAAGTTCTTCGATGAAAGCGAATGGTACACGCGCTATTACATCGGGACCAGCAGTCCGGAGTTGTCTACCGACATGGACGGCGAGGGTGTGAAGAACGACATCATCAAGTTCAACTCGCACCGCGAAGCACGTTATTACGCTTGGATCGCATTCGACGGCGGAGAATACTCCTCCGTGATGCGCAACGGCGAACCGCTCTGGCTCAACCTGAAGAACTCCAACACCAACGGCTATTCGTCAGGTCTGCGTAATGCCGCCGGCACCGGGTTTCTGTGCAAGAAGTTCATCTCGCCCGACATTGTCTATACGCCTGCCGGCGCAGTGACAGGCAGCGAGACACGCTTCCCCTTCATCCGCCTTGCCGAGTTGTACCTGAACCTTGCCGAGTGTTACGAAGCCCTCGGCCGCAAGCAAGAGGCGCTCGACCAGCTGAACATCATCCGCGAACGTGCGGGCATCAAGAAGCTCACCACGGCCGACCTCTCGACCATGAGCCTCACGGAATGGATACGCAACGAACGCTTTGTGGAGTTGTACCAAGAAGGACACCGCTATTACGACGTGCGCCGCTGGTGCATTGCCGACGAAGTGCTGAGCGCAGGCGTACGCTACGGGCTGAACGGAATGACGATCAATCCTTCGTTCGAGGAGTTCAACACGCCGACCCTGATCAACCAACCAATCAAATGGAACAGGCGGCAATACCTGACCCCGATTGTCAACAGTGAACTGTACAGCACCCCGCAATTGGTGCAGGCTCCGGGCTATTAATTCGGTCTTCAACTTAAAAAATGAGAATCATGAACATGAAAATAAACATCATCAGCGTAATGGCGACAGCAGCTCTGCTCACTGCCTGCGACGGCGACAAATATGATTTGGAGAGCATTGTCCCCGATCAATACCACAAGATCCTCTACATCAACAATTCGGGGACGCAGAATCTGACGCTCTACAACACAGGAGAGGCCAACATCTTCACCCTGTCGATTTACAAAGGGGGGAGCGCCCCCTCGCAACCAGCAACCGCGACCCTCGGCGTGCTCTCGCAAGAGACCGTCTACGAGGAGTATAGTGCGCCGGAAGGCGCTCACTACAAGGTTGTGGGAGAGGATTGCTACTCGTTCGACACGCCTCAACTCAGCTTCGGGGCGAACGACCGCTACAAGACCGTCACTGTCTCGCTCGACATCCCGAGCATCCAAAAGGTGATGGATGCCAACCCCGACTCGACCTGCGTGCTCCCGCTTTGCCTCTATAGCGAAAGCGACTCGATCAACAAAGACAAGGGCGAGGTCTTCCTTAAGCTGACGGAGATCCTCATGCCTGCAGTCGGCTTCACGACGACAGACATCACCTACGTTCCCTTCACCTACGGATTCGCCACAGAAACGACAGACATCGAATTCGGGCTGGATACGGAGAACAAATGGGATATCGACTGTACATTTGAAGTAGACCCGGACTATCTGGCAGCCTACAACGAAAAGAACGGCACGACATTCGCCGCCCTGCCCGAAGGCAGCTACTCATTCGAAAAGACGACGACGCTTCCGAGCGGCACCACGACAGGCAAACTCGCCGTGACGCTGCAAGGCAGCAACATCCAGCCGGGCGACTACATGCTACCGGTACGGCTGAAAGATGTCTCACTCTTCAACGTCTCCACGAATGCGGTCTACCCATTAGTCCTCCACATCTTGGGCACGAAGTTAGACCGCTCGGGCTGGAG
>CALBYC010000115.1 GCA_937890135.1 uncultured Parabacteroides sp.
CCACAACCAGCTTCGCTGCGTCACGGAACAATTGCAATCGATTGGCATGCGTGGCCAAAACCGTACCATTGCCCGGAAGAGCCAAACCTATCGCCTCGTTCAGGCAGTTCATGGAGTTTGCCGTAAACATGCCGGAACAACAGCCGCAGCCAGGGCAGGCATGGCGTTCCACTTCGGATATCTGCTCATCGCTGACGGAAGTATCGGCGGCTTCGATCATGGCATCAATCAAATCCAGATGGCGGCCATTCCACTCCCCCGCCTCCATCGGACCTCCGGAGACAAATACGGTAGGGATATTCAAGCGCATGGAAGCCATCAACATGCCCGGAGTGATTTTATCGCAGTTGCTGATGCAAACCATCGCATCCGCCTTATGGGCATTTACCATGTATTCAACGCTATCGGCGATGATATCGCGAGAAGGCAACGAATAAAGCATGCCATCATGTCCCATCGCTATCCCGTCGTCGATGGCAATCGTATTGAACTCGGCCGCAAAGCAACCTAACTTCTCAATTTCCGCCTTTACCAACTGACCGGCATCATGCAAATGCACATGCCCCGGCACAAACTGGGTAAACGAATTCACTATGGCAATTATCGGTTTCCCGAATTGCTCTTTCTTCATTCCGTTTGCACACCACAAAGCCCGTGCGCCCGCCATCCTACGGCCTTCTGTACTGAATGAACTTCTCAACGGATTCTTCATCGCTGTCATCTCCTATTCGTATTAACTATGTTATTCTCCCGATACACTTACAACCAAAAAAGCCTTTCTCAAAGGAGAAAGGCTGTAAGGAATATCTTTTGGACTATTGAACATCTTGCATACCTTTCTCCTCACCGACTAATGACCAGCAAGTTCACGACACAAATAATATGCAAATTGTTGTTCGGCATCCTTTTTTAATATCTTTTTTGTTTGACGGTGCAAATGTAGGATAATAATTCTAACGAGCAAAGAATTTAAAAGGAAAATATCTTTTTTTCTTTCAATTATCAATTTGCGAACAACAATGAGATTACATTTTAACATATTCATGATAAAATATCGGTGATTCGTTAACCTGGTGCCCCTTTCTTCCTTGCATTTATCAAGGCCATGGTTTCTCCAGCCTCCCTGCAGCCAAAGCCGCACCAGCTCTTTTCCCGGCAATTTGGAGCCGGGAAAGACAAATTCCCCTTTGCCAGAGAGGAAAATTCAATGAAGCCTTTGCATCGACCTGAAAGATGAAACCCATAGAGCATAACAAAACGAAAAAGAAATGCAAATATCACATTAAAGTTGTATATTTGCCCGGTAGAACCAAATTTTAGCACAAATGGAGTCTCTAAATCTAATAAAGAATGACCCGTGGTTAGCCCCATACGAGGAAGCGATACAAGGACGTTTCGATTATGTCCGAGAACGGGAAAACAATTTGACAAACAACGGAAAGCTCACGTTGTCCGAACTGGCTTCCGGTTACCTCTATTTCGGCCTGCAAAAGAACAGCAAAGAGTGGGTATTCAGGGAGTGGGCACCCAACGCTACAGCCATCTATATCATAGGGACTTGTAATGGTTGGGAGAAAAAGAAGGAATTCCAGTTGCAACGCATTGAAAATGGGATTTGGGAAATAAAACTGCCATTGGACAAACTGCATCACTTGGATTTGTTCAAACTATGGATCGAATGGGAAGGCGGAGGAGGAGAACGCATCCCCGCTTGGATTCGCCGTGTCGTGCAAGACCCCGTCACGAAAATCTTCAGTGCTCAAGTGTGGGATCCTGAAAAACCTTACCAATTTCAGGTCAAACGGTTCAAACCAGACGTAGCTCCATTGATGATATACGAATGCCACATCGGCATGGCTACCCAAGAAGAGAAGGTTGGTTCTTACGATGAGTTCCGGGAAAACGTACTGCCAAGAATTGTCAAAGCCGGCTACAATGCCATCCAAGTAATGGCCATACAAGAACATCCTTATTATGGTTCTTTCGGCTATCATGTGAGCAGCTTCTTCGCAGCTTCCTCACGTTTCGGAACGCCCGACGAACTCAAACGGCTCATCGACGAGGCCCATAAAAACGGATTGGCCGTAATCATGGACATCGTTCACAGCCATGCAGTAAAAAATGAGACGGAAGGTTTAGGCCGTTTTGACGGGTCATACAATTTATATTTCCATGGAGACGACAGGCGAGAGCACCCGGCATGGGACTCATTGTGTTTTGATTATGGGAAAAACGAAGTCTTGCATTTTCTCCTGTCCAATTGCAAATTCTGGCTGGACGAATATAAATTTGACGGATTCCGGTTCGACGGCGTCACATCCATGCTTTATTACAGCCATGGATTAGGAGAAGCGTTTTGCAACTATGCAGATTATTATAACGGACACCAGGACAGCGATGCCATAACTTACCTTACCCTTGCCAACAAGCTGGTCCACGAAGTGAACAAGAATGCAATCACGATTGCCGAGGAAGTGAGCGGCATGCCGGGAATAGCGGCCAAGATTGAAAATGGAGGATACGGGTTCGATTACCGCATGGCAATGAACATACCTGATTTCTGGATTAAAACCATCAAAGAGAAAAAAGACGAAGACTGGCATCCGTCCGCCATTTGGTGGGAAACGACAAACAGACGTGCCGACGAAAAAACAATCAGCTACGCCGAAAGCCATGACCAGGCATTGGTGGGAGACAAAACCATCATCTTCCGCTTGATTGACGCGGATATGTATTGGCACATGCAAAAGGACGACCACAACTATATGGTTGAAAGAGGTGTCGCCTTGCATAAAATGATACGTTTAGTCACAGCCACGACCATGAACGGAGGCTATCTGAACTTCATGGGCAACGAATTCGGGCATCCGGAATGGATTGACTTCCCCCGTGAAGGAAACGGATGGTCTTATAAGTACGCACGGCGGCAATGGAACTTGGAAGACGACCCGAATCTGAAATACCATTTTTTAGGAGATTTCGATGAAGCGATGGTAAAACTAATCCGTTCCGTCAAGAATTTCCAAGACACTCCGCTCCAAAAAGTATGGGACAATGACGGAGACCAGATTTTGGCTTACCGGAGAGAAGACTTCATCTTCGTCTTCAACTTCAGCCCGAACAAATCGTTTACGGGCTACGGCATTCTTGTGCCTAAGGGAGAATATGAAATCGTATTGGACACGGATGCCGCCACTTTCGGAGGTTTCGGGCTGAACGACGACACGGTCCACCATTTCACCCAATTCGACCCCCTTTACAAAAAAGAGAAAAAGGAATGGCTGAAACTGTACCTCCCCGCACGCACGGCCATGGTCCTGCGCAAAGTAAAAACAAAAGCAAAAACGAGGAAAAGAGAAGAAGCAACGCCGTCTCAAGGAGTAACGCCGACAAATTCGAAGGGAAAAAGAAAAGCTACTACTAAAAGTTCAAAGGAAGCAAGTAAGAAACGGAAATAATTGACAATGATCATGCTGTATCCATTAACATTCAAGCCTATCCTTAAAAGTGTAATCTGGGGAGGCTCACGAATCTGCCCGTTCAAGGGCATCACACCGACGCAAGACGGCATCGGAGAAAGTTGGGAATTATCACATGTGGACGGCAATTTTTCAATTGTCGCGGAAGGGGAACTGGCCAATAAGTCTTTAGACGAACTGATCAAAACATACGGGAAAGAATTAGTCGGGGGCAAAGTCATGGAACGCTTCGGTTCCCGTTTCCCTCTTTTGATCAAGTTCATTGACGCACACGACAATCTATCCATCCAAGTCCACCCCAATGACGAGTTGGCGAAAGCCCGCCATAACTCATTCGGGAAAACCGAAATGTGGTATGTCATCAAGGCGGACAAAGGCGCCTTCCTCTATTCCGGCTTCTCCCAGCAAATCGACAAGGACGAGTATGTCAAGCGAGTGGCAGACAACACCATCATGGATGTCCTGAAAAAATATGATGTCAGCGAAGGGGATGTTTTCTTTTTACCGGCAGGCCGCGTCCATGCAATCGGCTCAGGTTGTTTCATCGCAGAAATCCAGCAAACCAGCAATATCACTTCCCGCATCTACGACTACAACCGCCGGGACAAAAACGGCAATTTGCGCGAATTGCATACAGAATTGGCAAAAGACGCCATTGACTACACGTTGTACCCTGATTACCGCACCCATTACAAAGCGCAAGCCGACGCGGCGGTCAACCTGGCAGATTGCAAATATTTCACGACCAACTTGATTGATTTGGACGTTGACATGACACGCGATTTTGAGGAACTGGATTCTTTTGTCATATACATCTGCATGGGAGGTTCCGCTACGCTGACAGACGGCAGCGGGTATGAGATACCTGTCCGCCAAGGACAAACAGTACTGATACCCGCCAACAATAAAAAAGTGACCATCGCCCCCGCCCCAAAGGCCAAGTTCTTGGAATCTTATATAAAATAAGGCACAACTTTGACAGCTTCGCCTGCCGAGAACAGCCCCAAAGGCAGGCCGATTTTGTCGCCATGTTTTTTCAAAAAGCCTGCGACCTTTTCCCAAAGAGCTCGTAGGCTTTTTGTCTCTTGTTCCCTATTGGGCACAAGAGGGCTGGCATCAAGCAAGAAAACTGCCGCGGCCGCACAAAATGCCCCCCCGTCCCCCTTTTTGCCAAAGATTCCTTTTTTTATCCACGGGGTTTGACTAAGTTTGCAACATCAATAAAGATAATGACATGAATTGGTTACAAGACACTTTCCTTCAACCGACATTGGTTCAAGCCGTAGCTATCATCAGCATTGTATCCGCCATTGGCCTCTTTTTGGGGAAACTAAAAATTTTCGGAATATCATTAGGCATTACATTTGTATTCTTCACGGGAATTTTCGCAGGGCATATAGGCATCGAAGTAAACAAAGACATGCTGAATTTTGCTGAAAACTTCGGACTTATCATCTTCGTTTACACATTAGGACTCCAAGTAGGTCCCGGATTCTTCTCCTCTTTAAAAAAGGGAGGAGTCCTTTTGAACACAATCGGGCTATCAGTCGTCTTGTCAGGACTGCTGTTCGCACTTATCCTCCACTGGAGCACGGATGTATCACTGCCGAACATGATTGGCCTGTTATGCGGAGCCGTCACCAACACTCCGGCATTGGGAGCAGCGCAACAAGCGCTCCTGCAAGTCAATCCCGACAATACCCGAGGGGTGACCGACATGGCCCTTGCCTGCGCCGTGACATACCCATTGGGAGTAGTGGGCGTCATCTTGGCCATCGTCATCCTGAAAGCCTTGTTCCACCAAGAGAAAACAGGGGATGACGAAAAAGAAAGCAACGACACCCATACCTTCGTCGCCGAGTTCCAAGTTAGCAATCCGGCCATCTACCACAAAAGCATCAAAGAAATCATGAGTTTGACAGACAAGCATTTTGTCATCTCACGCGTATGGAGGAACGGGAAAGTGTCCATCCCCACCTCGGAAACGACATTGGAAGAAAAAGACCACTTATTGGTCATCTCTGTCAAATCGGATGTCGAAAACATCAAAGTGCTCTTTGGAGAACAAGAAAACATTGATTGGAACAAAGAAGACATCGACTGGAACGCCATCGACAGCCAGTTGATATCAAGGCGCATCATTGTCACCCGCAACCGCATAAACGGAGCCAAACTGGGGTCGTTGCGTTTACGCAATTTGTATGGCATCAACATTACCCGCGTGAACCGTGCCGGCATAGACTTGCTCGCATCGCCCGACCTGCATTTGCAAATAGGGGATAAATTAACCATTGTCGGAGAAGCAAACGCAGTCAACAATGTCGGCAAAATCTTAGGAGATGAAATCAAACGGTTGCGGGAGCCTAACTTGTTGGCCATATTCATCGGGCTGACGTTAGGTGTCGTGTTGGGCTCCATACCTATTGCCATTCCGGGAATGTCCATGCCCATCAAATTGGGAATAGCGGGAGGCCCTATCATAGTCGGCATACTAATGGGAGCTTTCGGCCCGCGGTTACATTTGACGACCTATACGACACAGAGCGCAAACTTGATGGTAAGGCAATTGGGAATCGTCATCTACTTGGCAGGATTGGGTTTGGATTCCGGGGCCCATTTCTTTGAAACAGTATTCCGGGCAGAGGGATTATTGTGGATCGGCTTAGGCTTCGCCTTGACAATCATACCCGTGTTGATTGTCGGGTACGCAGCTTCCCGCTTCTTGCATGTCAACTACGCAAAGAATGTCGGAATGCTATGCGGCAGCATGGCCAATCCCATGGCATTGAACTATGCCAATTCAACCGTAAACGGAGATGAGCCATCGGTAGCTTATGCAACCGTCTACCCGCTTTCTATGTTCGTACGGGTAATATCAACCCAACTGGTTATTCTTTTGTTCCAGTAAAATAAGCCTTGCGGCAACGAAGCAGAACTTTGTCATTCGCGGAAATGACCGTAGCGAAAAGATAAACGTCACCGCCATCTTTCACTTTGCTTTTTTTGCGAAGCTCCTCAACGGACAAAGGGAAATTACGAACCGTGATGTTGGCTCGAGGCATGGATTGAACCAACGTTTTCGCCAGCTTGCTGGAAAACGGCATCACTTCTTCCACTTCAAAGATTCGTCCCGGGAAATTTTCCACGAAAACATCCGAAGTGTAAAGATGACTGTTTGGATGCATTTTCGCCATGGCATAACGCAAAGAGACGGATTTGAACGCACCGGCCTTCAAAATAGAAGCGTTCGGTTCATAAAGATACTTTTTCACAGTAGAAGAATAATTAGCCGCAGCATCCCGTTCGTCCCCCATCTTAAAAGAAAAAAACTGCGGAGAAGAGTCCGCCGCTTTATAATTGACGCAATGGATTTCTGGAGACTCGACAGGTTCGCGTCCTATCACAAACAATAGTTCCTTACATTCGTTTTTCACTGAAAGCACGTGGACTGACAGGACGCCGGGAAGCAAAGCCATCGTTTGCCTGATATCCGCCATTGGAGAAATTTTGACGATGACTCGCTTCGCTTTCAATAACAAACGAGGCAACAGTTGTGCCAAATCGGGTTCACAATCGCTCAAAGCAAAAACCCTTTTATTCCCCTCCCCCCTTCTGGCCGGGTCCAGATAAAAGACATCCACAGGACTTAGCTGTTCAATATAAACCCTTGAATCGGCAGAGACCACCTGGATATTATCCGCTTTAAGCATATGGAAATTATGGCGAGCGACTTCGCAATAGAGGGGGAAACGTTCGACATAAACGACGGAACGCACCTTGCGGGAAAAATAATAGCTGTCAATGCCCAGGCCACCTGTCAAGTCGCAAAGCACATCACTTGCCGAAACCAGTTGTTGCTTATAGGAGGCCGTCAGCTCGGACGAGCACTGTTCGGAGGATATTTTGGAAGGGAAAAGCAAAGAATCATTGGCAGCCCAAGACGGCAATTTTCCCTGAATTTGCCGTCTCGATGCTATTTGTTCGACCAAAAAAGGGACATTTAAACCCGGATAGCGTTTCGCACCCAATAAAAGTTTAGAAATATCCTCATGCTTGTTCGCCCGGATATATTCTTTCTCTTGTTCGGTCAGCTCCATTCTTTTTATTTGAAGAAATAACGGAACACGTCATTGCCATTTGCATAAAGCAACAAAGCAAATAACAAAAACATTCCTACCACTTGTGCATATTCAAGGAACTTATCGCTCGGTTTCCTCCTGGTCACGACTTCATACAACAAGAAAAGTATATGCCCTCCATCTAAAGCCGGAATAGGAAGAATGTTCATGAAAGCCAGCACTACAGAAAGCCATGCCGTGCGTTCCCAAAAAATTTCCCAATCCCAAGAAGAAGGGAAAAGTCCGCCGATCGAGCCGAAACCGCCAATGCTGGAAGCACCCTCTTTGGTGAAGACATACTGCATGTCACTCACATAACTCTTTAACGTATGCACGCCACGAGAAATGCCTGCAGGGAAAGAGGCAAAGAAATTATATTTCTTAGTCACTGTCTTATACAGCTCAGCGGGACCTTCAACCACAACGCCTATCTTGCCAGCAGAATCAACCTGTAAAGAGTAATCTTCACGCATGCCGTTACGTTCCACGCCCACAGTTGTCAATTTCCCTTTACACTTATGCAAAGCAAGCGCGGCATCATAAAATGTTTGAGTCTCCACCCCATCGATTGACACAATATGATCTCCTTTCTCAATGCCAGCCACAGCTGCCGGACTCTCCGCATTCGCCACATCTTTCACTATCATCGGGAAACGCATGCTGGCAAATCCTTTTTTATCTTTCAGCACTCGCTTCATCATATCTTTGGGAATCGGAATGATTACCTCAACGCCATTACGCAAGACCGTCACGTTGTTTGCACTAACGACACTTCGCAAACAATCCTCGTCAAATCGATCCAAAGACACTGTGTCAGCTTTCAACAGGATATCGCCATCTTTGAACCCTATCTGATGGAACGTCTCGCTGTAGTCCATGCCCATCTTCATGTTCTTCAAGGGCAAATAGGAATCCCCCCAATGGAAAAGCACCATTGAATAAATAATAAGAGCGAACAGAAAGTTAAATAACACCCCGCCTGCCATAATCAGCAAACGCTGCCCTGCAGGCTTGGAACGAAATTCATAAGGTTTAGGAGGCTGTGCCATTGCCTCTTTGTCCATGCTTTCGTCTATCATCCCCGATATCTTGCAATAACCGCCTAAAGGAAGCCAACCCACGCCATACTCGGTATCGCTGTTCTTCGGTTTATATTTAAACAGAGAAAACCAAGGATTAAAAAAAAGGTAAAACTTCTCCACACGGACTTTGAACAATCTGGAAAAGAAAAAATGCCCGAGTTCATGAACAATGACCAATATGGAGAGGCTCACGATAAGTTGTAATGCTTTTATCAAAAAAGTTTCCATGCTTGTTTACAAATGACTTATTAATTGTTTTGCTATTTTTCTTGCTTCAATGTCTGTATTCACATAATCTTCATATCCCGGAGAAGGCAGGAACATTGCCTTGGACATCGTCTCTTCTATAATGTCGCTCATCTGCAAAAAACCAATGCGGTCTTGCAGGAATGCAGCCACTACTTCCTCATTGGCAGCATTCAAGATGCAAGGCATATTTCCGCCCTTGCGGACTGCCTCAAAAGCATACGCCAAATTCCGGAATCGTTCCATGTCAGGCTCTTCAAATGTCAAAGAGGAATATTTATTGAAATCCAAACGAGCATCAGGGCTTTTCATCCGTTGGGGATAAGAGAAAGCATATGCGATAGGGAGTTTCATGTCGGGAACACCCAATTGAGCAATTACTGCACCATCTTCAAACTGCACCATCGAATGAATGACAGATTGAGGATGAACAATAATCTGTATCTGTTCCGGATTAACGCCAAACAACCATTTTGCTTCAATCATCTCAAATCCTTTATTCATCATGGAGGCAGAATCAATCGTAATCTTCGCCCCCATGTGCCAGTTAGGATGCTTTAAAGCTTGATCCTTCGTAACCGTGGCCAGCTCTTTCATGCTTTTCCCCCGGAAAGGTCCTCCTGAGGCAGTCAATAATATTTTCTCTATCGTATTATTTCCGGCACCATTCAAACACTGAAAGATGGCTGAATGCTCGGAATCGACAGGCAAAATGGGCACCCTGTTTTCCAAAGCCAAACCCATTACCAGCTCTCCCGCAACTACCAAAGTTTCCTTGTTAGCCAAAGCAATGGCTTTCCCTGCCTTTATCGCAGCAATTGTGGGTTTCAGTCCGGCATAGCCAACCATGGCCGTCAACACCATATCGATGGGTCCACTTTGCACGACTTGCGTAATGGCTTCAGAACCAGCCCACACCTTGATTGGCAAATCCTCCAAAGCCTCCTTCAATTCCGGATATTTTTGCTCATTGGCGATGACGACCACCTCGGGCATGAATTTACGAGCTTGGTTAATCAATAAATCGACCTGATTGTTCGCAGTCAACGCATACACTTCAAAACGGTCAGGATGTTCATTCACCACTTCCAAGGCTTGCGTGCCGATAGATCCGGTCGAACCCAATATTGCTAATTGTCTTTTCATGTTGTCCATTTAAAAAGCGATATAATCTTCCGGGTTCACGGGTTTGCCATTAAGCCACAATTCAAAGTGTAAATGCGGTCCGGTAGATAAAGCCCCGCTATTACCCACCAAAGCTATCGCTTCTCCAGCAACCACAGTCTGTCCCGGTTCTTTCAGTAATGTCTCGTTATGTTTATATATTGATATGAAACCGTTTTTATGCTGAAGTTGTATCACATTACCTTGATTGGAATCATAGCCCGTATAAACCACTGTGCCATCCAAAGTAGCCAGGACACTTTCTCCCGGCTTCGCAGCAATATCTATTCCGAAATGGCATATGTCAACTTGATACTGAGACGATATGATGCCTTCTACAGGTTTGTAAAAGAAAAAAGTGTTCGTAGGAGATGCATCAACATTCAACACGGTCAGGTTATATTTCTCGTCTTGCTCAAATTCTTTCACATACGCTTGTTCATGTTCTTCCCTCGGTATCTGAAAATCCATGTCGGCATGTGCCAAGGAATCTATCTGCCGAATAGAGTCCAGTTCGATCTCGCCTGACATGATTTGTGTCACGTTACGCAAGTATAAATCCTGTATTTGGATCATCCGTTCTAAAGAATCAGCACGCAAGGCATTCTCCATTATCTCTTTTCGCACCTCCACATCCAAGTAACCGGGAAGGTAGTTGCGTATCGGAGTCATTATGATAATCAAAGCCGTAACCGTGATTAAAAAGACCGCATAAACCGCCAATGACAGGAAGGCAGACAAGAAAGACAAACGGATAGCCCAAACTTCTTCCAATGTGTTTTCATTAATGAACGACAACTTGTATTTGAAACGCACTCGCTTCCAAAAAGAAAGTTTATCGTTATTTATTTTTATTGCTTTCCACCATTTCATACGCAATCGGATTTACAAAGCCAGCAATCCTTCAGGAAGCGACACAAACATTTTTTTCTGTTCGTAATCCACCTCCTTCACCAGCTCTTCGGCTGCCGGTAACAATATATTTTTCCCATTATAATCTATTTGCAACAAGACATTGATCGTAGAATCATCCACATCTGTTATTTTCCCCAAAAGCCTTTCATCCTCATCTATTACTTCAAAACCGAGAAAATTATCCCACGTGATGTCTCCGACAAGTGAAGCCTCATCCACCAGTTCCAAAGGGTAATACACATCCCTCCCGGAAAATTCACGCGCAGCTTCTTCTGAGTCAACCCCTTCGAGCTTCAACAATAATGCAGTATCGTTCTTATATCGATATTCTTCTACAAAGAAAGGGACCAATATGCCATCCATGCAACACACCACAAATAAATCGTCCGGGCATTCTTCAAACAGATCACAGTCTGTAATTAACGTAATTTCACCTTTAATGCCATGGGGTTTGGCAAACATCCCTATTTTAAAAACGTCTTCCTTCTTTATCATAATTTATAGCCGAGTGATACGTGCTCCGATCCTATTCAATCGTTTGTCTATATCTTGATAACCGCGGTCAATTTGGTCAATGTTATGAATCGTGCTTATCCCTTCTGCGCTCATGGCTGCAATCAACAATGCGATTCCCGCACGAATGTCCGGTGAAACCATGTTGGAAGCACGAAGCCTGAATCGGTGTCCGAGCCCTATGACTGTAGCGCGGTGCGGGTCGCATAATATAATCTGAGCACCCATGTCTATCAGTTTGTCCACAAAGAAAAGCCGGCTTTCAAACATTTTCTGATGAATCAAGACACTACCAACTGCCTGAGTGGCCACGACCAGGAAGACACTCAATAAATCCGGAGTCAAACCAGGCCAAGGAGCATCTGCGATGGTCATGATGGAACCATCCATGAAAGTGTCGATTTCATATGAGTCATGAGGAGGGATATGTATGTCATCTCCTTTTTGCTCCACAGTGATGCCCAACCTTCTGAAGGATTCCGGAATTATGCCTAACATTTCCGCTCCCGTGTCCTTTATCAACAGGTCAGACCCCGTCATGGCAGCCATCCCTATGAAACTTCCCACTTCAATCATGTCAGGCAAAATAGTATGTTCCGTCCCCTTTAGAACTTTAACTCCTTCTATTGTCAACAAATTGGATCCAACACCGGAAATGTTAGCCCCCATTCTGTTCAACATCGCAGAAAGTTGTTGCAAATAAGGCTCACACGCAGCATTATATATGATTGTTTTGCCTTCAGCCAGCACGGCCGCCATCAATATGTTCGCTGTCCCGGTAACAGATGCTTCGTCCAATAACATATATGCTCCTGACAGATGATTGCTTTTCACTTCATATACTTGCCTTGTCGCATCATAGGAGAAAACAGCCCCTAATTTTTGTATGCCGGCGAAATGCGTGTCCAAGCGTCGCCGGCCTATTTTATCTCCTCCCGGTTTTGGGAACATGGCTTTGCCGAAACGGGCGACCAAAGGTCCCACAATCATCACAGACCCTCTCAGGGAAGCACTTCTCCGAATAAAATCGTCCGTTTGCATGTACTCCAAGTCCACCTCGTCAGCCTGAAAGGTGTATGAACCTTCGCCAATCCGTTCCACCTTAACCCGCAAATCTCGTAACAACTGTATCAGATTGTTCACGTCCAATATGTCGGGGACATTATGGATAGTTACCTTTTCAGCTGTCAGAAGCACTGCGCAAATCACCTCCAAGGCCTCATTTTTTGCGCCCTGGGGAGTAATTTCTCCGACCAAGCGGTGTCCTCCTTCTATGACAAATGAACTCATCTGTTCTTCTTTGAATAATTATTTCTTTTTGAATTGTTATTGTTGCTCCTGGCCAAAATGTCCCGGCTCTCGGCCAACTTATGCTGCCCTTCGTCCAATACGATTGCACCGTTGGACAGCTCTTCCAAATCCTTAAAAATCTTCCGGTCATCCACCGATTCCTTATTCCATGTAAGGAAAGACTTTTTCATCTGATTAGCCAACAAACGAACCAGCTGGTCCTTTTCCGGACCCGGCGCAAATTCTGTGGCTTTCTGAATCATCCGTTCCAATGTTTTTCCATAATGACGATAACGGATGCGGGAATTATTGTACGGGATTCGTGGGGGACGTGCATACAAATTCTCCTTTTTCACTATTTCGTACGGGTAATCTATGTCCAGTTTGAAATCAGACATGATTGCCAAATGATCCCATAATATATGCTTGAAATCATTCACATCCCGCAAATGAGGGAACATATTCCCCATCACGTTGATAATGGTATTTGCGCAACGTTCTCGTTCGCTTCTGTCTTGGATAGTCACACAATAATCTACCATGTTTTGTATATTGCGCCCATATTCCGGCAAGACCAATTTCTCCTCTTGTGTATTGTATTTCATTCGTAAAACTATGTTTATGTGCAAAAATACGGTTTTTCCATCAAATGACCTTCATCAAGCAATTTAAAAGAAACAAAATTAGGGCAACTACGGCCGCTTGCCATATAAAACGCCTGTTAGCTTGTTTTTCTTTCACTAATAAAGGAAATATATCTTTTGGTGTGTCTTTTATGACGCGTATCAATTCCAACTCATCCAATATGTTTGCTTCTGTCTCCAAATACAACATCGTGGCATCATATTGCTGGGCGAATGCGGGATCTTCCTTGACACGTTTTTCGATTCTTCGTCGTTCAGGAAGGCTCAAAGCATCTCTAAAATAGGCTATCATATCGTCCTGAGAACTGAAAATTTCCGCCGTAGGGTTCTCTAAACGTGGGTCTGCCTTTATTTTCTGAATGGACAGCAATTGGCGGATGCAATTCAACATCTCCGCAGGCTCCAACTCATGCATGACGGAATCAGTTCCCCAAATGGCATGAAACACACAACGGTGTATTTGTATATATTGCTCCTGCCAATCATATTCCTTGAGGTAAGCGGGAGTTTTCTCAGGCACATTCTTCGATAGTCCCGTCAAAAAAGCTATTGCGTTTTGGCTTCCCAAACGGAATAACTGTATTTTAAACGGAGCGTTTCCCAAGTCGAACTGATGTTGGTGCACCTTAGCGATCAACTCGGAAAAGCTTGCCGCATATAATTTACGTAACGAAGAATCGGGAAGCGCAAACCGTTTCCGCAGAAACGATTTGAACGCATCCCAATTCTTATCATAATAATAAGATATTAATGCCTTTTCTTCTTTGTAAGATATGTCCACGTCTTCTGTTTTTGGTGATAAGACGGCAAGTTTCTCACATTTGCAATAAAATCAGATTGACAATTCGTTTAACACAGCTATCAAACTCTTGTCTATTGGTTTATTTTTCTTGATTGCCTCCGTGAACGGAACATAAACGACCTCGTCGTTGCGTATGCCCACCATCACGTTGCGTTGCCCTTCCAATAATGCTTGAATGGCAGTATAGCCCAGACGGCTTGCCAATATTCGGTCGTTCGCACTGGGTGAACCGCCTCGCTGCAAATGCCCCAAGATGGTCACGCGCACGTCATATTGAGGATATTCGCGCATGACACGCTCCGCATAATATGTAGCTCCTTTCCCATTCGGGCTTTCCGTCACAATGACAATGCTGCTATTCTTGGTCTTACGGAAACCGCGGCTGATGAACTCTTCCAATTGATCCGAATCGGTTTGGTCTTCCGGTATGATTGCCGCCTCAGCGCCAGAGGCAATTGCACTGTTTTGAGCCAAAAAGCCGGCATCACGTCCCATAACTTCCACGAAAAAGATGCGTTCATGGGAAGTCGCCGTATCTCGTATCTTATCAACACATTCAACGATCGTGTTCAATGCCGTGTCGTAACCTATCGTCACGTCCGTACCGCACAAGTCGTTATCGATCGTGCCAGGCAAACCGATGCAAGTGACGTCATATTCTTCGGCAAAAGTCCTCGCACCCCTCAACGAGCCATCCCCGCCAATCACTACAAGGGCGGAGATATTCTCTTTTTGCATCACTTCATATGCTTTTTTCCTTCCTTCAGAAGTTTCAAACTCTTTAGAGCGAGCTGTTTTCAATATTGTCCCTCCACGTTGGATGATATTGCTGACATCCTCTGTGCTCATCTCTTTCATTTCATCATTAATCAGCCCTTCATATCCCCGGAAGATACCTTTCACTTTGAAACCGTGGCAAATGGCACTACGTGTGACAGCCCGAATCGTTGCGTTCATGCCTGAAGCATCTCCACCAGAAGTCAAAATTCCAACAAAACCTCTTTCCATATTTTTTCATTAGTTTAAAATTAGACATATAATGACGTTACAAAATTAGTTTCTATGCATCTATATGAGAATCAAATAATCATTAAATAAAACTAAATAAGGCTCTAAGGCAAAGCAAAAAGGACGCACCACAACGATGCGTCCTTTCCCTTTATATCTGTAAAAACAATTACGGAATCAAATGATGTTTGCGGAATACTCTCCGGATGGCATCCAAGGCGTAATCCAGCTGTCCCTTGGTATGTGTAGCCATCAACGAGAAACGGATCAGGGTGTCGTCGGGCGCCACGGCGGGAGACACGACCGGATTCACAAAGATGCCCTCATCAAACAGTTCCTTCACGATAAGGAAAGTCAAATCATTGTCCCGGATGAACAACGGAATGATTGGGGTTGACGTATGGCCTATCTCACAGCCCATGTCGCGGAAGCCCTTCAAAGCATAATGAGTCAATTCCCATAAGTGCTCTATGCGTTCCGGTTCGCTCAGCAAAATGTCCAAAGCCGCACCCGCAGCCGCAGTAGCCGCAGGAGTGTTGCTTGCGCTGAAAATATAAGAACGCGAATGATGGCGTAAATAATTGATGGTGTCTTTGTCCGATGCGATGAAGCCTCCGATAGAAGCCAGCGACTTGCTGAAAGTACCCATGATCAGGTCCACGTCGTCTGTCACGCCGAAGTGATTGCATGTTCCGCGCCCGTGATCACCCAGAACACCTATGCCATGCGCCTCATCCACCATGATACTGGCATTGTATTTCTTCGCCAAGGCAACAATTTCAGGCAATTTGGCGATATCGCCTTCCATGCTGAACACGCCGTCTATGACTATTAGCTTTATCTTTGAAGGATTGCATTTCTGGAGTTGCTTTTCCAAAGAATCCATGTCGTTATGCTTATACTTCAATTTCGTGGAAAAAGACAAGCGAAGTCCTTCAATGATTGAAGCATGATCCAATTCATCCCATAAAATATAATCCTCGCGTCCTGTCAGACAAGAAACCACTCCTAAGTTCACTTGGAAACCTGTAGAATACACAATTGCGTCTTCTTTTCCGACGAAATCCGCCAACCGTTTTTCAAGCTCGATGTGCAAATCCAACGTACCATTCAAGAATCGCGAGCCGGCACATCCCGTGCCATACTTTCTAATCGCCGCTATGGCAGCTTCTTTCACTTTCGGATGGTTGGTCAAACCGGTATAAGCGTTTGAGCCAAACATCAAAACTTTTTTCCCGTTTATGACGACTTCGGTATCCTGGTCACTCTGAATCACTCTAAAGTAAGGATAAATACCGGCAGCCATAGCGCGCTGCGGAGCATCATACTTTGCTAATTTCTCTTGTAAAAGTCTCATATTTATATTGAAGAGAATTGATTTACTATCTCATTATCCAGTTGCAAAAGTAATAATTATTTTTACTTCTTTGCGGCAAACACGCCAAAAGTTTTGACAAAAGCATTAATTTTGTTGCCCTAAAACGTGAAACAAGACAAGAATCTTATTGAAAATGAAAGTACAGGCAATCATCAACCCCATATCAGGAGTAGGGTCAAAACGAAAGATACCCCAATTAATCAAAGACTTTTGCACGCAATCTGGGTTTGATTTGAAACTCACCTTCACCGAATATGCCGGGCACGCCAGTACTGTCACCAAAAAAGCAATCGAGCAAGGTGCCGAATGTGTCATCGCCGTGGGCGGGGACGGGACGGTCAACGAAATAGCCCGGTCGATGGTCCATTCCAATGCCGTGCTGGGAATCATCCCCAAAGGTTCGGGGAACGGGTTGGCAAGGGAGCTGCACATCCCCATGGATAGCCGACGCGCCTTGGAGGTCATCACGAAAGGGCATACCACCGTCATCGACTGCTGCAAGGCGAACGGCCGCGTTTTCTTCTGCACTTGCGGGGTGGGGTTCGATGCGGCCGTCAGCCAAAAGTTCGCCGGAGAGAAAAGGAGGGGCTCGCTCACGTATATCAAAAGCACCATCGAAGAATACCTGAGCTATAAGCCGGAGATATACGACTTGCTTATCGACGGGAAGTCCATGCAGGAAAAGGCTTTTCTGGTCGCTTGCGGAAATGCGTCGCAATATGGGAACAACGCCTATATCGCCCCCCATGCCAACATCCAGGATGGCAAATTAGATGTCACCATCCTTTCTCCTTTCTTGCCCATGGACATAGCCCCGCTGGCCATCCAATTGTTCACCAAGACGATTGACAAGAACAGCAAGATCCGAACCTTCAAGGCGGAATCGCTTTCCATCATCCGCCAAAAGCCCGGGGTCATGCACTTGGACGGAGAACCCGTCATGGCGGACAAACGAATCGACATAGGGGTAATCCCGCACTCATTGAGGGTCTTCACCCCCGAGGTCGTTTCTTTCAAGAAAGAGGTGCATAACCTGTTCGGAGAGGTTACCCGTTTCTTCGACAAGCAATTACCTTACATTTTCAAATAGGGTGCTGCCGGCCGGGAAATTCATGCCGACCTTTTCCCGGAACGGACGCAACCTCTGCCGGAAACGGCCGAAACGATTCGGACGGGATGCCAAGAGCGTCCCGTCCACCATTCGTGCGATGTTCATTTGTAGCATTTCACCAGCCAAATGGCGGATTCCGAGTCCGTGCGGACTTTCAACGGCCCTTGCACGTGACCGACTTCCATACACTTTGCCAGGTTGGAATGGTCGTCCAACCGGTAAACCTCGACCCGTTCATATTCCCCCATCGATTCTATGTCAAAGGACAAGTCCAACGCGCCGGATTTCCAACAGGAGGCAAGGATTGCCAGGTTGCCATGGCTGTCTCGTGCCGCCAATGCGCGGCTGCCATCCGGCAAATCGGCATCCAGTCCTACGCGATTGCCGTATTCCGCCACGTCACCGAAAGCCAGCATCCCGTAATATGCCTTGGAAACCGTGCCGTCGCTGTTGAACAATCCCCAGCGCGAAGAGGACAAGTTGACGATTGTGTAGTAGCACGCCACATCCAATGGCGTGTCCTGCCAGCCGATCAGCACAGTGTTGACGAAGGCGGCGCCTTCCGTTCCCCTGATGACCTTGAACCAATCATTGGATGTCTTCGCATCGGCTTTCCAGAATCCCCCGTAGATATAGTTCCACTCGTTCAGGTGCAATTCCGTCTGATGATAGCCGTATTCATCCAGATACTGTTGCATGCGTGCGGGCAGGCCGATGATGCGCTTGTCGTCATCCGTATAGCAATGGAAAGAATAGAAATCGAGCGGGGCTTTCTTTTCGGCACAAGCCGAAAGGAATCCGCGTACCACCTTCTCCTTAGGCGAGCAATGTGCCGGTCCGCCGAATTTCAAATGGGGGAATCTCTTCTTCAAAGCCGTTGCCACCTCGACATAGAAAGCATTGAACTCGTCCAATGACCCGGTCCACATCTTTTGCGAGTCCACATCCGGCTCGTTCCAGATTTCCCAATAGGTGATCGGGAAGCGGAAACCGTTCCATTTGCCTTCCGTGTAATGGCGGATGATATTGGATGCCACGTCGATCCATTTTTTCACGTCCTTCGGGGGATGGACGAAATATTTCTTTATGCTGTGCTCGATCGATGTTCCTAAACGGTAATACACCTCGGTGCTGTCTGCGATGCAATCACGGATGTAATCATCCGTCTGATCAAAATAATAGGCGCCTTCATCTTCCGCATCCGCCCGGAAATCGGGGAAGATCAAAGGAATGTCGACGATTCTCATGCCGGGATTCTGCAAAGGAACGTCATGCAAGCGCGTATAGGGGATCTTCAGGCGGCGGAACGTTTCCCTTACTTTCCCCAAGTAGAGGCCGTCCACCAACGGGACAGCCAGATTCCCGCCATGCAGCGGTTTTACTTGGCCGATCACACGGGAGGGCTTGACATGAATCGTCGCCGATCGGAAGTGAGTAGTATCCAATTCGCTTGCGGCAGTTCGAGACATAGGTAAGACAAGGCAGCCGGCCAGGAACAGCTGCACGATAAATAGGTGCTTCAGATAATTATTCATATTCATTCCGTTTGTTGTTGATTGGTTTAGGATTAAAACGAAGCTCGTCTTAGCGTTAAGGCAAACATTGCCTTGACCCTAAGACGAGCTTATGATAAGAAAGCTTTCTCAAACAGCCTGCTTATTTTTTATAAATACGCATGGCAAATCCGCCGCCAGGAGCCATCTTTACAGATAGCTTCTTGTCGGCCGACACACCGACCAACGTCCGCTTGTAGTCGCAAGCCGAGCGGTCGGCATTGATGCCGTCCGTGAACAATTCCGCCTCGTAAGCACCATCGCCAAGGAATGAAAGATCCACTTCCAACGTACGGGCATCCCAGCCAGTCAAGCCGCCTACGAACCAAACGCCGTCAGCAGCCTGCCGGGCTATCGACACGTACTCGCCGACTTTGCCGTCCAAGGCTACGGTCTCTTTCCATACGGTCGGGACCTTTGCGATGAAATCCCTCGATTCCGGCTCCTTGTCGTAATTAACCGGGCTGTCGCTCAGCATGGCGAGCGGCGACTCGAACACGATGTATTCTGCCAATTGGCGGCAGCGCGTGCCTTGGCTCATCGGGTCGGCAAAGATGGGAGCATAACCGCCTTTTACCGAATTGCGCATGGCGCCCGGCGTGTAATCCATCGGTCCGGCAACCATACGGATGAAAGGAATCGTCACATCGTAAGTGACCAAGTCGAATGTCGGGGCTGACCATTTCATCTGTTCCAATCCGTTCACGCCCTCGAAGCTGAACACGTTCGGATAGGTGCGCTGCAAACCTGCCGGCTTGCAAATGCCATGATAATCGACTACCATCTTGTTTTCGGCGCAAACCCGAGCACAATCATACAAGTAGCGGATCACGGCTTGGTCGTCGCGGTCGAAGAAGTCAATCTTGAACCCTTTTACTCCCATGGCAGCATAATGCTTGATGACCGGTTCCATCACTTTCGCCATAGCCGAATAGCTCATCCATATCAGGATGCCTACATTCTTGCTCTTGCCATACTCCACCAATTCCTTGATGTCGATGTCAGGGACGGATTTGAACAGGTCGTTGACCTTGTTGTTATACCAGCCTCCATCCATGATGATGTATTCCAGTCCGTTCCTCGATGCGAAGTCGATGTAATACTTATAGGTGTCGTTGTTCATGCCGGCACGGAAATCGACTCCGTAAAGGTTTGCACGGCTCCACCATTCCCAAGCCACTTTCCCGGGTTTGATCCATGACAAATCTTTCACACGGCTGGGAGAAGCCAAACGGTACACCATGTCGCTATTGGTCAGTTCGGCATCCTTCAGGGAAATGATGAAAGTCCTCCACGGGAAAACACGTGTGCCTGCGGTGCGGGCGATGTAGTTCTCGCGTTCCTTGACAAATATCTGGCTTGTGCCGTTTTCCGTGCGCTTCACGACAGGAGCGAACACGCTCTTGAACGAAGGCTTGTCTGACGTGTTATTCAGGAACATGCCTGGATAGTCTTCCAAATCGGCCTCGGTGATGCACAGTTTTTTGCCATTCCCCAGTTCGACAAGCAGAGGCAGGAACATCAACCGTTTTGTATCCAAGCGGGTGATGGATTCGTGCGTGTACAAGTTCTCGAAAGAGTTGAAGAACTGCTGTTCGAAAGTCAACTTGTCAAGGTCGCGCACATAAGGCACGACAGCCCGGTGGTCGGAACCGAAGGCATAATGGTTGTCTTCGGAGACAACAGTCAGGCTATCTTTCCTGTCGGTAGCGAAGCGATATGCCAATCCGTCGTCATACACGCGGAAAATCAGCTTGTAGTTTCCTCGGAAAGAAAACACGGTTTCGTTGTAGCTGTCCTTGACATTGCTTTTCTTGTAGAAAGGCGTTTCCAATACCCGGTTGACAGCTTCGGTCTTCACCTTTCTGACCACCGGACGGATGCCCAACGTTTCTCCCCCTTCCAACTTCATGGATATGGTCGAAGGAGCCAAGGCTTCCGTCCCGTCATGGTTGAAGGAGAAACTGATATTTTCGCCAATGACTACTTCCGCTTTCAATTTCCCGTCCGGGGAAGATAGCGGATACTTCTTTTGGGCAAACAAGCTTGTGCACAAGCTTGTTGCCAAAAGAGCGATGATGCTTATAATCTTCATGAACTAATTACTGAATTAATGGATGGTTAATAACCAGTGCTTTGCTTTATTTCCGGGTTGTCTTCCAATTCTTTTTTCGGAATAGGATAATAAAGATCCCATGCGTCGTAATGCGGATCGCCAACTCTTGTCGTCTTATACCATTTGGCTATTTCCTGATCCAACGTCTTCCAGCGGCAAACGTCTATCCAATGCTGCACGCCTTCCCCGAAAAGTTCAAGGAAACGCTCTTCACGGATGGCGTCGCGCAGTTGCGTCCCGCTTGCGGTGATGTCATGGCTTGTGTCACCTTGGTAAGCGCGGCGGCGAACCTTGTTCAGGTATTCCCGAGCCGTCGTTTCATCGCCGGCAGAGAAGCTTGCCTCGGCATACATGAGGTAAACTTCAGCCAAACGCATGAGGTATGCATTGATGCCCACTTTGTAGCTGACCTCGGTCGGCGTGAAAGAGACAGGATTATATTTGCCGAGAGACCAGCCCTTGATGTTTTCTTCCACATCGATGTATTTCCCTATCACGGTATTCACGCCATTCGCAATGACAGGTGTGCCCGGGGCCAAGGCACAGACAGCCAAACGAGGGTCGGAGCCAAATCGTTCTATGTTCGCGTCATGGAAAAAGACGTTGCTCCAAGCACCGGCAACGCTGATGCCTTCGGCATTCAAGTAACAGAATGCGATGAATTTGGAAATACTCGTACATTCTCCTCCGCTCCAAGTGTTTCCCTGTGAACTGGCTCCCGATGAAGCCTTGAAGTTCAGTTCCAAAATGGATTCGTTATTGAATTTCACCTGCTTATCGTTGAACATGTCCTTGTATTCATTGAAAGGCAACAGGGATTTCCCAGACCCGTCGATGACCTCTTTCAGGTATTGCTTGGCCTTGTCATAGTTTCCCATAAAGAGGTTCGCTTGTCCCATATAGCTCTTGGCAGCGTAAGACGTAACCCTCGAACGGTTCGATTCGCCATCCCAGCTGGAGGGCAACAAGGTAGCCGCTTCCTCATAGTCTTTCAACACTTGGGCATAGACTTCGTTCACCGTGTTTCTTGCCGCATTCATGTTATCAGCCGTAACGACGGACAGACGTAGAGGTACGCCCTGCTTATCACCGTCGCCGTTGCAAGGATAGCCTTCGCCCCAGAATTGTACCAATTGCTGGTGCGCCCATCCACGCCAGAAAAGTCCTTCGCCCCGCATTTGGGAAAGACGGGTCTGTTCTTCCGCCTGCAAATTGCCACGAGCCTCGAACTTTTCCACTTCTTCAAGCAAGGTGTTGCAACCGCCTATCACTGCATAATAGCCATACCAAATGTTTTGAATCATGCCATTGCTTGACTGGATGTCATTGCGGGCCAATTGGTTCCATGAATCGTCTGCAGTCCAAGCCATGTCGCATGTATGGTCGGTGATGAAAGGTCCTTTAATCAATAATTCCGCCCCATATAATTCATAGCGATTGACCAGTGCGTAAACCGCATTGACCAACGTCTCCATATCCGCCATCTTTGACGGAAACGCACTTGGCGACAATGCGCTTGGATTTGACAAATCCAAGAAACTTTCCGAACAGCCTGTAAATCCTGATAAGCTGAGTAGCGCAAGGGCTACCGTATATATCTTTTTTTTCATTTACCTGTTTATTTGATTGATTATAAAGTTAAACTGATGCCACCCATGAACGAACGGGAACTTGGATAGCGATTGCCGATATAAAGGTTACGTTGCAAATAGCCGCCACCCAATTCCGGATCTCCTTGGAATTTCGTGATGGTGAAGACATTGTTGCAGTTCACGAAAACTTTGAGTCCTTGGATATGTAACACAGATAGAGCCGTTTTCGGCAAGTTATATCCGAAATGCAAGCTCTTCAATTTCAAGAAAGAACCATCTTCCACGAAATAAGAAGAGATGTTCTTGAAGTTTCCGTTCGGATCGTCCTTGGTCACGCGTGGATTCGTCGCATTCTTGTTCTCAGGACTCCAAGCTTCATAAATTTTATACGTCGAGTTGCAGTCTCCGTAGAAAGTACGCTCTTCCGTCTTGGCTGCATTGAATATGTCGACTCCGGCATTTCCTACCCAGCCCATCGACAAGTCGAAATTCTTGTACGAAAGGTTGATGTTCAAGCCGTAAATCAATTTGGGCCAAGGATTACCGATGACGGTCTTGTCATTCTCGGCATCAATCTTACCATCCCCGTTCAAATCCTTATACTTCAAATCACCGGCGGATGTCCCCGCAAACTGATAAAGTCCTGAAGGAGATTTCGCATTCAAGGCATCCACTTCGGATTGGTCCTGGAAGATACCTTCCACCACATAACCATACATTTCACCCATCGGATGGCCGTTCTGCGTCAAGTGTGTGCCGGCATTGAGTCCCCTCCATGTGTAGCTCTGCCAAATCATAGGATTCACCTGATCGCTCAACCGCTCGACCTTGTTCTTGTTTGTCGAGAGCGTGAGTGCCACATCATATCGGAAGTCGGAAATTTGATCCCGGTACTGGACCATGAATTCAAATCCTTTGTTGGATATTTCTCCGATGTTTGAATAATAGGTCGTGCTGCTGGCACCGCTCGAAAGCGGAGCGGACAACGAATACAACATATCCGAGGTATTCTTATGATAATACTCGGCTGTTATATTTAATTTATTGTTGAGGAAGCTGGCATCAACGCCCAAATCCCATTGTGCGACATCCTCCCATTTGATTGCCGGATTTGCGATTCCTTTATACCAATAACCGCGCACGACATTTTGGTCATCGTAAGAGTAATACAGCCTGTTATTGACAAAAGCCGATTCATACAAGAACTGCGGAACGGTATTATTTCCGATTTTACCCCAGCTGGCGCGCAACTTCAATTGGGAAAGCCAGCTATAATCCGAAAGGAACGACTCCTTATGCATGTTCCAAGCAGCCGAGACAGAAGGGAATACGCCAAATCGGTTGCTCTTACCGAAGTTATCGTATCCGTCTCGTCGCACAGACGCTTCCAATACATACTTGCTATCGTAGGAATAATTCGCACGAGCGAAATAGGATATGCTTCTCGACCGGCTTGTGCTTCCGTAAACATCTCCCACGGTAGAGCCCAAGCCCATTGATTCGGCAGGCTGGACGGCAAAGCCTTGTTTCCAACCTCCGGCACCGGTATATTCACTTTGGGAAGCCTCATATCCGACCATTCCACGAACCCAATGCTTCTCGGCAAACGTATGGTCGTACGTCAAGGTATAGAACATCCGCAAATCATGTCCGGCATTGTAGTTTTTCGTATATTGGTCTGTGTACGAAAGGGAGCCGACCTTCCAAGCATCGCGGAACGAGCTATTTGCCACGGTCTTGGAATTGGCGGACAAATTGGCCTGGAACTTCAAGTCCTTGATGATTTCCCAGTCAAGCATGACATTGGCCTTTCCCCAATACGTCTTATTATTGTCATGGTAAACGAGTTCTTCCACCAGCGGGTTAGGACCATTGAAATAGCCTCCGGAAGGCTGTTGTCCCCATCCTCCTCCGGTATTCGTCGGGTCGTACGGCTCCATGGTCGGGACTGAACGATAATTGATATTCGTATAATTCGGGTTTTCGCTGGTATATCCGACATGCAAGACTTCCGACAATTTCACCCGAGAGCTAAGCTTGGTCTCGCTTGCTATGCGGAAACTACCTCCTTGCTCTTCCTTGTCTATGGCAAGCCCTTCATTCTTGTAAAATTCGGCAGACGTATTAAAGGTGATTTGCTCGCTACCACCCGTCACCTGCAAGAAATAGTTTTGTTGCAAGGCCGCTTTTTTCCAAAGGATATCATTCCAGTCCACATTCGGCAAGGCAGACGGATTGTCCCATGCGCCGTTGGAAGGTGCGGAGAAGCCTGCTGCCAATTTCCGGTCTATGAAGTCGGGAGTGCTCAACAACTTAGGAATGTCGATCGGCGTGATGGCACCCAAATTCGCTTTCGCATTGATAGTAATTTTCCCGGCTTTACCTTTTTTCGTTGTCACCAAGATGACACCGCCGGCTCCTTTTGCACCATAGATAGCCGTGGAAGCCGCATCCTTCAATATTTCGATGGACTCGATGTCATTGAAGTTGGGGGCAGAACCCGGCACTCCGTCCACAATCCACAACGGGTCAGAACCGTTGATAGAGGCTGCACCACGGATGATGATGCTCCCGTTCGACACGTTCACACCGGCAACACGTCCCTGGATCACATTTGTCACGTCGAGGTTGAAATCGTTAAACGTTTCAGGCTTGATGGAAGCCACCGATCCGGTCACGTCCGATTTCTTTTGCACGCCGTAACCTACCACGACCACTTCGTCCAATGCCTTGGAATCTTCAGTCAACGTGATGGATAATGTGTTTTGATTTCCAACAGGGATTTCTTTATCGGTATATCCGATATAAGACACATGTAGGATAGAGCCTTCGGGTACATCCAGCACGAAGTTTCCGTCCATGTCGGTAATCGTACCATTCGTAGTACCTTTCACGACAATGTTCGCACCGATTACCGGTTCGCCTTTCGCATCCACGACGGTTCCGGATACTTTCTTGGTTTGCTGACTGACCGACTGAGATTCAGGACTGGTAATGACAATGTAATTACCCTTCAAGCTATAAGAATAGCCCGTACCGGATAGAATTTGCCCCAGGACATCCAATATTTCTGTGTTTTTCTGGTTTAATTCCACCTTTTTACTCACATCCAGCTTCGTCCCATTATAAGCAATCTTGTACTTGGAGGAAGCCTCGATTTTCTGGAATGCCTCTTTTAAAGAGACTGTTCCAGCATTAAAGGAAACTATTTGAGCATTTGCTTGCAAGCAACCTGCCATCAAAAAACTCAAACAATAAGTTCCTAACCTTCTTGACTTGTGTTTATTCACTGTATGTTTACTTTTTGATAAATTAAAAATATTTCAGACTAAGGACATCTGAAAAGGGGAATGCACCCAATGGCTTTGGAAATTTTTTTCAAGTATTCTTATTTTAACATGGTTTTCATAAAAACATAAAGGGAGAAATCGCCATGGTAGAAGGCAATCTCTCTCCTATAATGTATAGGCGGATAAACTGATTACTTGTTTTCAGCCAAAAACAAATCAGGAACAGACTCGATGCTCATCAAACGATTGTTGTTATTCGTGACATTGATCAAAGCGACATATTTGCGGTATTGGTCAGCATCCAGAACTCGTTTCATCAACTTCAAGTTTCCGTAAACTGCTTTTTGCAATTTCTCTTCTTTTATCTCTTTGTTAGTAGCATGAAGGCTTGACTCCTGCATTTCCATGAAATACTCGTTGATATCTTCGACCTGACGAGCCTGAACTGATGTCAAATCCAAGTAGCTGCACAACTGATACGTTGTAGCGGCGAACGGAGCCTTTTCTTTGTTACTTGCAAAAGATACTGTCGCACTCATTAAGATAGCGGCAACAAATAAACCTAAACGTTTCATAATTAAAAACCTTTCTTTTAAACCTAAAACAACCTAATAATTATAACCTAACACATCGATACCGGCAAACCCGTTGTCTTTATCGTTTCTTTTCGATGCAAAAGTAATATATGTTTTACAGCATGGTTATTCAGCAGTGCTAAAATATGTAAACGATGCCGTTGTTTTGACATAAATCAAGGCAAAATGATTAAAATAAGGACTAAACGATTACCAATAGACATAAATGGCGGAATATTGTAACCATAATGAAACATTATCAGGGTCAAAAAGTCCCGCCACGACATTCCCTATTTTGCCAACGGAAGGATATTGTTTCTACAACAAGCAATGTTTAGCGTAAGCGGGCTTGGTCAGCTTCAAATAAATTACCAGCGAGAGCAAACAGCAAAAAGCCCCGACCCAATAAGCGGCGGACAAGCCATAGGCTGAAGAGATGAATCCCGCCGACAAAGAGCCGATGCCTACACCCACGTCGAAAGAGGTCAAATAGGTAGAAGTGGCCGTGCCCCGCATTTGATTGGGAGCGACGTTGACAAACAGGCACTGGAATGCGGGCACGCCTGTCCCGTATCCTATGCCAATGAACAATGCCGACAGATAAAAGGCCAAAGAGGTGCGTACGGATGCATAAATGGCAAAGACCACGACCAGCAAAACGATGGAAGCGATTGCGACCGAATGGAGTCTTCCCCTGTCCACCATTCGGCCCGATACCAAGCGGGAACAGCCTACGCCTACCGCCATGAACAGGAAAAAATAGCCCGGATCGGCGACTTGCAGTTCTTTTCCATATAATATGGCAAATGAAACAATCATGCCATAAGGAATCGCCACGCAGATATACGAGAAGGCGGAAGGCAAAGCGTCCAGCAAGATAAAACGGTCTAAAGAGAAAGGAGGCCGTTCAATCTTGTCACGTTTCGGGCACCGTATAAGGCCCACGGATGCAAATCCGGCAAAGGATGCCAGCATGCTTATCCAAACAATGGCGTCAAAGCCATGGACGGGGTAGACGGATACCGCAAACAACGGAGCCAACGACATGGCCAGGTTGATGGTCAACCCGTAAAATCCCATCCCCTCGCCCCGACGGGATGAAGGAATCACATCGATGGCTATGGTATTACCTGCCACGGACGTCAGTCCCATGAATCCTCCCTGCAAGAAACGGATGACCATCAGCAGGCTCAATGCCGAGGCAAAGAGGTAACCGCAAAAAAAGAGGCTGAAAAAGAAAAAAGCGAACAGATAAAGCGGCTTGCGCGAGAAGCAGTCGACCAAATATCCCGAAAAAGGGCGCACACACAACACCCCCGTCGTGTAGGCCGACAGCACCAGACCGACATCGGCATTCCCCGCTCCCAACGTATCCACCAAATAGAGAGGCAAAGTCGGCATCAGCATGTAAAACGCGAAATTCATCAAGAAGTAGGAAATGCAGCATTGGACGAAATTCCGGTTCCACAAGGCAGGTGTCGCTTCTTCCATTTCCTTGAGCTTATACAAATTCGCTTAACTCCAGCCAGCGCATGCTTTTCTCATCCAGCTCATCCATGAGCCGGCTTATTCTCTCGGATTGGCGCATCAATTCTTCCGGGGCGAGCGTCCCACTGCTCATCGATTCCTCCAATTCTTTCTTTTCCGCTTCCAAACGAGGGATTTCCGCATCCAGCTCCTCGAACTCCTTGCGCTCCTTGAAAGTCAGGCGGCGTTTGGTCCCGTTATCTTCCTTGCGCGGTTTCACCGGGGTAGCTGCCTGTTTTTTCATGGCTGCAGCTTCCTCTTCTTTCCGGACCGCCTCCTGCGCTTCTTTCCATTCACGGTATTGGGAATAATTTCCGGGGAAGTCCTTTATGTCGGCATTCCCCTTGAACACCAGAAGGTGGTCCACCACTTTGTCCATGAAATAACGGTCATGGGAAACAACGATCACGCAGCCTTTGAAATTCCGCAGGTACTCTTCCAGCACATTGAGCGTCACGATGTCCAAATCATTGGTCGGCTCGTCAAGGACTAAGAAGTTCGGATTCCGCATCAAGACCGTGCAAAGGTAAAGGCGGCGTTTCTCCCCTCCGCTCAGTTTGCAGACATAATCATGCTGCTTGTCCGGGGTAAAAAGGAAATAGCTCAAAAACTGGGAGACTCCCAATTTCCGTCCGTCCCCCAAATCGATGTATTCCGCTATTCGCTGGACGACATCTATCACCTTCATCTGCTCGTCAAATTGCAATCCGTCCTGGCTGTAATAACCGAAACGCACCGTCTCGCCCACATCGAAATGGCCGCTGTCCGGCTTCACCTCCCCCATCAACATTTTGATGAAGGTGGATTTGCCGGTCCCGTTATTGCCGACGATGCCCAACTTTTCGTAGCGGGCGAATATATAGTTGAAATGTTCCGTGATCTTCAAGTCCCCGAACCTTTTGCAGACATCGACCGCCTCAAATATCTTAGAACCGATATACGAAGCTTTCACGTCCAAATTGACTTGCCCCGCCACGCGCGGTTGTTTGGCCTTCTTCTCCAAATCATAAAAGGCATCGATGCGGTACTTGGCCTTCGTCCCCCTGGCCTGGGGTTGCCGGCGCATCCAGTCCAGCTCTTTCCGCAGCAGATTGGAAGCACGCTCCGCTTCCGCATTCTGCGCATCCAGGCGTTCTTGGCGTTTCTCCAGGTAGTAAGCATAGTTTCCTTTGTATTGGAAGATTCGCCGGTTATCTATCTCCAAAATTTCGCCGCAGACGCGATCCAGGAAATAACGGTCGTGGGTCACCATCAGAATGCTTATGGTCGAACGGCTCAAATAGTCCTCCAGCCATTCCGTCATCTCCAAATCCAAATGGTTCGTCGGTTCGTCCAATATGATCAGTTCCGGCTCGGTAATCAAGACATTCGCCAAAGCGACCCGTTTCAACTGCCCTCCCGAAAGGCTCTCCACCTTTTGGTCGTAGTTGTGAATCTTCAGCTCCCCTAAAATCTGTTTGGCACGTTGCTCGTAGTCCCAGGCCTTCAAGCTGTCCATCCGTTCCAGCAACTCATTGATTTTAGAGGAATCATCGTCCATCAATGCTTGCTCATATTCCGCCAGCAGTTTCACCGTCTCGTTACGGGAATAGAAGCAAGCCTGGAGGACGGTCAATCCTTCCGGATAGTGGGGTGCCTGCTCCAAATAGCCGACACGCAAGTCGTTGCGGAAAACGACAGAACCGGAATCATAATCCTCCTTGCCGGCTATGATGTTCAGCAAGGTCGTTTTCCCGGAACCATTCTTGGCTATCAAACCGATTTTCTGCCCTTGGGCGACGCCAAAAGTGATATCCTCGAACAGGATGCGGTCGCCGAAACTTTTTGTCAAATTGTTTACCTGAAGAAAACTTACCATTGGGAATTATTTTTGTTGCGAAGATAACATAAAGACCAGAGATGCCCAAGCCCCTTATCGGATAAAGTTGGTGTTCGTGCGGGCCTCTAACGGCGGAGGAGTGACGCCCGCCTGATTGCCCGCCTCGATGCATTTCAACAGCCAAGCCATGTTGCGTCCTAAAATCCGCATGGTCTGGAGACCTTCTATGTCTTGCATCACCTCTTCGGGGCTGTTCCCATGGACCCCGTTCCAATAGTTGGACGAAACGACCGGCATATTGCTGATGGTGAAATATTTGTTCAGCTGGTCAAACGTGGAGGTAGAACCGGCACGGCGGCAAGATGCGATGGCGGCCGCGGGTTTATAGGCAAACAATGAGGCCCTGCCGTAGAAAGCACGATCCATGAAAGAAGTCAAAGCTCCCGTGGCGGATGCGAAATGAACCGGCGAACCAAACACAAAGCCGTCGGCATGCGCCGCTTTGGCCAGAAAAAGGTTCACGCTGTCTTCGACACAGCAACGTCCGGTTTGCAGGCATTGATTGCAGCCCATGCAACCGGATATGGGGCGGATGCCTATCCAGAACATCTCCGTTTCTATGCCCTGCGCCTGCAAGGTCTTCTCAATCTCGCTCAAAGCCGTGAAAGTACATCCGTTGTGATGGGGACTTCCGTTTACCAAAATCACTTTCATACTTCTACTACTAATTATGTCAAACATATACAAAAAAAGCGAGAAAAGTGTCACCTTTCCCGCTTTTCCTTCGAGCCTCTTGTCGGATTCGAACCAACGACCCCGAGATTACAAATCACGTGCTCTGGCCAGCTG
>CALBYC010000116.1 GCA_937890135.1 uncultured Parabacteroides sp.
GCTGCGCGGACGTCCCCGTATCTGGTGCGAGTAAGTCTATAAGCCGGGTTCTGTACCTTTTGCGAAAGCAAAAAGTGCCTGCCATTTATCTTGTCTTGCTGTCGCCAGCAAGCTTTATCGATCTACCCCTCGGCATCGGACGAGCCGCCCTACGTGCGCCGATATACATGATCTTTCAACCCATAAGGCATACAGCGCTCTCTGTCGCCAGGGAGCCGGTGAGCTCTTACCTCGCCTTTTCACCCTTACCGATGCCGTGGGGCATTGGCGGTTGTTTTCTGTTATGCTACTCAAACCTTGCGGCCTGCTTCCCGTTAAGAAGTATGGTGCCCTGTGTTGCCCGGACTTTCCTCGCATCCTAAACCGGATGAGCGGCAGACCGACAGGCTGCATGGATACAAAGGTATGCTTTTTTTTCCATTGTGGAAATAATTTGCATTTCTTTTTATGAATCGGCTTTATTTCATCATCTTGTTTAGCTTGCCGGCGACAAGGAACATAATGATTGCAGTTATGCCGCTCATGAACACGAAGAGCATGAAAAAGTCGTGCAGGTTGTCTATGGAATATCCCAAGAAGTTTTTGCTGACACCGTTCTCCGGGTAAAAACCGCTTAACATTCCGGCGAATTTGTTAGCTGCCGCGGAGCTAAGATACCAAACGCCCATCAGCAAGGAGGAGAATCTTGCCGGTGACAATTTGTTCACGATGGATAAGCCAATGGGAGAGAGGCAAAGTTCTCCAATCGTGTGAAGCAGATACAGGCTGATGAGCCAAAACATGCTTACTTTGACGTTGTAGTCTACGTCTTTTACCCCTAAAGCTATGATCCAATAGCCTAATGCCAAAAACAGGAGACCGAAGGCTTGTTTGTTGAAATCGTTGGGATCCAGCCCGTACCGTCCGAGAAACGTCCACAGCCATACGAATACGGGAGCCAAGATTACCACCATGATGGCAGGGAAGGATTGGAAGTAGGACGATGGCATTTCCCATTGTCCAATCATTCTGTTTGTTTGCTCGTCAGCAAAAAAAGTCAGGGAAACGCCGGCTTGCTCGTATGCCGCCCAGAAAAATATGACGAAAAAAGAGATGGCGTAGATAATCCCAATATGTTTTTTCTCAGATGTTGTCAGTGTTTTATCCGTAATGATGAAGATGGGGACTACGATTGTAGTCGCATAAATAAGGGAACCGATCCAGTCTGCTCCGCCGAACGGGCTTCCCTGGTTCCCTTTCCAGTCGTAGGCGAATGATAGCGTCAACAATAAGATGGAGCCTATCAAAGAAATCGTCCGCATGTTGAAGTACGACCTCAGCCCCAGCCGCACGGCTTCGTTGCCCTTTTCCTCCTGAACATTCGGCTGTGGCTTAGTCCCTATTGGGTTTCCTTCCGGAGATACGAGATAGCGTTTGTTCAATGTTTGGAAAATGATGCCTCCAATCAAAATGCCTATGCAAGCTGCCAGGAATCCCCACCTGAAATCTTCCGGCCGGTTTGTGTTTCCCAAATAACCGCATACGAGAGGGGCGAATATGGCACCTACATTTACACCCATGTAAAAGATGGTGTATGCGGAATCTTTCCGTTTGTCATTCTCTTTATACAAACTCCCCACCATGGTCGCTATGTTAGGCTTGAAGAAACCGTTTCCTATGATTAACAGGACCAGCCCACAAATCATCAAAAACTTTGCCAACGGTATGTTTTGCAGGTTGGAAGCACTGATGAAAAGTGTGAATTGTCCGATGGCCATCAAGGTGGCACCGGTTAATATCGAACGTCTGTTCCCCCAATAACGATCTGCGATGTATCCTCCTATAAGCGGTGTCAGATATACCATTCCTGTATAACTGCCGTAGATTTGGGAAGCCAACTCTTTGTCTAAGAGTAAAGCCTGTACCATGTATAATGTCAGGATCGCCCTCATTCCGAAATAGCTGAAGCGTTCCCACATTTCTGTTACGAAGAGCAAATAAATGCCTTTTGGTTGTCCTTTTGTGCTGTTCATTTTGTTGATATTAATAATTAGGTTTTTTATAGGAATCATATATGATATCCCTTAAAAGGGGCTGCGTCAAAACATCCCTTTTGACACAGCCTCTTCGCATGACAATAGGGTTATTCAATCCAGTCTTGCCATTTTTGCTCGTCGTTGTAGCCAGCAGCGACCATCGTTTCAATGAATTGCATGCCTCTTACTCCGTCGTGAACAGTTGGAAAGTCTAACATTTCGACTGTCGGCTTTTCTCCATTTTTCTTGGCTTTGACTGTCAATGCGAAATTTCTGTAAATGTTGGAGAATGCCTCGATGAATCCTTCCGGATGCCCGGCAGGAGTCCTTGTGTTCCAAAGTGCCAGATCGCTCAAATAGCCATTGTTGCCGATTTGCAGGACTTCGGCCGGCCGGTTGCCCCACTTCAAAGTTAGCGTGTTCGGCTGCATTTGTTGCCATTCCAATCCTCCTTTTTCCCCATAAATGCGGACACGGATGTTGTTCGCTTCGCCTGTTCCTATTTGCGTTGCGGTCAGTACTCCGGCAACACCATTTTCATACCTGAAGAATGCTGCGCTATCGTCATCTACGGGCCTTCCGGGTGCAAAAGAATGGAGGTCGGCACAAATTTGTTCGACTTTGAGCCCAGTTATGTATTCACTTAGATGCCATGCGTGAGTACCGATGTCCCCCACGCATCCCGCTTTGCCTGTCAGTTTAGGGTTCGTACGCCATCCTGCATTGTTTCCTCCTTGCAGTTCGATTCTTTCAGAAAGCCATCCTTGCGTGTACTCAACGTATACCCTGCGCAGCTTTCCTAATTCACCATTAGCTATGCGCATTTTGGCTTCTTTAACAGCCGGATAAGCAGAATAAACATGGGTCAAGGCCAAGGTCAATCCTGTTTCTTCTACTTTTTTTTCCAGCATTTTTGCTTCTTCCAAAGAGAATGTCATGGGTTTGTCCACAACTACGTTAAACCCTCTTTCTAATGCCATCATGGCCGGTTCGAAATGCCACTTGTTCGGTGTCACGATCGTTACGAAATCCATCCGTTCGCCTTCGGGCAATGATGCTTCATGTTCAAACATTTCTGTGTAAGAATCGTAGATCCTATCGTCCGGCAGGTAGTATGAACGTCCGGAACTTCTGGATATTTCAGGATTTACACTGAAGCAACCACATACCAATTCGATTTGATTCTCCATGAACGCAGCACGTCGGTGGATTGCTCCGATAAAAGCATCGCTGCCACCGCCAACCATGCCCATTCTTAATTTTCTATTTTCCATAATGCTTCTGATGTTAAAAATTTAGCAATTAGATATGATTATTATATATTTATTGTTGTTTTCATTCCAACTGGAATGCTCTTATGAAAGAGCAAGGATTCCTTAAAATCCTTTTTTCGTTATTCCTGCGTTTTTTTATCATTCCTCCTTTCTTTAGCATATTGCGAAGGACTGCACCCGAATCTCTTTGTGAATGCAACCCAAAAATAAGATTGGTTTTTGAAGCCACACGCTTCCGATATTTCATATATACGCATATCTCCTTTCATCAATAACTCCGCTGCTTTTTTCAATCTAGTTTTATTGATTAGCTCATTGGGAGTTTCATCACAAATATTTTTTGTCTTCCTGTACAAGCTTTGCCTTGTTATACCTAATAACTCCGCTACCTTCGAGACATCCAATGTCTGGTCTCCGATATGTTCAATGATGACCTTGTTTAGTTTTTCTAAGAACATATCGTCTTTAGGTGAACTGGAGAATTCGGTTTCCACAGCAGGATGGGATGAATAAAATTTGCTGATATTATTTCTGTTAGATAATAAATTCGAAATCTGTGCTATCAATAATTTCGTGGAAAATGGTTTTTCTATATAAGCGTCTGCCCCGGATTTCAATCCTTCCAGCTTCGACTGGACTGTCGTTTTGGCGGTCAGTAAAATGGTAGGGATATGGCAAAATTTATCCGTGTTCCGCAAATGCTTTAGTAGTTCCAATCCATCCATTTCAGGCATCATGATGTCGCTGATGATAAGATGCACATTCGTATTAGATAGGATGTCAAGTGCTTCTTTTCCATTCTTTGCTGTAAGAATGTTGTAGTAAAGATTGATTTCTTCCGCAATGAACTTGCGTAAATCGGCATTGTCCTCGACAATCAGTATGGTCGCCCAGTCTTTGTGATGAATATAGTTCTCGTTTCCAGTGTTGTCTGCCGTGTCTTCTATTGTTGGAACTGGTTCGGGCAAATGCATTGGCAGGACTAGGCAGAAGGTCGTAAAAGGACTGCCCTCTTTCACTAGTTGGAGCGTGCCTTGGTGCATTTCCGCTAATGAACGGGCCAATGGTAATCCTAATCCTGTCCCTAATTTCGGATTTTGCAGATCCGATACTCGGTAAAAAGGTTCGAATATTTTATCTTTTACTTCATCAGGTATTTGTTTCCCATCATTTGAAAAGATGAACTTTATGTCATTTTCCTCTTCTGCTACTTCTATATTTATATCTTTGTTTGCATATTTGATGGCGTTTGAGAGCAGGTTCATGAATATTTTAGTTATTGCTTCCCTGTCGATAAAAATATAGATACTTCCTTTTTCACATTTAAAATGTATGCTCTTCTTATTTTCGTCCGCCAATTCCTGGAAGCAGCGGATTTGCTCTTTTAGCAAGCCTATGATGTCTGTACGGACAAAGTTAAGCTTATATCCTTCTACTTCTGTTTTTCGGAAATCAAGGAGTTGGTTGACTAATGCCAACAATCTGGATACATTTTTGTCCATTAGGGACAAGCTTTTTTTCTCGGATTCATTCATGTCGGTAGAATGGAGGAGTTTTTCCAATGGGCTTTTGATCAGAGTCAATGGCGTTCTGATTTCGTGTGCGATGTTGATGAAAAAGTCAATTTTTGCTTGGTATAGTTCTTTTTCCTTTTGGTCTTCAAACAATCTCATATTGTAAGACATGGTCCTTTGGGTCTTTTCTCTCCATTTGTATAGGTAATAAATTAGAATCAGGATAATCCCCAACGTGTATATTAGGCGTGCGTAG
>CALBYC010000117.1 GCA_937890135.1 uncultured Parabacteroides sp.
GAACAAAGCCGTTTCCAATGTCGCTGTCCCTGAAGTGACCAACGCATATTGGCTATGCTGAAGCAACGGGTACGTTTGCTCGAATAGGATTTTAGCAGGGGTTTCCTCCATGTAAGCCTGGTAATAGGCACGTTCTATGCCGGGAGCACCGGCAACCACCGCCGTATACTCGGGATGGAGCGAGGCCACTTTCAACATCAATGGCAAATTGTCCCGTATTTCCTGTTTCCTGCTCCCGGGCAATATGGCTATGATTCTGTCCCGGTCCAAGTGATTCATCCTCCTAAACGATGTGGCATCCACCGCCCGTTCCCTCATATAATCCTCGACAGAATCAACGGAAGGGTTTCCGACATAATCGACTTCATAGTGCAAATGGTGGAAAAAGTCCTTTTCAAAAGGAAGAATCGAATAAATATGATCCACATACTTGCGGAATGAACGAATCCTGTATTGTTTCCACGCCCAAATTTTCGGTGAAATATAATAATGGACAGGAAGCTTCAATTTCTTTTTGACATACTTGGCCATTTTCAGGTTGAAGCCGGGATAATCTATCAAAATGACGACATCCGGATGGTAATTCCGGATATCTTCTTTGCAAAGCCGCATGTTCCGCATGATGGTTTTTAGGTTCTTCAGCACCGGGACAATGCCCATAAAAGCCATTTCCCGGTAATGTTTCACCAACGTCCCGCCTTGTTTCGCCATCAAATCCCCGCCAAAGAAACGGAAATCCGCATTGCCGTCGCAACTTTTCAACGCCTGCATCAAATTCGAGGCATGCAAATCTCCCGACGCTTCTCCTGCTATCAAATAATACCTCATAACTGATTTTTATCCTAAGTCCCAGCTCCCCAAATGTTCCAAATAACCATAATCCGTCACATCAATCTTGCACGGGACCAACGATGCGTATCCTTTATCCAGCCATTCCACATCATTATCCGCCAATTTATCGTCGTTCCGGAAATTCCCCGTCAGCCAATAAACTTTCTCCCCGACTCCGTTTTCGCCTTCCTTGAACTCGTTCACCCACCTTCCTTCCGCCTGATGGCAGACTTTTATTCCTTTCACGGGTACATCGGTTGGGAGGTTCAAGTTGAGATAGGTTCCACGGGGCAGGCCTTCCGCCAATACTTTTTCAGCCACCACACGCCCCAAACGGCAGCACTCCGAGAAGTCCGCATCCTCTCTATGGTCAAGCAAAGAGACGCCAATAGAAGGCACGCCGAACACACAGCCTTCCGCCGTAGCCCCCATCGTGCCGGAATAATGGACACAGATGGCCATGTTCCCGCCATGGTTAATGCCCGACACCAACAAATCGGGCAAACGGTCCAACAGCACATTGATTGCAAGCTTCACACAGTCCACCGGAGTACCCGTGCAACTATAAACCCGCAAATCCTCTTCTTGCCGGATCAGTTTGTAGTTGATGGGCACCAAGGAGGTGATTGCGCTTGCCATTCCCGAGCGGGGACCATCCGGTGCCAAGACGACCAACTCGCCCAATCCTCTCAGACCTTGGATTAATTCATTGATTCCTTTAGCCCGGAATCCGTCATCATTCGTAATCAATATCAACGGTTTTTTTCTTTTTGTCATAACTCTATTGCTGTTTGTTCGATGAACAAAGGTACGTTTTTTATTTTTGGATTCCACTAAGATTCTGTGAAGTTTGTTTTAACATGCACCCGGTTTGCACTATCTTTGCGGCATGGGAAAGAATAAATTAGCAAAATTTGATGACATGGCGGCCTATCCGCATGTGTTTCAATTCCCTTTCAGCATATTGAAGGAGGAAGGATTTCCGATGCGCGGCCATTGGAACGAACAGTTTTTCAAGAACGACCATCCGATCGTCTTGGAATTGGGGTGCGGCAAGGGAGAATATACCGTCGGATTAGGAAGACTTTTCCCGGAAAAGAATTTCATCGGCGTTGACATCAAGGGGGCACGCATGTGGAGCGGTGCGAAAGAGTCGTTGGAAAGCGGCATGGGCAATGTCGCATTCTTGCGCACAAGCATCGAACTGATCGCCCATTTCTTCGCACCGGGCGAAGTAGCGGAGATTTGGATTACTTTCCCTGACCCCCAAATGAAAAAGGTGAACAAACGCTTGACTTCCACCCGGTTCATGAAGCTATACCGAGAGATTCTCGCTGGCGAAGGAGTTATCCATCTGAAAACGGATAGCAACTTCATGTACACCTATACCTGCGAGATGGCAAAAATGAACCGCCTTCCGGTGAATGTCCGTACCGATGACCTGTATCATTGCGGATTGGCGGATGAAATCCTTTCCATCCGCACCTATTACGAACAGCAATGGCTGGACAGGGGACTGGACATCAAGTATATCCAATTCGTTTGTGAAGAACGGGAAGAATGGACGGAACCGGACATGGAAATCGAATTTGATTCGTACCGGAGTTTCAACCGGAGCAAACGCAGCGCGCTGGCCGCTGGCAAGTAGCCCTGCCCGCATCGGTCGACGCAAGGCAATCGAACTTAATCAATAAAAGAAATGACTATATATCCACAACTCATCATGGACGCGCTGAAGAAGGTGCGTTACCCGGGGACGGGAAAGGACATCGTTGAAATGGGAATGGTGGAAGACAACATCCGGATAGACGGGATGAACGTGACATTCTCTTTGCTCTTCGACAAACCCAACGACCCTTTTATCCGCTCGGTCGTCAAAGCGGCCGAAACGGCTATCCAGACATACATCGGTCCGGAAGTGAATATCAAGAACAACATCACGGTCAAGGCAAAGCAGCTGGCTCGCCCCGAACCGGACAAATTGCTGCCGCAGGTCAAGAACATCATCGCGGTTTCGTCCGGCAAAGGGGGCGTGGGAAAAAGTACCGTTGCCGCCAACCTGGCAGTGGCACTGGCCCGGCTGGGGTATAAAGTAGGCCTGCTGGATGCCGATATCTTCGGGCCGTCGCAGCCCAAAATGTTCCACCTCGAAGAGGCTCGTCCTTGTATGGTGGAAGTAGACGGCAGGGAACTCATCGAACCGGCCGAGAATTATGGCGTGAAAATGTTGTCCATCGGCTTTTTCGTCAACAAGGGGGACGCTGTCTTATGGCGTGGAGCCATGGCAAGCAATGCGCTTAAGCAGCTGATCGGGGATGCCAACTGGGGGGAATTGGATTATTTCCTCATCGACCTGCCTCCCGGGACGAGTGACATCCACCTGACATTGGTACAGACGCTGGCCATCACCGGAGCCGTGGTCGTCAGCACTCCGCAAGAGGTCGCATTGGCTGATGCGCGCAAAGGCATCAGCATGTTTACCGGAGAAAAAGTAAACGTCCCGGTATTAGGCCTGGTGGAAAACATGGCATGGTTTACTCCGGCGGAGCTTCCAAACAACAAGTATTACTTGTTCGGCAAAGAGGGCTGCAAGCGTCTGGCGGAAGAGTTGAACGTCCCCCTCTTGGGCCAGATTCCGATCGTGCAAAGCATCTGCGAAGGAGGGGACCAAGGGAAACCGGTCGCGTTGGATCCTGACAGCATAACAGGCGCGGCTTTCCGGGATTTGGCCGAGAACGTTGTAGAGCAGGTTCGCTTGCGCAACGAAAACTTAGCTCCCACGCAGCGCGTGCATGTGACAAAAAAATAGCAAACAAGGGCTGCTTCACAGCAGCCTCTTGTTTTTCGTATAAAACCTTGATGTAATACCACATTATTTATATTTTATCCTTTCCGTCCCTTCATCTGTCTCGATGTGGATGACATGGATGCCCAATTTATCAGGCAAAGGGACAAGGTTGTAGCCATCGCCCAGCGTGTGCCGTTGCACCTCCTTGCCTCCCATGTCATAAACGGACAAGTGCCCCGTACCTTTCACCCCGTTCAGTTCTATTTTGCCGTTCACCAATCGATACGAGAACGGGACACCGATTCTTTCCACCGCTGTCGGCTGCGGTCCCGACATTTTCCCGGCATAGGGCAGACCCGCCGAACGAAGCAATAGGTTGTCCGTATGCTCCTGCTGCACCATGGAGAGTTCAGTCGTCCGGGCGGCTTTCACAAAGAAAGCGGAAAAAGGAGGCAATTGATAAGAACTGCCGATTGCATACGGCTGGTATCGGGCACCGTCATACACATACACGTAGCCGTCCAAGTCGGGATTCGGCTGGATGTCCTGCAAAGAGAGGGCTGAAGGATAAGGATTGCCGCATAATATCCAGCCATTGTCTTCCGCCTTTCCTCCTTGCAAGTCGTCGGCTTCTATCGGGACGACGGACTCCGGCACATATTCCAATCCTGCGCCCCGGGCAGAAGTGAAGCAAAGCTCTTGCACGTCGGCCGTCTCATCCAGTGCCACCAAGTACCCTTTCCCTTTCCGCATGACAGGCTCGTCGTCCGTTATGTCCTGCAGCCCTATGCTCTTCCACTCCGACGCCGTTTGCGATTCCGCAACACGCCGGTGGCTGTCATACTCCATCACGTACAAGACATTATTGACCCCACCGGAAGTGACCGTCGAGGCATCGCCCAACGTAAAACGTTCATCGATGCCGCTCTTATAAACATCGAACGGGAATGAAACGAAGAACCACTTGCCTTTCAAGGCAAAAGGATAAACGGCCGTGAACTGTTTCACCGCCAGTTTCCCATTGCCGGTTACTCGTATATCGGATTGGTAAGCAATCAGTTGATTGCAAGAAGCCCTTGAATCGACAGAAACGGGGCCTTGCACCAACGCATTCCTCTTCCCCTGCGGAATGAAATGCGACCAGTTCTTATAGTCGTTCCAGTTGCCTTCTCCATTAAGCCTTGTGTATGGAGGCAGCTTCGCCACCACACTAATGTTGTCTATACAATAGTAGCCATTCGCGGAAGATCCTGATTTTTTTACGATGGACAATGATATTTTCGTCACCTCAACTTTCCGGAAAACATAATAAGACGTTCCCGTAGAACCTTTTTTATCCGAGAAGCCGCAAGAACTATTATTGGCGGAAGGGGTATAGACTGAATTTTCAAAAGTGCCCGAAACAGCGGCGGATTCGATTACCGTCGATAGCACATCCGCCTTGTTGACATTTTGCACGGCATACCTCATCATCATATTCCAAGAACCAAACAACGGGCCGAATACTTCCTTATCGATATAAATATCCAACGCCGTACCGGGATAAATACGGATGGCTTTGGAAGAAGACGCACCTTTGATGCCCGTTTCGGAGGGATAGAAGAAATCGTGGTTGCCTTTCGTCACTGAATATTTCGTCATAGACAGCTCCGATTCATCAAAGCCCTCAATAATCACAGTGTCCTTTACAGGAATGTTCAATGACGTAGCATCATTTACCTGTTCGCTCCATAATTGGGGATTTGTCCATTCGGATTGCGCCTTCAACTGTAATGCAGGAAAGCCCAACAGCGCCGTGAGTGCCACAGCGGAAGAAAGGAAGTCTAAATTTTTCATAGTTACCGATTTTGTTGATTCATATATTTGACCGCAAATATACATAGAATATTTGAATTGATTATCTTTGCGGCATGAAAGAATTTATCATAAGCGAAGCACAAACCGAAAAAGCGGTCTTGGTGGGTTTGGTCACCCCCCAGCAGAACGAGCAGAAGGCCAAAGAATATTTGGACGAACTGGCATTCCTGGCCGATACCGCCGGCGTTGAAACCGTAAAGTGTTTTTACCAAAAGCTGGACGGCCCGAACTCTGTCACTTTTGTCGGGTCAGGCAAACTGCAAGAGATTAAGGAGTATGTGGAGGAGAACGAGATAGGAATGGTTATTTTCGACGACGAGCTTTCCGCCAAGCAGATCCGTAACATCGAGAAGGAGCTGCAGGTGAAGATCCTGGACCGGACCAACCTCATTTTGGACATATTTGCCCGCCGGGCGCAGACCGCTCATGCCAAGACCCAAGTCGAATTGGCCCAGTACCGCTACATGTTGCCCCGGCTGACCCGTTTATGGACCCATTTGGAACGTCAGCGAGGCGGCGTGGGAATGCGTGGCCCGGGCGAAACCCAGCTGGAAACAGACCGCCGTCTTATCCTGGACAAAATCTCACGGCTGAAGAAAGAGCTGGTGGACATCGACAAGCAGAAGAGCGTGCAGCGGAAAAACAGGGGCAAGATGGTACGCGTGGCATTGGTTGGTTACACGAATGTCGGGAAGTCCACCTTGATGAACCTGCTGAGCAAGAGCGACGTGTTTGCCGAAAACAAGCTGTTCGCCACCCTGGACACGACAGTCCGGAAGGTAATCGTGGACAATTTGCCGTTCCTGCTTTCCGACACGGTCGGTTTCATCCGCAAATTGCCGACGGAACTGGTGGAGTCTTTCAAATCGACATTGGACGAAGTGCGCGAAGCCGACCTGCTGGTCCATGTGGTGGACATATCGCACCCCTCTTTTGAAGAACAGATAGAAGTGGTCAACAAGACGTTGGCGGAAATAGACGACCGGGAAAAGCCGATGATCATGGTATTCAATAAAGTGGACGCATTCTCGTTTGTCCCCAAGGAGGAGGATGACCTCACTCCACGCACCCGTGAGAATATCGGCCTGGACGAATTGAAGCGGACATGGATGGCCAAAATGCAAGACAATTGCATCTTCATCTCTGCCAAAGAGCGTACCAACATCGACGAGCTGAAAGCGATGCTTTACGAACGGGTCAAGCAAATCCATATCACCCGCTTCCCATACAACGATTTCTTATTCCAAAACTACGAAGAGGAATGACCTTGGCTGTTTTCCGAAAAGGTCACAGCCTTTTCCTGGAAAGGATGCGGCCTTTTTCCAAAACCGCTGCGACCTTTTGAAATAAAGGCCATAAGAAAAAGCGGGCAAGCATCCCGGGGTGAGACCAAAACAAGCTGACGCAGAGGTTGTTAAACAGGTATCTCTCACCTTTTTCCGTATCTCTCACCTATCTCTCACCCGACCCATGCACCTGTCATTCAGCTTGTTGTCTTACAAAAAACGGAGGGTGAGAGATGGTGAGACCGATTTTTCAACTTCATGGAGGAAGCGTCCAATGGCTTCATTCATCGATTCCGCCATTATCTAATGCATATTTTATAAGAATACTCTTTGCCGTCATACCGGATGTTGGCGATGTAAATGCCTGCCGGACAGTAAGGCAAGGGGATGGAAGCCGTCAATGTGCTCCATTCCGCCCGCTTGACCAGCTTTCCTGCCATGTCATACAACGAAAGCACCGCGGTCTTTTTCGCATCCGGCAAGACAACATACAAGGATTTCCTTATCCTGTCCGTATGCAAACGTATGGGATTATCCTCGAAAGAAGGCTGATTGGCTGTCCCGCCGCTCTTGTATTGGATGACAGGGTCGATGAACAAAGCCGTATTGAAGGGGGACTTCCCCCAGCCTTCGGCAGTGCGCAGCCATGCGGTGTTGCTGGACAGTCCGCCTTCCTTCACATTATAGACACAAAACTTCGCGCTCTTCTCGCCGGACATCCGGTAGCTTACAAACAGCGTGCCCAGCACTTCCACCGAGTCGCCGAAGGAGATATAATGTTCCTGCGCACGGAAAAGCGACTTTTTCTCGGACAGCAAGGTGTCATTGTCGAAATAAGCGACTTGCGGGCTGAATTTCTGTTTTGCCAAGAGCCTTTCCGGTTTGCCATCCCCGCTATAAAGGCAAATTTCTATATCCGGGGAAGTACGGCCGGACACGGCAGGGGTCACCAGGTAACAGCCATGAACGATTGCATGGGTTTCCAGCTGGTAGGCTTCCGCACACTCCGTGACACCCGAAGCATTCAGCCCGAATTGGTAACTGCTGCCATCATAAAGCGCAGCTTCCATCTCATCTTGTTTCCCGTTTTCAAACACGTGGCTCAAACGGATTGCCGGAGCGTTTGAATAGGGGTCAAACCCGCCACAAAGGACAGGCTCGTCGGCATCGGGAGCCAGCCAGCATCCCAGCTGGCGGCTGGCAACCTCGTCAGGCCTCCATGCGGCATGCAATGAATAGAAATAGTCGTTGTTCGGCCTATCGCAATAGGAATTGCCCCCCGTCAATGCCCCGATGACTCGATTCTCTTTGTCATACAAAGGCGACCCCGACGACCCCTCCGCCGTACAGCCCGTCTTCCAGCTCTTCACGTTCCAAAAGGCGTTTTTCTCGAACTCATGCTCGGTTATCACCAAATCGCCGATTTGTACCTCATCCGTCAAACTAAAGCGTTTCGTGCCGCCATTGGGATGTTGGATGCAAACATATTCGCCTTCATGCTTCAGGGTGGCGTTCCAGCCCGAATAATAGGGACGATAATAGACAGGAGGGATTTCCATCAGTTCCAACAAGGCCAAGTCTACATCTTCATGAACGGCACGGCATTTCATGGAAGCCATGCTCATCTCTTCTGTCCCGCGTATGGGGGATTCGCACATCGGGCTGTTGTAATTGAAAAAAGCGACAATGCGTCCGGCTATCTTTTCATAGTCCGGATTCTTCAATTTGAACTGCTGATTCAAGCAATGGGAAGCCGTCAGCAGATAGGGCGTCCCGTCATAGCGGGTCGTATTGACCAATGTGCCCGTGCAATAATACATGCCGTCGACTATCAGCTCCACTACGCTCCTTCCAATCTCGGCAAAAGGATCGCCTTCTGCGATGGAACAGGACAGAGGTTGGATGCAAGACAAGGAGGACAGGTCGGCAGTTGGCTCAATCAAGCTCCGCCATCCGCGATAATCATGGTTCACCTCTCCGATGCATAACTTGCCTTGAAAAGGGACACGGGGCGGTTCATGGTATTCCACTATCAATCGTTCTCCTTCAATCGGAGAGACAGGCAAAATGCCATTCTCTGAATTATTCAAATGGGTAAATGCCCCCAACACTTGAGTCTGGTCGGGATTATAAAGGAACAACCGCGCTCCTACCGGCAATTCGAAAGAGGTGAACAACAAGTTGATCGAATAGGCACGGGCGGAATGGATACCCAGGCGCCACACGCGTGTTCCATCCGCCATCGTGAAACGTACGCCGGAATTGGATGGTGTAAAGTCCGTGATAAATTTATAGGCAAAACGGTTGGACGCACGCAAAGAGGAGTACTCCAATGAATCGACACGTAATTGTTCATGGACATCGAAAGCCGGCATTTCCTCGTAAAAGGAGCCGGCCGCACTCCGCAGTTCAGAGAAAGGAAGCGGAAAGCCTCCATGGCTGATCTGGGAATGAGCCTCGATTGCCAAAGTGCAAAGTCCCACCAAATAGAGAACAACAGATGCTACTTTCATATTCAGGCCTAATAGAATCAGATTGCAAAGATAGAAAGAAAAAGGCTGCCACATAGCGACAGCCTTTATTAATATGCAATAAACTACTTAGCTTAATCCTGATGATTGGGATGGCCTTGGTTATTATTTCGCGGAGCGTGGTTGCTATTGTTATTACCACGAGGTGCACGTTCCGTACGCGGGCCGCGTTCCGCCCTTGGAGGACGCTCTTCATAACCTTCCGGTTTTGGAATCAGCACCCGGTGGGAAAGTTTGAACTTGCCTGTTTTCGGGTCTATGTCCACCAACTTGACGGTGATCTGATCGCCCTCCTTCAAGCCGGCCTGTTCAACCGTGTCCAAACGCTTCCAGTCTATTTCGGAGATATGCAGCAGGCCATCCTTGCCAGGCATGAATTCCACGAACGCGCCATAAGGCATGATGGATGAAATCTTTCCTTCATAAACTTCTCCTACTTCGGGGACAGCGACAATCGCTTTGATGGCACGTATCGCCGCATCGATGGTAGACTTGTTGCAACCCGAAATCTCGACTTTGCCAACACCGTCGATTTCTTCAATCGAGATGGCCGCGCCCGTCTTTTCCTGAATGCCCTGGATAATCTTGCCGCCCGGGCCGATGATCGCACCGATAAACTCTTTGCCAACCGTCATTGTCTCTATGCGAGGAGCGTGAGGCTTCAAATCCGCACGCGTTTCCGGCTGCGCTTCCATTATCTTGTCCAAGATGTACATGCGGCCTTCACGCGCCTGTGCCAAAGCCCTTTCCAAAATCTCGTACGACAAACCGTCAACCTTGATGTCCATCTGGGTAGCCGTGATGCCGTCTTTCGTTCCCGTAACCTTGAAGTCCATATCGCCCAAATGGTCTTCATCGCCCAAGATATCGGACAAGATGGCGTAGTTTGTTCCATGGTTTTCAGAAATCAGACCCATGGCAATACCAGACACCGGCTTCTTCATCGGGACACCCGCATCACGCAAAGCCAACGTACCGGCACAAACCGTAGCCATGGAAGATGAACCGTTTGATTCCAGAATATCAGACATCACACGTACCACGTACGGGTAGTTTTCGGGAATCATACGTTTCAAAGCACGCCAAGCCAAATGGCCATGACCGATTTCACGACGGCCGACGCCACGCTGAACCTTTGCTTCGCCTGTCGAAAAGGGAGGGAAGTTATAGTGCAGCAAGAAACGTTCTTTGCCATGTACCAGCACATCGTCAATTATCTTCTCGTCATCCTTGGTACCTAAAGTGACAGAAGACAACGATTGGGTTTCACCACGGGTAAAGATGGCAGAACCATGAGGGCCGGGCAAGCAGTCCGTTTCAATCCAGATCGGACGAATCTCCGTGGTCTTACGACCATCCAAGCGTTTGCCTTCGTCCAAGATCGCACGGCGCATCGCCTCTTTCTCCACATCATGGTAGTAACGGTCAATCATTTCAACCTTCTCGTCTGTCAGTTCTTCTTCCGTGAACTGGGCCTTGTACTCTTCAACGATCGCGTCAAAAGCGTCGGCACGCTGGTGCTTGTCGGTGCCTGAAGTAGCCACCTCGTAGGCCTTTGCATAACATTTGTCGTGCACGTCCTTGCGCAAATCGTCGTCATTCACTTCATGGCAGTACTCACGTTTGACCGTTTTGCCGCAAGCCTCCATCAATTCGATTTGGGCTTGGCATTGCACCTTGATAGCTTCATGGGCGGCCTTGATGGCATCCAACATGTCCGCTTCCTGGACTTCGTTCATTTCTCCTTCCACCATCATGATATTGTCCAACGTAGCGCCGACCATGATATCGATGTCTGCCTTTTCCAGCTGCGCGAAGGTCGGGTCAATCACATATTGTCCATCAATGCGAGCCACACGGACTTCGGAAATCGGCCCGTTGAATGGGATGTCCGAAACAGCCAGTGCAGCAGAAGCCGCAAGGCCGGCCAGCGCGTCAGGCATGTCCTCGCCATCAGCCGAGAACAATATGATATTTACATAAACTTCAGCGTGGTAGTTGTCCGGGAACAGTGGACGCAAAGCACGGTCCACCAAACGTGCTGTCAAAATCTCATAATCAGAAGCTTTTCCTTCTCTCTTGGTGAAACCACCGGGGAAACGTCCGAATGCGGAGAATTTCTCCTTGTATTCTACTTGCAGTGGCATAAAGTCAACTCCGGGATTGGCATCCTTCGCGGCACACACGGTAGCAAGCAAAACGGTGTTACCCATCCTTACGGTAACAGCGCCATCGGCTTGCTTTGCCAACTTACCGGTCTCGATGGTGATGACTCTTCCATCACCCAACTCGATCGTCTTGTTAATTGGATTAAGCATAATCTTAATTACTTATATTTTTCTCGTCTATAAATTGGCGCAAAGGTACACAAAGTTTGATTCATAACCTATTAAAATCAAATGAAATAATTCTCGCCTTTTTCTTTTGCCGAATTAGGAAATATTCATGGCCATTATTGGCAATGGGAAATGCAAAATAATGTATATTTGCAATTTGAAAACTATAACAAGCACAAGAATGAAAACATTACAGGTTTATATAGGGCTGTTCATCGCCTTGTTTTGGGCGGTTGCTTGCCAGAATGAGAAGAATTTCAAAGTGGACGGCGTTGTCTCCGGAGCAGACGGGCAAACGTTATATTTGGAGAACGTCGGCATTTCCAGCGTTACCATATTGGATTCCGCCAAGCTAAACGCGGCGGGGACGTTCGAGTTCAAGCAGCCCAGGCCGGCATTCCCCGAGTTCTACCGCCTGCGCTTAAAGAACCAATTAATCAATTTTGCCATTGATTCCACGGAAACCATCCAAGTGATGGCGGATGCCGGCACGTTCGCCACCTCTTACCAAATAGAAGGTTCGGAAAACTGCAAGGCAATAAAAAACATCACATTGGCCCAGCTGGACGCCAACCAAGCCATCCATAAATTGCGGAAAGAGTATGAGCACAATCTGATAAATGACACCACTTATGTCAGCAAATTGGCAGAAGCGTCCAAGGCATACAAAGAAGAAGCCTTGAAATATATCTACGGCGCTCCCATGTCCACCGCGGCCTATTTCGCCCTCTTCCAGCAAGTGGACGGAATGCTTTTCTTCGACTTGTACGACAAGACCGATTCACGCGCATACGGGGCCGTGGCGACCAGCTACGACCACTTCTACCCCGAAAGCCCAAGGACCAAGCAGTTATATAACTTAGCATTGCAGTCCATAAAAATACTCAGAGGCCAGCGCAAACTGGATTTGGAGAAAATAAAAGCGACCGAGATCGACTTCTTGGAAGCGGAACTTCCCGACATCCACGGGAACATCGTCAAACTGTCGGATGTGGCAAAGGGCCATCCGGTTTTGGTGAACTTCACCGCATACCAGGCAGACTGGTCTCCGGCCTTGAATATGGAGCTGAACAAAATCTATACGGAATATGCCGCGCAAGGGCTGAGAATCTATCAAATATCGTTAGATTCCGACGAGCACTTTTGGAAAAACGCAGCTTCCAACTTGCCATGGACTTGCGTTCGTGACCCGCAATCGGCCTATTCACAAGTCGCCGCATTATACAATGTAAAGCAGCTTCCCGCCATATTCCTGTTAGACAAAAACGGGGACATCGTGAAAAGGGTAGACAACTTGCAACAGCTGGCAAACGGCGTGAAATCCATATTGAAATAAACAAACCGCAACGCAAATATGTTATAAAGCAGAGAAGTTTATGGTACATATACCAAAAACTTCCCTTATATTTGCGAAGTCTTTACATGTTATAGAAAAGGAGTTCCGGTCAAAACGATTGGCCGGGCTTCTTTTTTATTATATGACAGTAAATAAATAATCACTAAAATATAAACAAAAACAGGAGGATTTGTTATGGCTGTTAGTTATATGACAGAAGAAGGTTACAACAAGATTTTGGCGGAAATTAATTATCTTGAAACCGTAAAGCGTCCTGAAATCTCTCAGCAGATAGCAGAAGCAAGAGACAAAGGCGACTTGTCCGAAAATGCGGAATACGACGCCGCAAAAGAAGCGCAAGGCATCATGGAGGCCAAACTGGCACAACTGAAAGGCCTCATCGCCAACGCCCGTCTGATTGACCCATCCCGCGTGCAAACAGACGAGGTGCAAATATTGAACAAAGTGAAGATCAAGAATGTCAAGAACAAGGCCGTCATGACATATACGCTCGTGTCGGACTCCGAGGCGAACCTGAAAGAGGGCAAGATCGCCATCAGCACGCCTATCGCACAAGGACTGCTGGGGAAGAAAGTGGGCGATATCGTCGAGATAAAAGTGCCATCGGGCATCATGCAATTTGAAATCATGGATATTTCCATTTAATAACACCAAAGATCATGGCAACAATATTCAGTAGAATCGTGGCTGGCGAAATCCCATGCCATAAGGTCGCGGAAAACGACGAGTTCTTTGCATTTCTGGACATCAACCCGGTTGCCGCAGGGCACACGTTGGTCATCCCGAAGAAAGAGGTGGATTATATTTTCGACATCGACGACGCAGAATTGGGGCGGATGATGACTTTTGCCAAAAGAGTGGCCAAGGCCCAAGAGAAAGCCATTGCCTGCAAGCGGGTCGGCATCGCCGTCATGGGACTGGAAGTTCCTCATGCGCATATCCATTTGATTCCTATCACAAAAGAATCGGACATGTACTTCGGCAGGAAGAAACTGGAAATGTCCCAAGACGAGTTGGCTTCCATCGCAGCAAAAATCAGAGAGAAGTTCGAGTAAGGCTCGTGTGCTAAAAAATGAAGGGCAGCGTTGGTTCATTCTTTTTCAACGCCGCCCTTGCACTACTATAATCTTAATCACACAATGCTATTCCGTCTTAATCTTTTATTTCCTCAACATCCGCTGAGCATGAAACTGCTCCTTGCCCAAGGAGACAGACGGCCCGCATCCATGCCTGTCTGGTAAAAATAGACACTTACAAGCACGATTGAAAGAATCCACAACACCAATATGGCCCATTTCGCAGAACTGGAAAGAGGCTTTGTCTTGAAAAATGAATTGCATAATATGTATCCCGTATAAAACACCGGTATCCCGATAAAGAAAATCATGCTGATACAGCCTATGATGATCCATGCGGTAGATGCGCCATAAACGAAATTCAATCCAAACGGCGAGAAATGGTATAAGAAGTCCGCCCCTCCAATCAATATCGCAATGGCGGAAATGACCATCACGACCAACAGGACAGCCAAAACAGGGAAAAACACGATGCCCAACAATATCAATGCGAATTTCAGGATGAAGCCCACCACTTGCACGAATATGTCGGCCGCCTTTTGCAGGAAGGTGCGGGAACTTTCCGAAGAGGCCATTTCATTAATCCGGGTTCCGAACTTGCCGAAACCGTCCGTCACCGTCTTCCCTATGTTTTCGACCGTCACGCTTTCGCCCCGCATTTCCAATTTTTCCGTGGCCGTCTTGGCCAATGGCGTCACAAGCCAAAAGACCAGATAGAGCGGAATCATAATCCCGTAAAACAGCAGCAACAGCAACATCGCGATTCGCACGGCAGTGACGTCCCAGCCCATGTAAGCGGCGATGCCGCCCGCCACGCCACCTAAGATTTTATCATCGGGGTCGCGCATGAAACGCTTATGCTCCCCCCGCGGGTGGTTCTCTTCGTCCGCCTCCTTGGATGTCGATCCACTTTCGTTCTCCTCGTCAAAAATCTCCTCCGGTTTTCCCATGCGCGCAATCACCTCTTCCACCTGCTGGATCGTGATCACTTGGTATCCCAAACGAACCCGTTCGCCGAATAATTCCGAAATGCGGCTTTCGAAGTCGTCCATGATTTCATCCGAGCCCTCTTCCTTCCGGAAGTGAATGCGCAGGTTGTTCAAGTATTTGTCAAGCAACTGATAAGCGTCCTCGTCTATATTAAAGACAGAACCGCCCAAGTTTATACTGAGTGTCTTTTTCATCGCATGTGATATTTAATTGTTCTTGATATGATTGATTGTCTCGGTCAACTGCAGCCAAGACTGTTCCAGCTCCTGCAGGAACTCTTCCCCCGACTCAGTCAGCTCATAATACTTGCGCGGAGGACCTTGCGTCGACTCTATCCATTTATAACTGAGGAACCCGCAGTTCTTCAAGCGCGTCAGCAATGGATACAGCGTGCCCTCCACGACAATCAGACGCGCCGCCTGCAATTTCTGGATGATGTCCGAAGTGTAAGCAGGCTCTTTCTTCAACAAGAGAAGGATGCAATATTCCAACGTGCCCTTTCTCATTTGCGATTTCACATTTTCCGCATTCATTTCTTTCCGTATATGTTGCCGCAAAGATAGGCAAACCTATTGTACCATGCCATACATGATACTTATTTTTTACGTTATTTAATATTTTTCGCCCTGCAATGGAAACCATCCTTGCACATTACACGGCAATTTGTGTAATATATAGGCAACCATTAGCAGATGTTGCCGGAAAAGGTTATTTTTGCGGAAGAATTATAAAGAAACAAATATGGCTTGTTATCATTTTGCCGAATTAGTATATCGGCAAGCTGAAAAGTACGGAAATCGTACAGCTCTTAAGTATAGAGACGAGGCAACCGGCAAATGGTTGAAAGTATCCTGGAACGAATTTGCGGAATATGTCACCCTGACAGCAGAGGCGATGGCGAACTGCGGCTTGCAAGTTCAAGAGAACATTGGCGTATATTCCCAAAATATGCCACAATGTTTATATACCTATTTCGGGGCGTACGCCAACAGGATTGTAGACATCCCCATGTATGCCACCAGTTCTCCCGCCCAAATCGCATTCATCGTTGAAGACGCACAAGTACATACCCTGTTCGTCGGGGAGCAACTGCAGTACAACAATGCTTTGATTGTCCAAAAGCAACTGCCCGACATATTGAAACGCCTGGTGATTTTCGACCCGAACGTCCGTCTGGACCCGGAAGATAAGACCTCCGTGTATTTCGAGGATTTCATCCGCCTGGGCAACAATGCGCACGCCGAGAGCACGGTGAAAGTCCGCAGTTCGCAGGCTTTGCCCTCGGACGTTGCCACCATCATCTACACGTCCGGCACGACAGGACAGTCGAAGGGTGTCATCCTGACCCATGCCAACTACCTGGAGGCGATACGGGTCCACAACCTCCGCATCCCGCAAGTCACGGACAAGGACTTGTCCATGTGCTTCCTTCCGTTGACGCACATCTTCGAACGTGGCTGGACTATGGTTTGCATCAGCAAAGGATGCCCGGTAGCCATCAATTTGGACCCCAAAAAGATACAGCAGACTTTGCCCGAAGTCTGCCCGTCCGTCATGTGCAACGTCCCCCGTTTCTGGGAAAAAGTGTACATCGGCATCCAGGAGAAAATAAAGAATTCTTCTCCAGCCATGCAAAAGGTGTTCCGGAACGCAATCGCCGTCGGCCATGAATACATCCTGAATTACCAGCGATTGGACAAAAAGGCGCCTTGGGCGTTGAAGGCCAAATTCGAATTCTACGACAAGACGGTGTTCTCGCTCCTGAAGCATGTCTTGGGCATCAAAAAGGGCAAATTCTTCCCCGTGGCAGGCGCGCCGCTGTCAGACAAGGTGCTGGAGTTCCTGTTGTCCGTCAACATTCCCATACGTTACGGCTACGGGCTGAGCGAAACGACAGCGACCGTCAGCTTCTTCCCGGAAAAGAACTATGAGATCGGCTCGCTGGGCATGATACAGCCGGGGCTGGAAGTCAAAATAGACCCGGCGAACAACGAGATACTGGTCAAGGGGAAAACCGTCATGGCCGGATATTACAACCGTCCGGACGAGAATGCCAAGGCATTCACCGAGGATGGATTCTTCCGTACCGGGGACGCCGGGCGCAAGAACGGGAACGTGTTGTACTTCTCGGAGCGCATCAAGGATTTGTACAAGACATCCAACGGCAAGTACATCGCGCCCCAGGCGATTGAACTGTGCTTGACAAGCGACCCGTACATCGAGCAGGTAGCCATCATCGGCGACCAGCGCAAATTCGTCAGCGCCTTGGTCGTCCCGAACCTCAAGCTGCTCGAGGACTATGCCAAAAGCCAGAACATCCCTTACAAGGACAGTTCCGAGCTGGTGAAGAACGAATACATCCACAAGCTGGTGCAATCCCACATCGAAGAGCACCAAAAGGAACTGGCGGCATACGAGAAAGTCAAACGGTTCACGCTTCTGGACCATCCGTTCTCCATGGAAAGCGGAGAACTGACGGACACGTTGAAGCTGCGCCGGAGGGTGGTCGCCGAGCATTATGCCAAAGAGATCGAAGCCATGTATGAAGAATAAGGCGCATTGACATAAAAATCGTACCTTTGTGCCATAAATCAAAAATAAACGTTTATATATGATTACATCAGACCAACTACAGGACATGTTGGAGCGCGAGAAAGCGCTGAGGGGGTATCTTTGACATCGATGGCAAGACCATCCAGTTAGAAGAAGAGGAACTGCGCACGCAGGACCCGGGATTCTGGGAAGATGCCAAAAGAGCGGAAGCCCAAATGAAAAAGGTGAAGGACCTGAAGAAATGGATCGAGCTTTACAATGAGGTGAAAGCCGCGGCGGACGAGGTCCAATTGGCCTATGAATATGTGAAAGAGGGTATCGTCACGGAAGAGGAACTGGACACCGAATATGCCAAAGCGATGCATCTGATCGAGAACCTGGAGTTCCGCAACATGTTGCGCGACGAAGCGGACCAGATGAGCTGCGTGCTGAAGATCAATTCGGGGGCGGGCGGAACCGAAAGCCAGGACTGGGCTTCCATGCTGTACCGCATGTACACGCGCTGGGCGGAATCTAACGGATACAAGATTTCCGTCGCCAACTACCAGGAGGGCGACGAGGCGGGCATCAAGACCGCCACGCTGAACATCGAGGGAGACTATGCGTACGGTTACCTGAAAAGCGAGAACGGCGTGCACCGACTGGTACGTGTATCCCCCTACAACGCCCAGGGCAAGCGCATGACTTCCTTCGCCTCCGTGTTCGTCACTCCTCTGGTGGACGACACGATAGAGGTGAAGATCGACCCTGCCGCCATTTCATGGGACACTTTCCGCTCGGGGGGAGCCGGCGGGCAGAACGTCAACAAAGTGGAATCGGGCGTGAGACTGCGCTATCAGTTCAAGGACCCGTACACGGGCGAGGAAGAGGAAATCCTGATCGAAAACACGGAAACGCGCGACCAGCCCAAGAACAGGGAGAACGCCATGAGGCAATTGCGTTCCATCTTGTACGACAAGGAGCTGAAACATCGCATGGCGGAACAGGAGAAAGTGGAAGCCGGGAAAAAGAAGATCGAATGGGGCTCACAAATCCGCAGCTACGTCTTTGACGACAGGCGCGTGAAAGACCACCGCACGAACTACCAGACTTCCGACGTCACGGGCGTGATGGACGGAAAAATAGACGGTTTCATCAAAGCGTATCTGATGGAATTCGCCGGTTCGGAATCCGCCGAGAAATAAACAAACGACTGCCATGGTTCATGGGAATCATGGCGGCCGTTTCAGGGAATCGCCGCAATGAAAGTTTCTTTTCATTGCGGTGATTTCTGTTTCCGGACATGGGAGACCGTCATTTAAACTGTGTCAGCGAAAAGAATAAAGCAATAACTTTGTAAC
>CALBYC010000118.1 GCA_937890135.1 uncultured Parabacteroides sp.
CGGACAGATTGCTGAATAAGGAAGGTGTGTTATTGGTCGTTTTAATCATAAAAATCTGCAAGCTTTCTGTATGTAAAGATACAAAAACTTGCAGATATACAAAAGCTTTAACGGAACTAATTTGTTGATAATCAAATAAAATATTTGATTTTAAGGGACGACTATTTATCTGCGACTTCGTATGCCCTTTATAAAAAAAACTCCTGTAGCCATAACGGTTACAGGAGTTCATAATATAATCGAAATAACTTAAATTATTTCTTCATCGCTTCTTCGACGGCAACAGCCACGGCTACCGTAGCACCTACCATCGGGTTGTTACCCATACCCAAGAAGCCCATCATCTCAACATGAGCAGGAACGGAAGACGAACCGGCGAACTGAGCATCGGAGTGCATGCGGCCCATCGTGTCTGTCATACCATAAGAAGCAGGACCTGCTGCCATGTTGTCTGGGTGCAATGTACGGCCCGTACCGCCACCGGAAGCAACAGAGAAGTAAGGCTTGCCGGCCAATACGCGTTCTTTCTTGTAAGTGCCAGCAACCGGGTGTTGGAAACGAGTCGGGTTGGTTGAGTTACCTGTGATAGAAACATCAACGTCTTCTTTCCACATGATTGCCACACCTTCGCGTACATCGTCAGCTCCGTAGCATTTAACTTTAGAACGTAAGCCGTTAGAGTAGGCGATTTCTTCTACTACCTTGACTTCGCCAGTCATATAGTCAAACAATGTCTGAACATAAGTAAAGCCGTTGATACGTGAGATAATCTTTGCCGCATCTTTTCCCAAACCGTTCAAGATAACGCGCAACGGAGTCTTACGTACTTTGTTTGCCATTTCTGCAATCTTGATTGCACCTTCAGCAGCGGCGAAAGATTCGTGGCCGGCCAAGAAAGCGAAGCATTTTGTCTCTTCGCGCAACAAACGTGCAGCCAAATTTCCGTGTCCGATACCAACTTTGCGGTCATCGGCAACGGAACCTTTGATACAGAAAGCCTGTAGGCCTTCACCGATAGCTTCAGCTGCGTCAGCTGCGTTTACACAACCTTTCTTGATAGCGATAGCGGCACCTACCACGTATGCCCAACATGCGTTTTCGAAGCAAATAGGTTGCGTTTCCTTACACATTGTATATGGGTCTAAGCCTTTTGCCGCACAAATAGCCTTTGCATCTTCGATGCCATTGATACCGTATTGATTCAAAACCGCATTGATATTATCGATTCTGCGGTCGTAACTTTCAAATAAAGCCATATTTTATTACTTTTTAAAATTCTTGTTTACGAGAAATAATGAAATCAGAAAATTGAAAACAAGCACACCTCCGCATGAAGCAACGAACAAAGCCGTCCACGGTTTGTCCTCCCTGAAGATGAAATAGGCGATGGTGAAACCTGCCGCTGTAATCAGGATCAGCCCGATGAGGATGCGTGTCAGTGTTTTCTTATTCATTACGAGGATCGATATATTTTACAGCTTCTTTGAAGCGGCCGTAAGAACCTTTCGCTTTTTCCAAAGCTTCGTTGGCATCCATACCTTTCTTGACCATGTCCATGAACTTGCCCATATGGACGAATTCGTAGCCGATGACTTCGTCGTTTGCGTCCAATGCCATGCGAGTGCAATAGCCTTCTGCCATTTCCAAATAGCGTACACCCTTTGCCAAGGTGCCGAACATTGTACCTACCTGGCTGCGCAAACCTTTGCCAAGGTCTTCCAATGATGCTCCTACTACCAAGCCGCCTTCTGAAAAAGCAGACTGGGTACGACCGTAAACGATTTGTAAGAACAATTCACGCATAGCTGTATTAATGGCATCGCATACCAAGTCTGTGTTCAAAGCTTCCAAGATGGTTTTGCCCGGCAAGATTTCAGCCGCCATGGCTGCTGAGTGTGTCATTCCTGAACAACCGACTGTTTCTATCAAAGCTTCCTGAATAATGCCTTCTTTTACGTTCAGAGTCAGTTTACATCCACCTTGCTTCGGAGCACACCATCCGATACCGTGGGTCAAACCTGAGATGTCAGTAATCTGAGTTGCTCTAACCCATTTTCCTTCTTCTGGAATCGGTGCGCAAGGGTGGTTAGCGCCCTTCTTCACAACACACATGTGTTGAACTTCTTGTGCATAAATCATAATCGCTAATTTATTATATTAATGATAATAAAAGATATTTATCTTATTCTTTGTAAAGCCTGTACAAAGGTAGGTATTTTTCTCCTCTCCTGCAACAAAATTATTTTACAAAAATGATAAAAGGCCGCTTGACTTTTAGACAAACGACCTTTTGATTTTTTTATCGCATTTGGATGTTATGCGCCGCTTTATCAAGCTTCAAGATTCCAATTTTCCGATGCCATGCGTTTGTAGCTGCGAAGACGCCATTTGGCATTGTCCTCTGCCGCTTTGAACAGCTCGGCAGCTTCTGCGGGGAACTGCTTCAATACGGAGGCGAAACGGACTTCGCCCTTCAAGAATTCTTGGAACTTGCTCCAATCCGGTTCTTTGCTGTCCAACGTGAACGGATTCTTGCCTTCTGCTTCCAGTGCAGGGTTGTAACGCCACAAGTGCCAGTAACCGCATTCCACGGCGGCTTTTTCTTCGGCTTGTGACTTGCCCATGCCTTTCTTCAAGCCATGGTTGATGCAAGGGGAGTAAGCGATGATCAAAGACGGGCCTTCGTATGCTTCTGCTTCGCGGATGGCTTTCAAAGTCTGCGCATGGTCTGCGCCCATTGCGATTTGAGCTACGTAAACGTAACCGTAAGTAGTTGCCATCAGACCCAAGTCTTTCTTGCGTACCCGTTTCCCTGAAGCTGCAAATTTAGCGATGGCACCGGCCGGTGTCGCTTTGGAAGATTGTCCTCCTGTGTTGGAGTAAACTTCCGTATCCAATACCAGGATGTTGACATTCTTGCCTGAAGCGATAACGTGGTCTAATCCGCCATAGCCTATGTCGTAAGAGGCACCGTCACCACCGATAATCCATTGAGAACGTTTAACCAAGTAGTGTGACAATTCGGCGATGGTAGCGCAGTACTGACATTTGTCTTTTGTCGCTTCTACCATAGGGATGATTTTTTCAGCCAATTCTTTAGTCTTCTCCGCATCGTGCTGGTTGTCAATCCATGCCTGGAATGCTTCCTTGTATTCGGCCGGGGCACCGGCAGCGATGGCATCTTCCATAGCTTTCTGGATGCGAGCGCGCATCTTTTCATCGGCCAATGTCATGCCCAACCCGAATTCGCAGAAGTCTTCAAACAAAGAGTTTGCCCATGCCGGACCTTGTCCTTTTTCGTTGGTAGTGTACGGGGTTGATGGGACAGAACCGGAATAGATAGAAGAACATCCTGTCGCATTGGCTACCATCTGGCGATCGCCAAACAATTGAGTGAGCAATTTGACGTAAGGGGTTTCTCCACATCCAGAACATGCACCTGAGAACTCGAACAACGGAGTAGCGAACTGTGAATTCTTAACGTTGGCTTTGACATCTACCAAGCTCTGTTTGGTAGCCACATTGGCAACGCAATAGTCCCAGTTGGCTGCTTCGGCTAGTTCACCTTCCAACGGAACCATGGACAAAGCCTTGTTGCCCTTCATGCCCGGACAGATATCCGCACAGTTGCCGCAACCCAAGCAGTCCATGACATCAACTTGCATACGGAATGCCATACCTTTCATGGCTGCCGGGGCTTTCACTTCGATTGTCTTGAAGTTGATGCCTTTTTGTTCTTCTTCATTCAATACGAACGGGCGGATGGCTGCGTGAGGGCAGACGTATGCGCACTGGTTACACTGAATACAATTATCGCTGTTCCATGTCGGGACGAATGCTGCGACACCGCGTTTCTCATACTTGGCTGTGCCTTGGTACCATGTACCATCTTCAATGCCTTTGAAAGCGGATACTTTCAGCAGGTCTCCGTCTTGTGCATTGATAGGACGAACTACTTCATTGATGAAGACCGGGTCGTTATTGGCTGCTTTTTCGTCGGCTGGCAAGTTTGCCCATGCCGGGTCGATTGCCAACTGATGGTATTCGCCCCCGCGGTCAACGGCTGCGTAGTTCTTGTTGACGACATCTTCACCTTTCTTTCCGTAAGACTTAACGATGAATTTCTTCATCTGTTCGATAGCCAAGTCTACAGGGATGACACCTGTGATACGGAAGAACGCAGACTGAAGGATGGTGTTGGTACGGTTGCCCAAACCAATTTCCTGTGCAATCTTGGTCGCATTGATATAATAGACTGTGATGTTCTTTTCGGCGAAGTAACGTTTTACGTTGTTGGGCAAGTTCTTGGCCAAATCCTCACCTTCCCAGATTGTATTCAAAAGGAAGGTGCCGTTCTGGCGAAGGCCGCGAGTCACATCGTACATATGTAAATATGCTTGAACGTGACATGCCACGAAGTTCGGGGTGTTTACCAAGTATGTCGAGCGAATGGGATGGTTCCCGAAGCGTAAGTGAGAGCAGGTGAAACCTCCTGACTTCTTGGAATCGTAAGCGAAGTAAGCTTGGCAATATTTGTTGGTATTGTCACCGATAATCTTGACTGAGTTCTTATTGGCACCAACAGTACCATCCGCACCCAAGCCATAGAACTTGGCTTCGAACATGTCCGCATCCAGAGCGATTTCTTCTTTTTTAGGCAGAGATGTGAATGTCACATCGTCTTCAATGCCGATTGTGAACCAGTCCTTTGGAAGAGCCATGGCCAAGTTTTCATAAACAGCCAAAATCTGTGCGGGAGTTGTGTCTTTAGAACCCAAGCCATAGCGGCCACCGACAATCATCGGGGCATCTTCAACCCCATAGAAGCAATCCTTAACGTCCAGATACAGCGGTTCGCCGTTGGCTCCAGGCTCTTTCGTGCGATCCAAAACGGCGATGCGTTTAGCTGATTTAGGAACGGCTGCCAAGAAATGCTTGGCAGAGAACGGACGATACAAATGGACAGAAACCAATCCCACTTTTTCGCCATTGGCTGTCAGGTGGTCGATTGTTTCGCGGATAGCTTCCGTGACGGAACCCATGGCAATGATCACGCGCTCTGCGTCTTCTGCTCCGTAATAATCGAACAGGCTGTGTTTGCGGCCTGTGATCTTGCTGATTTCGTTCATGTATTCTTCTACGATGGCCGGAACTGCTTCATAGAAAGAATTGCTTGACTCTCTGTGTTGGAAGAAATGGTCGGGGTTTTCCGCCATGCCGCGGGCAACCGGTTTGCTCGGATTCAATGCGCGGGTGCGGAATTCGGCCAATGCTTTTTGGTCAATTAGCGGAGCCAAATCTTCCTGTTCTATTTTCTCTATTTTCTGGATTTCATGAGATGTGCGGAAGCCGTCGAAGAAGTTTATGAAAGGAATGCGGGACTTCAAAGTAGCTAAATGGGCTACTCCTGCCAGATCCATAACTTCCTGTACGGAACCTTCGCATAACATGGCGAAACCTGTCTGGCGGCATGACATTACATCTTGGTGGTCTCCGAAGATACACAATGCATGAGAAGCCAATGTGCGAGCCGATACATGGAATACGCAAGGTAATAATTCCCCCGCAATCTTATACATGTTCGGAATCATCAGCAGCAGACCCTGTGATGCCGTATAAGTCGTGGTCAAAGCTCCGGCTTGCAATGAGCCGTGGACAGCTCCGGCAGCACCACCTTCTGACTGCATCTCTTGAACCAATACGGTTTCGCCAAAAATATTTTTGCGACCTGCGGCAGCCCATTCATCCACGTGCTCTGCCATGGTAGATGATGGAGTGATAGGATAGATGGCCGCTACTTCGCTGAACATATATGAAATATGGGCAGCAGCTTCATTGCCATCACATGTGATAAATTTCTTTTCCTTTGTCATAAATCTATAAACTATTAGTATTTTATATTCTTAATATAAAAAGCCGAATAACCATAAAGGAATCTGATTCCCTTTTCCTACGGCTAATTTGTCGACAGCGTAGTAATAGCCATTGTTGGTTTTGTTCCTTACGGTGCTGTCTATTTTGAAATTATAGTCGTCGTTTACCATGAAATGCGCATTCTTTGTACCGGCGTTGACTTTGTTGTCTTTTTGAAGCTGGTTGAAGAAAAACGTCTCTCTTACGATGTCCATGTTCACCTCTTCGACGGGGCAAATTGGGTACATCAGGTTTGAGTTATACATATATATTTTGCAGGGCTTTTTGGGGAATGTCCCTCCTTGTGGGTAGAGGATGTTAACCAAGCGAGCATCTGCCAAATATTTGATATAATTCATGACGGTAGCGCGTGAGGCCTCTATCGATTTGCTCAGCTGGCTGACGTTCGGGGCACCTGGCGCACTTACAGCCAACAAATATAATAATTTGCGGAGTTTTGGCAAATATGTTTGCTGAATTTGTTTGATATAAAGTACGTCAACCTCCAACATCATGTTCATGGTCTTGAGCAAGTTTTCTGAAAAATTGCGTTTTTCCAAGAAAAACGGATAGAAGCCATGATGAAGATAATGGCTGAAGTGTTCAAGGGGGTTGACCCTGGAACAAATCCCTTCCGCCACCTCTTGGTGGTGATGGATTATATCTTCGAGCGAGAAGGAGGGTAGGGTGTTCCCGGATACCAAATTCAGGTATTCCCGAAAAGAAAATCCCCTTAGATTGTAAGAGGCGACTTTGCCTGCCAAATCTGGGTTCTCCTCTTTCAAGCGCATCACCGACGAGCCCGAGAACACAATTCGTAAATCAGGGAAATGGTCGTAACAATATCTTAGTTCTTTGGACCAGCCGGAATATTTGAACACTTGGTCTATCAGTAGCACTTTCCCCCCTCTTTGCTGAAATTCAGCGGCAAAATCGACTAATGTCCGTTCCGTAAAAAAGAAATGGTTAAGATTGACATATAAACATTCCCGGTTGTTTGCCCCGTAAAATTTTCGTGCGTAATCCAGCAGGAATGTTGTCTTTCCTACCCCTCTTGAACCCTTTATTCCTATTAGACGGTCATTCCAGTTGATTTCATCCATTAGATTTCGCTGGACAGAAGGTTGCAAATGCTCTATCAAATACTTATGTGTCCGAAAAAATGATTCCACTGCTGCCGTTGTTTTTATCAGCACAAAGATATATATTCCTCGTTAAATTGCAAAGCCGAGTTTGCAATTTAACGTCTTTCAAACTTTTTAATGTCTTTCTTTTAATAAGTCAGGACGCAAGCGGGCAGTCCTTTCCTGGGCCTGCTGGAGTCTCCACTCTTCTATCTTACGTTGATGTCCCGATAGCAATACTTCGGGTACTTTCCATCCTTTATAATCTGTAGGACGGGTATATACGGGCGGTGCTAACAAATCGTCTTGGAATGAATCCGACAATGCACTTTGTTCGTCCCCGATTGCCCCGGGTATCAAGCGGACCACGGCATCTGTGATGACAGCAGCTGCGAGTTCCCCTCCGGTCAGCACATAATCTCCTACCGAGATCTCTTTGGTGATCAGGTGCTCTCGTATGCGGTAGTCTATACCTTTGTAGTGTCCGCACAAGATGATTAAATTGTTAAGCATGGACATATTGTTGGCCATAGGTTGGTTGAAAGTTTCCCCGTCCGGCGACGTATAAATGACTTCATCGTAATCGCGCTCGCTTTTTAGCGCAGATATGGCTCGGTCAATAGGCTCAATCTGCATGACCATCCCGGCTTCTCCTCCAAATGGGTAGTCGTCAATGCGCCTCCATTTGTTGGTGGCATAATCACGTAGGTTATGAAGGTGGATTTCTGCCAGTCCTTTATTTTGCGCCCTCTTCACGATAGAGCAATTAATCATTCCGTCTATCATTTCCGGCAATATGGTCAAAATATCTATTCGCATGATTATATAAATATGTAACTTTACTTTTTTCAAAGGAACAGACCGTATCCGTGCGAAACGTTGCGTGACGGCCTGCTCGAATGGGTGCAGTCTGTTCCTTCTTGTTTGGTTTTTATTCTTTTAGCCACTTGTCCAACCATTCAAAGAATGTGCGTTGCCACAGCACTCCGTTTTGAGGTTGTAATACCCAATGGTTTTCGTCTGGGTAAATAAGTAACTCGGCTGGTATTCCACGCAAAACAGCTGCGTCGAACGCCGCCATGCTTTGGTTGGCAAGAATGCGGTAGTCTTTTTCTCCATGGATGCACAAGATAGGAGTGTCCCATTTGTCCACGAACCTGTGTGGCGAGTTGGCGAAAGTGCGCTGGGCGACGGCGTTCTGTTTTTCCCAGTATGCTCCGCCCATATCCCAATTGGCAAACCACATCTCTTCCGTTTCCAAATATTGCATTTCTATGTTGAAAATGCCATCATGGGCGATGAATGCCTTGAATCGCTTGTCGTGATGGCCGGCTATCCAATATACGGAAAAACCTCCGAAGCTGGCGCCGACGCATCCTAAATGCTCTTTGTCAA
>CALBYC010000119.1 GCA_937890135.1 uncultured Parabacteroides sp.
GATACCGCCTTTTCCCGTGGAGAATCCGGCATCCCTATCAATGGATTGATTTGGATGGGTGATTATGTTACGATGTTGGAGCAGATTGAAAATAAAATGCAAGCAGGTTTCCGTTGCATCAAGTTGAAGATAGGCGCAATTGACTTTGAGGAAGAGTTGGCTTTGTTGAAATATATACGCAGCCGTTTTTCCGCAAAGGAAGTAGAATTGCGGGTCGATGCGAATGGGGCATTCAAGCCAAAGGAAGCGATGGAGAAGCTATCCCGTCTTGCGGAGATGGACTTGCATTCCATAGAACAACCTATCCGTGCAGGAGAGTGGGATGAGATGGCTCATTTGGCTTCTTTGTCCCCTTTGCCGATAGCATTGGATGAAGAATTGATAGGCGTGAATGATTTATCCAAGAAAGAGAGATTGCTGGATGTCATCCGTCCCCAATATATCGTCTTGAAGCCTTCATTGCATGGCGGAATGCATGGCACAGCCGAGTGGGTTCATTTGGCTGATGAACGGCAGATTGGATGGTGGATTACTTCTGCTTTGGAATCTAATGTCGGGCTGAACGCCATAGCGCAGTTGTGTGCGACATTCAATAACCCCCGCCCGCAAGGATTGGGCACCGGGGCCTTGTTCACAGACAACGTGGAGATGCCTTTGGAAATACGTAAGGATAGTTTATGGTTTGTAGCTCAGCAATGACAAGGGCAAACTACCATAAGGAATAAGGCTGGCTTCCCTATTTATGCCAGCCCTCTCCCTGCGCATGAAGGTCAGTCGGTAGCTTCTACTCGTAAAGAACCATAGTTGCCACCGTCGAAGTCGATCATTCTTTTTTCCCCGTCATTGAGAATGATTGTCCTGTCATCCGTGTTGTCGGAGTCTTTTAAATCCTTTGTGAATTTAAACTTCTCATCGATGTCGCACCTGCCATATTTGAGGTTGTATGCTTTTATCTTGCAAGAGACATGCTTGGGAAGTCCTATGCATAATTTGCAGAAGCTGGCATTTGAGCGGATTGTTTCAAACTGCGCATTTACGTTCTCAAGGATCACGTCCGAGTAACTTTGGCTGTGGCAAATAAAACTGTTGGTTAGATTCTTGACTTTTAGATGGCCGAACCTTATTTTGCCTTCCATGTCATTGGCATGTTCTATTGTCAGGTTTCCATAAGAACTGTTTAGTTCCATTTTATTGGCTTTGCCGATTGTTAACTCTGAAAATGCGTCAGAAACTGTCAAGTTGTTCGCACTTTCAATGCTGCTGCCTCCACAATACCGTAAATTGATAGTTGCGTTTCCGGCATTGCCTATTTGGATGTCTCCGAAATCTGCTTTGATAGAAAGGGGTTGAGAAAAATCTCCAGCATCGATTCTGCCATATTTCACAACCAGCTTGCACGATCCGTTATTGTCTTGCTGAGGCAATTGGATATTTCCGAACTCCTGGTATAATTTCAGGTTCATCCATGTCGGTACATTCACATAATAGTTTATTTCCATGCTGCCGGAAAAGTTGTTCCCCTTGCTATCAGAGCCGATTTTCGTTTTCCCTTTTATGGTGTTCTCGGCTTGCTCCACTTTGACTTCGATGCTGTTCAATTTGGTCTGCGCCATCTTTTCGCTGCGAGCTTTCGTGATGACATCTACCTTTATTTCTACTTCTTCCTTGTTCCAATGACTGATGATTGTTTTCCCAAAAGAGTTGTTCAAGTCCAACGTGTAATTCTTTTTTACAGGATAAGAATAATTGTAATTCTTTTTGCAAACAAATTCTTCAGGTTCAGCCATGGCACAGACTGAACAAATTAAAAGAAACAATGACAACCATAACCTGTTGTCTCTTTTTTCTGTCGTTTTCATGTTAATATAATTTTTAGTCCTTTGTTTGTTCTTTCTTGATATGCATTAGCTGATTGTATAGAATCTGAATTCCTGCCAAACTATTGGCATATTGTTGGTTGATTGCGTAAATCCCCTTTTCAGAACAGGGCAGAGTGGGTGTGACATCTTCGTCAAACCGTTCACATGCTGATTGGATTTTTTTCCCTTCTGCGACTAAGACAGCAAAGGCTGGATTGCCGGTCTTTGCTGTCTCGCTTTCCATTTGCATCACCAAGTCTTCCATTTTCATTTGATAGTACATGCGTAACTCTACTTTTTTTGTATCAAGTTCGCATGTGTATGCCGTTTCTTCGACAGGGTTGGATGTGAATAAAGTAAAAGTCATGGCTGCAGCAATTGAAGCTGCCACTAACCAGAAGACCGTTTTTTTTAAGTAAACGGTTTTCTTGAAGGAATAATCATTGTTGACCATACGCTCCGATGACGCTAATTTTTCCATGAAATGGCCTAAATGGTCATTGGGTAATTCCTCTTGGTCGAACGAAGCCCGGTTTTGCCTTATAAAGTCTTTCAGCTTATCCATTATTCTTTTTTATTAGATTCAACAATTTTTGTTTGCCTCGCAAGTATTGGCTTCTGACACTGGCAGCTTTAATGTGCAAGATGGACGATATTTCTTCCATGTCATATCCTTCAAACAGATAGAGCGATAGAATGACGCGGTACCCTGCAGGAAGCCCCTCCATCGCCTTGCGTATGTTTTCTACGCTAAGGTGAATCGATTCTTCGTAGAACTCTTCTTCCGGGTCGGAAGAGGCGATGTCCTCCTTTTCTGTCAGCTCGACCCATTCCACCTTTTGTTTACGAACGGCATCAATGGCCGTATGGATGGCTATCTGCTTCAACCAAGCGGGCAAGGACTCTCCTTTGAATTTGCCTATGGAGGTAAAAGCTTTCAAAAAAGCATCCTGCATGGCTTCTTCGGCTTCTTCCTTGTTCCCTATGATTCGTAAACAAATTTGGAACAGCCATTTCGCATATCGGTCGTATAGAGCCACCAAAGAGGCTTGTTCTCCTCTTCGGCAGCCTTCTATCAGATGTTGAAGTATATCGTCCATTTAGTCCTTCCAGTTTCTATCACCGACGCGATGATATTGTCTTTATTCATAAGAACGAACAATGGATGGATAACGTTGCGTATGATGAGATAAATAATACGTATAAATTATGCTAATGATAATTCCATGTGGTTTTCTGCTGCTAATCTACGCATGTTCATGATGGCATAACGCATACGACCTAATGCCGTGTTAATGCTTACCCCTGTCATGTCCGCTATTTCTTTAAAGCTTAGATCCTGATAGTACCGCATTTCCAACACTTCACGTTGATTCTCTGGCAAAGACTTAACAAGCCGGCGTATGTCTTTTAACACTTGTTGTTTGACAAGTTCCTCTTCTATGGTATGTTCACAAAGTTTTATGTTGTTGAATAAATCAACCTCCACCTCGTCATTTGAAATCATGTTTTCATTACGTTCTTGGCGGAAGTTATCTATGATAAGATTGTGTGCGATACGCATAATCCATGCCTTGAACTTGCCGTTGTCGGTGTATCTGCCTTGCTTGATTGTTGTGATGACTTTGATAAATGTCTCCTGGAATAAATCTTCCGTGAGTTCTTTATTCCGCACAATAAAATATATATAGGAATGCACACTGTTTTTATGACGGTTCAACAGAACATCAAAAGCGGTGTTATCACCATTTGCATATGAGACGACCAAATCTTCATCAGTCATCAAATCTAATTTGCTCATTACTGTTATTTTTTATAATTTATTCGAGTAATGTTTCTGCAATAGGCAATCGGTTTTATTGTTAAACATGAATTATTTCTCTACAAAAAAACAGAAAAAGATTGATAAATCCAAATCCGTTTCTGTTTTATTGTGAAAAATTTCCCTAATTCGGTCTTTATTGTACGAATTAGGGAATTTGGAGTACGAATCTCTATTTTTAGAATTTGTATCCGATCGTTAGTGCAACCCTTGTAGAATTTGTCTTTAAAGAAGAAGGGTTGGCTTCGATGAGCGTTTTCCCTGCGTTGTCAAACATAGGGGAGAAGGCATATACGTCGTCTTTTGCTGTTTTGTATATGCAGGCAATGTCCGCATATAGTTGGGGCGTAAAGCGATACCCAAAGCCGACAGTGTAGTTGAAGACATCGCGGTCGATGGTATAATTAGGGATTGTCCCGACCGTCATTACTTCACGTTGCCCGTTTTTTATGTCTGCCCCCATGGCGCTGCCCGTCCAGGCCATTCCGGCACGTACGGCAAACTGTGGCGTTATTTTGACTTCTGCGCCCGCCTTTATGGTATTG
>CALBYC010000120.1 GCA_937890135.1 uncultured Parabacteroides sp.
AAGAACGGGGGCATCCCCTCGCTGACAGCCGGGGTCGTGGTGGCCGTGGGCATATTCGGCAGCATCGTGGGCCCCGCCGTGATGAAGGTCCTGGGCATCGAGAGCCGCATCGCCAAGGGGCTGGCGCTCGGCGCCTCCTCGCACGGGGTAGGCACGGCGGCCGCCATCCAGCTGGGGGCGGTGGAAGGAGCGATAAGCGGGCTGGCGATCGGGCTGATGGGCATCATGACCGCCATCCTGGTGCCGGTGATCGGGGCGATCGCGCAGCTGCTGTGAACCGGCGGAGTCCCCGCACTTCCACGAAAACTGCGCAGAATCGGACCGCGTTGGCCCTATTCCCCAAACTTTTTGTATCTTTGCGGTCAAAGAACAAAAACATACCGATTTATGTCACAAACATATCCTACAGACCTGCCTTATAAGGTGGCAGACATGAGTTTGGCCGAGTTCGGACGGAAAGAGATAGAAATATCCGAACACGAGATGCCGGGGCTGATGGCCTTGCGCGAGAAATATGCCGGCCAGAAACCTTTGCAAGGGGCGCGCATCACGGGCTCCCTCCACATGACCATCCAGACCGCCGTGCTGATCGAGACGCTGCTGGCCTTGGGGGCGGACGTGAGATGGGCGAGCTGCAACATCTTCTCCACGCAGGACCATGCCGCGGCCGCCATCGCGGCGGACGGAGTCCCCGTCTTTGCCTGGAAAGGCGAAAGCCTGGAAGAGTACTGGTGGTGCACCGAGATGGCGTTGCGCTTCCCCGGGGGGAAAGGGCCCCATCTGATCGTGGACGACGGCGGCGACGCTTCGCTGCTGGTCCACATGGGATACCGCGCGGAGAACGACCCGGAGACCATCCGCCGCGAAGGCTCGAACCACGAGGAGCAGTGCGTCCTCGATACCCTGAACCGCATCCTGGAGGAAGACCCGGGACGCTGGCACCGCACCGTGGCGGAGATGAAGGGCGTGTCGGAAGAGACGACGACCGGCGTGCACCGCTTGTACCAGATGATGGAGCGGGGCGAGCTGCTGGTCCCCGCCGTCAACGTGAACGACTCCGTGACGAAGTCCAAGTTCGACAACCTCTACGGATGCCGCGAGTCATTGGCGGACGGCATCAAGCGCGCGACCGACGTGATGATAGCCGGCAAGGTGGTCGTCGTGGCGGGATACGGCGACGTGGGGAAGGGATGCTCCCATTCCATGCGTTCCTACGGCGCGCGCGTCCTGGTGACCGAAATCGACCCGATATGCGCCTTGCAGGCCGCCATGGAGGGATTCGAGGTGACCACGATGGAGGAGGCGGTGAAGGAAGGGAACATCTTCGTGACCACGACCGGCAACTGCGACATCATCGCCATCGAGCACATGGAGAAGATGAAAGACCAGGCCATCGTCTGCAACATCGGCCATTTCGACAATGAAATACAGGTGGACAAGCTGGTGAACTATCCGGGCATCCGGCACCTGAACATCAAGCCGCAGGTGGACAAATACACCTTCCCGGACGGGCATTCCATCTTCTTGCTGGCCGAAGGGCGGCTGGTCAACCTCGGATGCGCCACGGGGCATGCCTCCTTCGTGATGAGCAACTCCTTCACCAACCAGGTGCTGGCGCAGATGGACTTGTGGCAGAAGCCCTACGAGGTGGGGGTCTACCGCCTGCCCAAGCATTTGGACGAAGAGGTGGCGCGCTTGCACTTGGCTCGCATCGGGGTCAAGCTGTCCAGGCTGACCCAGAAGCAGGCCGACTACATCGGCGTGCCGGTGGACGGCCCTTACAAAGCGGACCACTACAGGTATTAAGCCGGAACGAAACATGAACAAACGTTTCCTTTTCCAGCATTGGTTGTGGTTGTGCGGGATGGCATTGTTCCTCATCCTGTTCTCGTGCGGGTTCTGGTGCTACCGCATCGTCTGCGCCCCCAACTTCTTCCCGGACAAGCCGGTCTATGTCTACATAGACGAGAGGAAGGACTGGGACGGGTTGTGCAAGGCCCTGGAGGATTCCGCCGCCTGCATGCACCTCAACAGCTTCAAGATGCTGGCGGAGTGGATGAACTACGCCGGCCATCTGCGCACGGGACGCTACCGCATCCGTCCGGAAATGAGCAACCTGGAAGTCGTCAGGATGCTGCGCAACGGCCAGCAGGCCGCGGTGCGCTTCACCTTCCATTCCGTCCGCACCAAGGAGGACCTGGTGGAGAAGGCGGACAAGCAGCTGATGCTGGACGGGAGCGACCTGACGGCCTACCTGGACGACGAGCAATGGTGCGACTCCATGGGGTTCGATCGGGCGACCATCCAGCTCATGTTCATCCCCAACACCTACGAACTCTATTGGAACGTCTCGCCGAGGCGGTTCCTCCAGAGGATGAAGAAGGAATACGACCGGTTCTGGGACGGGCAGCGCACGGCGAAGGCCGCCCAGATAGGACTGACGCCCGTCGAAGTAGCCATCCTGGCGTCGATCGTGGAAGAGGAATCGGCCGTGCCCGACGAATACCCCACCATAGCGGGGCTTTATATCAACCGCCTGAAGCGGGGCATGCCCCTCCAGGCCGACCCCACGGTCAAGTTTGCCGTGGGGGACATGACCCTGCGGCGTATCCTGAACACCCATCTGGAGACGGAATCGCCCTACAACACATATAAACATGCCGGACTGCCTCCCGGGCCTATCCGGATCCCTTCCGCTACGGGAATCGACGCTGTACTCAACTACCGCCGGCACGGCTACCTCTACATGTGCGCCAAGGACGACTTCTCGGGACGGCATAACTTCTCGGCGACGCTCGGCGAGCACAACCGCAATGCCGAACGCTACCGGGCGGAATTGAACAAACGGAAGATTTACTGAACTATCGTAAAGTCAAATAACATGGGAAAACATCTATTTTTAGGAGACGAAGCTATCGCGCAGGCCGCCATCGACGCCGGCTTGTCCGGAGTTTACGCCTATCCAGGCACCCCTTCCACGGAAATAATGGAATATGTCCAGAATTCGCCTGTCGCGAAGGAACGCCGAATCCACTCGCGCTGGAGCGCCAACGAAAAGACTGCGATGGAGGCCGCGCTGGGCATGAGCTATGCCGGCAAACGTTCGCTCTGCTGCATGAAGCACGTCGGGCTGAACGTGGCGGCGGACTGCTTCATGAACGCCGCCATGAGCGGCATCAACGGCGGCATGATCATCCTCACCGCCGACGACCCGTCCATGCACTCGTCGCAAAACGAGCAGGACAACCGCATGTACGGCAATTTCGCCATGCTCCCCATATTGGAGCCGTCCAACCAGCAGGAAGCGTACGACATGGTCTACGGCGGGTTTGAA
>CALBYC010000121.1 GCA_937890135.1 uncultured Parabacteroides sp.
GAGAAAACTGCTTTGCACGCCCAGAGCAAAAGGTAGTTGCAGATTATATCTCTGCGGTTGGCATTTCGCATGACGGCAAAAGAATCGTAGCCACCGCAAGGGGAGAGGTATTTGATGTCCCGGCCGAAAAGGGTGTCACATACAATATTACTCGTACTCCAGGTGCGAATGAAAGAAATGCATCTTGGAGTCCGGATAACAAGTATATAGCTTACATCTCGGACAGAACGGGCGAAACAGAAATTTGGATGGAGAAAACAGAAGGAGGTGAACCTATACAATTGACAAAAGACAACGACACATATATCAGAAACTTCCGATGGTCTCCGGATAGTAAGTCAATACTGTATACAGATAGAAAGAACCGGATAGTTATGGTGGATGTGACTTCTAAAAGCAAAAAAGTAATTTTTCAGAATCCAGAGCAGGAATTTTTTGATGTTACTTTCTCTCCCGATAGCAGGTGGATTACATATGCGCGCCCCGCAAGCAATCTGATGCAAGTAGTCTATTTGTATAATTTGGCTGAGAAAAAGGAATATCCGGTAACAGAGAAGTGGTATACATCAGGTTCTCCGATATTTAGTAAAGATGGCAAATACCTTATTTTTTCATCTGATAGAGATTTCAATCCTATTTATGGCCGCTTGGAATGGAATCATGTTTATACAAGTACTGGAGGAATATACTTAGCAATGCTGAGCAAGAATACGCCTTCTCCCTTTTTGCCCTGCAATGTGACAGATGGAAATGAGGATTTGAAAAAAGGAATAGATAATTCATCTGAGGATGATATAATCCATATCGATACAGATGGCATATTGGAGCGCATTGTGAAACTACCATTGAAAGCAGGACATTATGGGAATTTCCATAGTGATGGAAAGACTATCTGGTATTCCGAAAGAGGCAATATCCATGCTTATGATTTAAGTGAGCAAGAAGATAAAACCATAGCGGAAGACGCTTCTATGTCTGTTTCTTATGGAGGGAAAAAGGCCTTATTTTACAAGGCAGGGAACATATACGTGACTGATTTGCCAACATCTAAGGTAACATTTGGGAAAAGCGTAGACTTGAAAGATATGGTTGCCACCATTGATTATCCCATAGAGTGGGCACAAATATTCGATGAAACATGGAGAGCATTCAGGGATGGCTTTTATTTGGAAAACATGCACGGTATCAACTGGAAAGATATCAAAGCGAAATATGAGGTATTATTGCCGCACGTGACAACAAGATTGGACTTGAATTATGTGATAGGGGAAATGATTTCGGAATTGGCTTGCGGACATGCGTATGTTAATCCTGGAGAATATAAAAAACCATATCGGATACCTATGGGGTTGTTAGGAGCGGAATTAAGCCGTGATGCTAAAACTGGTTATTATAAGATAAGCAAACTCATCCATGGTGCGCCTTATAGCAAATCATTACGTTCTCCTCTCACAGAACAGGGATTGAATGTGAAAGAAGGGGATTACATCATTGCGATTGATGGTGTTCCGACATCTTCTGTTGAAAATATATATAAATTGCTGGTTGGCAAAGCGGATGTCATGACGGAACTTCAGGTTAATTCCCAAAATAGTGAAGAGGGAAGCCGGAAAATTATAGTAAAACCTATCGGGGATGAATATCCTTTATATCATTATAATTGGGTTCAAAACAACTTGAAGAAGGTAGAAAAGGCCACCAATGGCAAAGTGGGGTATATATATATTCCTGATATGGGGCCGGAAGGTTTGAATGAATTCGCACGTTATTTCTATCCTCAACTCGACAAAGAGGGGCTTATTATCGATGACCGTAGCAACGGAGGCGGGAATGTCTCTCCAATGATTATCGAACGTCTACTTCGCAAGCCTTACAGGATGACTATGTCGAGAACTTCAACAAATGTGGGTACTATACCCGATGCCACTCAATATGGACCGAAAGTGTTGTTAATCAACAAATATTCTGCTTCTGATGGTGATTTGTTCCCTTGGAGTTTCAAGGCTAACCGGATTGGCAAGGTTGTTGGTACGCGTACCTGGGGTGGCATCGTAGGCATTAGTAACTCTTTGCCATATATGGATGGTACTGATATTCGCGTGCCGTTTTTTACAAATTATGATGCGAAGAGTGGACAGTGGATTATCGAGAACCATGGGGTCGATCCGGACATATTGATTGATAATGACCCAATCAAAGAACAAGCAGGCGAAGACCAACAGTTGGATAAGGCCATCGAGGTAATTATGGAACAACTGAAAGAAAGAAAACCATTGCCTAAGGTCCCGGCTGCAAGAACTTTTAAAGATTTGGGCTTATAAGTCAAAAAGCTTTGTCCAATTAACCGCAAACTTAGATAGGAGACCTCAGATTGCTTCTTATGGTAACATAAAAGCAATCTGAGGTCGTTGTTTTTTCTTTAAAGCAATAGAACGGGTATGTAATTTAACATAATGGTAATTATAAAATAATAGCGGACAGGTGAGGGAAACATGACAACCGAACGGACGGAATGACATGTTTGCTTCTGCATGACGCAATAATGGCAGGAATCTGTTTATTCTGTTTGAATGGTATCTTATTTGCTTTAATAAAAACGAAGTATACGACATTTAGTTGGTACGGTAAAAAGTATAAATTAAAAAGAAAGGAACAAGATATGAATAAGAATGGTAATATTGGGGTAACAAGTGAAAACATATTCCCGATTATCAAGAAGTTTTTATACAGCGATCATGAGATTTTCTTAAGAGAATTGGTTTCAAACGCTGTCGATGCTACTCAAAAGTTAAAAACGCTGGCTTCTGTTGGAGAGTTCAAGGGTGATTTGGGAGACTTGACAGTACATGTGAAATTTGACGAGAATACGATTACGATCTCCGACCGCGGCATTGGCATGACCGCTGAAGAAATCGACAAATACATTAACCAGATAGCTTTCTCCGGTGCTGAAGAGTTCGTTGAGAAATACAAGAACGACGCAGCTGCCATCATTGGGCATTTCGGTTTGGGATTTTATTCATCGTTCATGGTTTCCAAAAAGGTGGAAATCGTGACTAAATCATACAAAGATGCTCCAGCTGTCAAATGGAGTTGCGACGGCACTCCTACCTATACGTTGGAAGAGACTGAAAAAGCAGATAGAGGAACAGATATCATCCTGTATATCGATGATGAAAACAAAGACTTTTTGAACCAGCAAAAGATTCAAGAACTTTTGACAAAATATTGCCGCTTCTTGCCTGTCCCTATCGCTTTCGGGAAAAAACAAGAATGGAAAGACGGCAAATATGTGGATACGGACGAGGACAATATCATAAATGACACGACTCCTGCGTGGGTACGCAAACCTTCCGAATTGAAAGACGAGGATTATATAAAGTTCTATCATGAATTATATCCTATGGCTGACGACCCATTGTTCTGGATTCATTTGAATGTTGACTACCCGTTCCATCTGACGGGCATCTTGTATTTCCCGCGTATCAAGAGCAATATAGATTTGCATCGCAATAAAATACAGTTATATTGCAACCAAGTGTTCGTGACGGATTCTGTCGAAGGTATCGTGCCTGAGTTCTTGACATTGCTGCACGGAGTAATCGATTCTCCTGATATTCCTTTGAATGTTTCGCGTTCTTATCTCCAAAGCGACCAGAATGTGAAGAAAATCTCAAACCACATCACGAAGAAAGTCGCAGATCGTTTGGAGGAAATTTTCAAGAGTGACAGGAAACAATTTGAGGAGAAATGGGATTACCTGAAGTTGTTCATCCAATATGGCATGCTGACAGACGAAAAGTTCTTTGAAAGAGCTTCTAAATTTGCCTTGTTCAAAGATGTCGAGGGCAAGTATTTCACTTTCGAGGAATATAAGACATTGATCAAGGACAGTCAAACTGACAAAGATGGTACGTTAGTTTATTTGTACACGACAAACAAGGATGAACAATACAGCTATATACAAGCTGCCAAAGACAAGGGATATAGCGTGTTGGTCATGAACGGGCAGTTGGACGTACATGCAATCGGCCAATTAGAGCAGAAATGGGAAAAAGTGCGTTTCGTCCGTGTGGACAGTGACACGATAGATCGCATCATAGCCAAGGAAGACTCTAACAAAGTCGACTTGACGGAGGAACAAAAAGAAGCGTTGCAAGAAGTATTCAAGAGCCAAATGCCTAAAATAGACAAGACAGACTTCATGGTCACTCTCGAGGCTTTAGGTGAGAATGCCAATCCTGTAGTCTTGACCCAGGGAGAGTATATGCGCCGTATGCGCCAAATGTCTGCCATGCAGCCGGGCATGTCGTTCTATGGCGAATTGCCAGACAGCTACAACCTGGTAGTTAATACGGATCATGCATTAGTCAAGGAAATCCTGCATGACGAGGAGAAAGAATGTACCGACAAGCTCCAGCCTATCCTGGCAGATATCAAAGGATGGAAAACTCGTCAAGCTGATTTGCGAGAGGCTCAGAACGGCAAGAAGGAGGAAGAAATCACCGAAGCCGAGAAGGAAGACATGACAAAGACTAACAACAAGATTGCCGAGCTGAGGGTTAACTGCAACAAGGTCATTGCGGAATATGCGGCCGGGAACAACAAGGTTAGCCAGTTGATAGATTTGGCTTTGTTGAGCAACGGCTTGTTGAAAGGTGAAGCATTGAGCAATTTCATCAAACGTAGTGTCCAGTTGATTCATTGATAATTCATCCATAAAAGAATCCTTACTACCCGTCCCCAAAACGGTAGTAAGGATTCTTTATTTTTATCCCAGCCATTCGGCTGACCGGTCGCAACCATTTTCAGGGATTGTCGCGCCCGTTTTGAGGCACAATGCCCCCCTATCGGCGTTCGGCTAATATTCCTCCTACTTTTGTTTTTCGAAAAAAGATTCCAATTATGATTAAATCCTTTATCTTTGCCTCGGATACAAACAAGATTACCATGAATGAAATTATAAAAATCAATACGATCGAGGCATATAACGAAGTGTTTGGATTGGAAACCGCACACCCATTAGTCGGCATAGTGGATTTGTCCAAAGCGACCAAAAGGCCTTCCAGCGTAAAAATGAATTTTGGAGTTTATGCCCTTTTCCTGAAAGGACTCAAATGTGGAGAAATCCGATATGGAAGACAAATATATGACTATCAAGAAGGCACGGTCACAAGCTTTGCACCGGGGCAAGTCGTTGAAGTGAATATCGATCCGCAAGCGGAGCTAACGGGCAAAGGGCTTTTGTTCCATCCCGACGTAATCAAGGGCACGCCTATAGGCAGAGATATCCGCAATTACACCTTTTTCTCCTACTCTTCCAGTGAAGCTTTACATTTGTCTGATGAAGAAAAAATGATATTCACGGATTGTTTGAACAAGATTGCAATCGAATTGGACCGTCCTATTGACAAGTTCAGCAAACGGCTGATAGCCATGAACATC
>CALBYC010000122.1 GCA_937890135.1 uncultured Parabacteroides sp.
GCACACGTGGTAGTGGAAGGTTCTACAGTGGCAACCATGACAGATTTGGATGGTCGTTTTGAATTGAAAGGTGTAGCTCCGGATGCTACCTTGCATATTTCTTATATCGGGTATCAGGATAAATCGGTGAAAGTGCAGGCCGTTCTAAATGTTGTCTTGACCGAGGACAACAAGTTGTTGGATGAAGTAGTTGTCGTGGGATATGGTGTGCAGCGTAAGGTGAACATGACCGGAGCCGTATCCTCCGTAAAAATCGGTGCATTAGAGGATCGTCCTATTACCAATGCGACGGATGCGTTGGCTGGTTTGGCTGGTGGATTGTCCGTGCGGAATACGGGAGGTAGCACTCCTGGCTTTGAGAGCCAGACGATACGTATCCGAGGACAGGGAACCTTGAATAATTCCGATCCGCTTGTCGTGATAGATGGAATGCCTGGAGCAGTAATCAGCGACATCAACCCCCAAGATATCGAGTCGATTTCTATTTTGAAAGATGCCGCATCTTCCGCTATCTATGGTTCACGTGCCGCCAACGGAGTCATTCTAATAACTACCAAGAAGGGGTCTGAGGGTTCCTCTCGGATTACTTACAGCGGCAATGTCTCTTTCGAGAAAGTGGCTAAAAGACTTAATTTGGTCACTGACTATGCTGATTTCATGGAGATTCAGAATCGGGGATTGGAGGCTAACGGGCAAGCTCCTCGATTCTCGCAAGGAAAAATAGACGAGTGGCGTAACGATGCGGGTAAAAACCCAACAATCTATCCTAATACGGATTGGCAAGACTGTATTTATCGAAGTCCGTCCGTGGTACAGAACCATAATATCTCAGCAACTGGAAGCTCAAAGACCGCCCGTTACAATTTGTCTTTCGGCTATGTCAATAATCCGGGTATAATCTACCATACCAATTATAAACGCTATCAGATGCGTGCCAATGTAGATGTGGATATAAAACCTTGGATAACGGTGGGAGTGAATGCCTATGGTTTTGTGGATTATAACAATCCGTCGGCAGATGTTGCCGCAGATGGCGGCGATGTCATTTGGGGATACGGCGCCTTTAATACAGTGCCGGGCATGACTCTTTACGATCCCAAGACGGGGCTTTATGGTGGCATCCAGAATCCTGAGGAGGTGAATGTCAGCAATGCAAACCCTTATCGTCGTATGTGGTTTTATAAGGATCAGTTTCCTACCATCACCCGGCGAGTTGTGGCCAAGATGTATGGCCGGATTACTCCCTTCAAAGGATTGACGATAGATGCCTCCTATACTTATAATGCGTGGGACCGACGCATAGAACATCATTTGACAGACCGAAATCTTTATCGTTTTACGTTTAACGGCCCTGTCTTGTTGCGTGAGGGGAAAGTGCGTACTTATATTCGCCGGTACAATTACCGCAATGATTTTCGAACTTCTGAGGTTACGATGCGCTATGCATTCAATGTGAGCAAGTTGGATGCTTCTGTCATGGCGGGTGCGAGTCAGGAATACAACAAGTATGATACGGATTATTATCGGAAGTATGATCTTGTGGATGAATCGTTGACGGCTTTTGATGCCGCCTCCACGGTCGGACAAATTACCGGCAATTATAATGAATGGGCAATGCGCTCTTTTTTCGGGCGAATGAATTTAGCTTGGGATGATAAATATTTGTTCGAAGCCAACCTTCGTGCGGATGCTTCTTCCCGTTTCGCTCCAGGCAAGCGTTGGGGGTATTTCCCTTCCGTATCTGCTGGTTGGCGCATTTCGCAAGAACATTTCATGGAGGATAGTCAAGAATGGCTTAGCTCATTGAAAATAAGGGCCTCTTATGGCTCACTGGGTAATAATGCGGCAGAGAATAATTACATGTATCAATCGCTCTATGCCCCGACCAACTATGTGTTGGGTAATACCGTAACCGGTGGTTTCTCGCAAACTGTCTTATCAAATGGAAACTTGACGTGGGAGAAAACCTATGTGACGAATGTCGGAGTGGATTATGGATTCTTTAATAACCGTCTGAGCGGCTCGCTCGAATGGTTCAACCGGGATACAAAAGGAATCTTAATCTCTTTGCCTGCGCCTTTGGAGCATGGAACGGCTGTTGTTCCTGACCAGAATGCCGGAGAGGTGAACAACCGAGGTGTGGATTGGGAAATCAACTGGGCGGATAAGATTGATAAGGTCTCTTATTCGGTAGGATTCAATTTGGGATTTGTCACAAACAAGGTGACCAAATTCATGGGTGATGTATCCTCTATCTCTGGCGTGAAAAAGCTTGAGGAAGGCAAGCCTATCAATCAGTATTATGTACTCAAGGTTGATCGCATCGTGCGTGATCAGGCGGATATGGACTATGTACAATCGTTGGTCGATCGTAATCCAAACTATTTTGCGACATATCAACGTCCGACATTGGGCGATTTCCTGTATGCGGACACGAATAACGACGGGGAGCTTAATGCGGATGACAGGGTAGAAATAGGGCACGGCGATATCCCTAGGTTGACATTCGGTATGAACATGGGACTGACTTGGAACAACTTTGATTTCTCACTGTTGCTCCAAGGCGTTGGTGATTATCAGGTATATTATAACAACCAAGCATTTCGCTTTACTACCGTATTGGGACAATCGCTTATAAAAGACATAACGGATAACGCATGGACTCCGGAAAATCCTTACAAGTCGAAGTATCCGTTATTGCGCAACAATGCCAATGACAAGAATAATATGCCGAGTGATGCATTCATTCATAATGCCGCTTATCTGCGCTGTAAGAACATACGCTTAGGCTATACCGTGCCGCGCCAGATTTCACAGAAATTCTTCGTGGAGAATCTCAAGGTCTATACGAGCATAGACAATCTGTTCACGATAACGAGTTTTCCCGGATTGGATCCGGAGATTGCAGCTACAGTGGGTTATCCTGCCGTGCGTCAGTATTCTGTTGGGTTGAACGTCTCATTTTGACGGGAATAACACGAACTAATTATATTTTAAAATCAAAAAAATGAAAGGTAGAAATATTATTATAGCATTGTTGTCTCCAATCATGTTGTTGGGCGGTTGCGAAGACTTGGACTATGTGCGCCCAGACCAGTTGTCTGAATCCACTTTCTGGAAAACAGAGGAACATGCCAAACAAGGTGCGGTAGGTCTTTATTCGGCCATGATGCAGTCTTGGTGCTTTGGGTTGGAGTTTGCGTTTGATATGTGTACAGATATAGCGGATGGTGTCAGCCCTTTTGCCGATATATCGAGAGGTACTTCTTTTGCTTCGACAAGTAGTGCAGTGCAAAACCACTGGCAATATCTTTATGAGCTTGTTCATCGTTCCAATACAGTGATTCGTAATGTATCAGCGATGTCCATCGAACAGTCGTCCATCGACCCGATTATTGGAGAGGCAAAGTTTATGCGGGCTATGGCCTATTTCCGTATGCTGAACTGTTGGGGAGGGGTCCCTTATTATGATGAGAGTTGTGACATCGAAAAGGAATTCTCCACTGTGACGAATGAACGAAGCACGGAGAAGGAAATCAGGCAGCATATAATCGACGACCTGACTGATGCCATTTCCAAATTGCCGGTGAGCTGGCCGGATACGGACTACGGACGCATCACGAAAGGTGCTGCTTATGCCTTGAGGGGAAAAGTATATCTCTTTAACAAGGAATGGGAAAAAGCCATTGCCGACTTCGAGGAGGTTGTGTATAATAAACATAACGATTATGGATATGCTCTGCATCCGGACTACGAAGGCCTATTCCGTTTATATAATGGTAGGCGTAGCAAGGAAATGATATTCGCCATCCAATCTATTGATGGAAACGTGGCGGGATATGCCTTGAATATTGTAGGGTATTTTGGGAATAAATCGACTATGCGCCTTATCGCCAGTAACTTGATTGTGCCTTCCACAAAGTTGATTGACTTGTATGAGAAACCGGATGGACAACCATTTGATTGGGATGAGGTTTTCCCTGGATACAATGAAGGAGACTCCGATTTCCGTCGTAAATGCTTGGCTGTGGCGATTAATGATGCAAGTACGGAAATCACGAGTGTCTTGGACTGTGATACGGCTAAGGTGATTGCCGCCTATAACGACAGGGATCCTCGTCTCTGTTGGAATGTGATCACTCCCTTTTCCCATTATCTTGGAACGGATGCGGCTTCAGTGCCAATGGATAAGCAATTTGTGATTGTTGATCCTACGAAGGGAGGATCGCCAATGGAAGCGCAAGCGTTCATCCGTAATTCAGAAGGCTGGAATTCTTATCTGTGGAGAAAATGGATTCCTACTGGCAATCTGGATGGTTATTGGGGAGAATATAATCGTACACCGTACGAGTTCCCTCTCATCCGGTTGGGCGATGTGATTCTCATGCTTTCGGAGGCTTATAACGAAGTAGGGGAGACTGACAAAGCCATAGTGGAATTTAATAAGATCCGGGAGCGTGTCGGTATGCCTGGGCTTAATTCAGGTCCTGCTTGGATGGCGGTGAGAAGCCAAGATGAGATGAGAGAGCGCATTCGTGACGAACGTGCCAGAGAATTGGCAGGGGAAGGACAGCGTTATTGGGATTTGAAGCGTTGGGGAATTTTGAAGGAAACAGTTAAGGATGCCAGAGACATACTGGGTGACTTGATGTATGAACGGGCTTATCAGCCACGCCATGAGATTTGGCCGATTCCTTTCGTTGAGATGGAACGTAACACGAACCTTGTTCAAAATGAAGGATGGTGAAATGTATGTTATATTTATTTATGACGAATGAAAAATGAATTGTTATGGATAAGAGGAATATTTTAAGCCTGTTCCTTTGGGTGTGGATGGTTGGTCTGTGTACTATGACTGTGCATGCACAAGAGAAAGAGGAGCATTGGGGTAATTCCCGGTTATATTTTGAGAGACAGGCGGAAAGCCTGTTCCCATTGGTCGACAAGGCGTTGACGCAATGTCCTCCAAGTATGGGAGACACGCTTGTTCGTAGATTGGCGCTTTATAGTTTGGATGCATTGTTGCACGATACGATTAACGATAGCGGGAAGCCGCTGGAGCGTTTTATCCACTCGCGGATGGCAAATGTGATCGCAGACTTGAATGAGCCTTTGGAGAAAGGTGTCAAGGTTTATAAAATCTATAATGATGGTTTTTTAATGCGTACGCCTACTGTCACTGTCGCTTTCGACTTGGTACGCGGAAGTTGCAAGGGAAAGGCATTGATTCCTGACTCATTGATTTGCCAGATTGTGAAGCGGTCAGATGTGTTATTGGTTACACATAAACACGGGGATCATGCGGATTCATATGTTGCTGATTTGTTCTTGAAAGAGGGCAAACCGGTAATCGGTACTACTGACTTATGGGAAAGGAGTAAAGAGGTTGTCAGGCTGCGTTCTGAGGAGAAAGTTTTGGAGAAGAGCTTTTCTCTGAGGAATGGTCGAAATGTTAAGCTGACAATCTTTCCCGGCCATCAGGATGAGTTGATGAATAACATATATGTGGTGACATCGCCTGAAGGATATTCCGTGGCGCATACAGGTGATCAGTACAACGAGTCTGACATGGAATGGATTTCTGGTGTAAAAGAGCGCATTGCTGACCTTGACGCTTTGATTGTGAACTGTTGGATAAACCGAATCGACGAGGTAGTGAATGGCTTCTCCCCTCGGATTGTGATAACGGCGCATGAGAACGAAATGGGGCATACGATAGATCACCGGGAGCCTTTTTGGTTGACTTTCCAAAAGGTCGCTCATCTCAAGACCAAATGTTCAATAATGGGATGGGGCGAATGGTTACAATTGAAATGATATATCATTTTGTCTCTACGATTACCTGTGAATAGGGGTAGCATAATTGTTTAAAAGAGGCTGTGTCGAAATAGGCGCAGCCTTTTTTATATATGCCGAGAGATGGGGGCCAAAAGCCCTGATTTCCCATGAACATGCATATTTCACAAAAAAGAATGTGCAATCTGCTTCCTTTCGATAGTATCTTTGCGGGGAAATACGATATGTAATGGATATCTGGAATAAAGAGAAACGTTCTGCCGTCATGGCGAAGATCCGTAGTAAAGATACGAAGCCGGAACTTCTTGTGCGCCGCTATCTTTATCATCGTGGGTACCGTTATCGCAAGAATGTGAAAGGGCTCCCCGGCACTCCGGACATCGTGCTGCGTAAGTATGGGGTTGTGATATTTATACATGGGTGTTTTTGGCATGGGCATGATATTGACAGTCACCTTCCTCACTCCAATACTGCTTTTTGGAAAGCCAAGATTGAACGTAATAAACAACGTGACAAACGTGACAAAGAAGCTTTGATTAAGATGGGCTGGAAGGTTATGACGATATGGGAATGCCAACTGAAACCGGCTGTGCGGGAACAAACATTGTTGGAGATGGAGTATTGCATCAACCACAGTTACCTTGAACATTTCAAATTGAAACCGGCAAAAATGTACGAAGGAACGGACGGTTCTTCTTGTATGGCGGCAGAGGAAGCTGCGGAATATGGGAAGAATGGATGAGGCTGACGGATACACGGCATAGGAGGCTTGGACATTTGGAGCGTATAGGCCTTTCTGTGCCATACTCTCTTTCAATGCCTTTCCGTTTCGCGGATGCCCGCAAATATGCACCATGATGCTTGTTTGTTCGTTTTATTCTCTATCTTTACACCCAAATAGAGATGAAAAAAGGTATCGGACAATGAAAGTGGCAGTTCTGACATTGAGATTGCATTCCAATTATGGCGGGATATTGCAAGCGTATGCTTTGATGACCGTGTTGAAGCGGTTAGGGCATGAGCCTTATTTGGTTTTCAACCAGAATTTCAAGGAGAGGAATCTCTTTTCCCGCTCTTCCTTGTATATGCGGAATATCTTGAAGAAAGTCCTGTTGGGGCAAAAAGGCTTGGAGGTATTCCGGGAAAGACGCTTCAGGCGGGAGTATGAAGTGGTTTGCAGGCAAACCGTGCCTTTTGTACTGAAATATATTTCTCCGAGGACAGACACGGTTTGCACTCCGGTGGATTGGGAAATGTTGCAGGACAAATACCACTTTGATGCTTATATCGTGGGGAGCGACCAAGTGTGGCGGACCTCTTACACCCAGGACATGCCCCTCTTTTTCTTCTCTTTCCTGAAGGATGATTCCGTCAAGCGGCTCTCCTATGCCGCTTCATTCGGCACGGACGAATGGTCGTTTACGAGGGAGCAGACGGCCCGGTGCGCTTCATTGGTGAAGAAATTTGCGGCTGTTTCTGTCAGGGAGAAGTCTGCCGTGGATTTATGCAAGAACTATCTGGATGTGAAAGCCGAATGGGTTTTGGACCCGACCTTGTTGCTTTCGAAAGAGGACTACCTCCGTCTCGTATCGTCCAAGTCCGGTGATGGGGACAGCCCGTCCCGGCTTCTGGTCTACCTATTGGACAAATCGGAAGAGAAAGAGAGGGTGGTAAGTCATTGGGAACGGAAAACGGGGCTTCGGCGGTTTTATGTCAACAATCCCCATACGGAAAGCGGGACTCATGATTTGAACGAGCGTATCGCGCCGCCTGTGGAAAAATGGTTGGAAGGCTTTGCCTCGGCTCGGTTCGTGGTGACGGATTCATTCCATGCTTGCGTGTTTTCGATATTGTTCCATATTCCGTTTTGCGTGATTGGCAATCCCGAACGCGGCATGGCGCGTTTCCATTCTCTGTTGTCGCTGTTCTCCTTGGAGAATCGGTTGGTGACACCTGCGGACGGGCAAGCAATCGATTCTTTGGATTTCCCGGCAATTGATTGGGACCGGGTGGACCTTGAATTGGGTCGGTTGCGTCAGCAATCTATCGATTTCCTTAACACTAATTTAACCAAAGCATGATGGAAATGCCTTTCATATCGATAATAGTTCCGGTATACAATGCCGAAAATTGTTTAAGCCGGTGCGTGGAGAGCCTGTTGGGCCAATCCTACACTTCTTTTGAATTGATTTTGGTGGATGACGGCAGTAGTGACAATTCTTTATCCATTTGTAAACGATTTGCCGCCGACAAGCGGGTGAAAATCATCCATCAAGAAAACGGGGGAGTCAGCTCCGCCCGTAACAAAGGGCTGGAATTGGCAAAAGGGGATTATGTCGCATTCGTGGATGCGGATGACTGGGTGAACAAGGATTATCTCTCTTCTTTCGTGCAGGATCATGCGGATGCGGATTTGCTGGTGGGGGGATATGAATGCATCGAGGGGAAGCTCCATGCCGTAGTGGCGATCGAGGAGAAAACGTATAGGGATAAAGATGAAATTGCTTTATTCTTGGAAAGAAAATTAGGGAACATCGTGTTGCAAGTCCCTTGGGGCAAATTGTTCAAGAGGGATATTCTCGTTGCGAATGAGATGAGGTTTGACAATCAGATGTTTTTTGGGGAGGATACGCTTTTCGTCCAAGAATATTTGCTGTTTGTCCGTTCCATCAAGAGTATAAGCCCGGCAAACTATGTCTATGAAAGGCAGCCTAAATGGCAGATAAAATATGGAAAGAGGATTGATTTGCAAAGCAGGGCTTTTGGTCAGCTGCTGGTTTCGTTGCATGATTTGTCTCTTGCATATAACCGGCCGTTCACGTATGCCAAAGATTGGCTGGTGAACAGCTATTGCCAGATCTACCAAAGCTACTTGTACCAAACGCCGTGGAGTGGAATAGATAAAACGCTGGTTCGTTCTTTCTTTCATAACAGGCAGGTGGTGGAATCGATAAGGCGTTTCAGGAAACATCGCAAGAATCTGTTGCTGGTAAGCCTCTTTAGGAAGAACGTGGCACTTCTGACTCTTTACGCCAAAGTATATGGATGGGCAAAATGGAGGTAGTTTCCGTCATGGGAACGACCGCAATCATTTCCTGAAACGGCCACTACCTTTTTCCGGAAAGATAGTGGCCGTTTCCCAAAGAGATGGTGTCCTTTGGATTATTCATCCCGGCTTCCGCCTATGAATAGCATGATGTAGTATAACAAGGTCGCCAAAGAACCCAAAGCGGCTACCACGTATGTGTAGGCGGCTGACTTCAAAGCGTCGGCGGCTTTGTCATGTGTGTAGGAATTGGTAATCCCCGAACAGTTCAGCCAGGCCAAAGCCCGTTGGCTGGCATTGATTTCAACCGGAAGGGTGATGAAGCTGAACAATGTCGTGGACGCAAACAAGATGATGCCAAATAACATCAGTTGAGGGAAGCTGTGCAGCAGCAACATTCCACCCAGCAGTACCCATACCATGATGTTGGAAGCGAAACTAACCACGGGGACCAAGGCCGAACGTAATTTCAGTGGGGCATAAGCCCTGGCATGTTGGACGGCATGGCCGCATTCGTGGGCAGCGACAGCCGCCGCTGCGATGCTATTGCCGTAGTAGACGCTTTCGCTCAGGTTGACTGTCTTGTTGGCCGGGTTGTAATGGTCCGTCAGATGCCCGGGGGTCGAAGTGACGGTGACATCATAAATTCCATTGTCGTGTAACATTTTTTCTGCCACCTCCCGTCCTGTCATCCCATTCGGGAGCGGAATTTGGGAATAAGCTTCGAACTTGCGTTGCAGCCGGGAAGAGACCAACCAGCTTAATAAAGAAATTCCTATAAAAATAATCCAGTACGTCATAAATCGATTCGATTAATAAATGTATATAATTAAGTATAGCAAAAACCTTACCAGATAAAAAATGGCAGAAAACAGACACGAACAGCCTCTTTTTTTCTGCCATTTTGGAAAGAACGAAAGAATTGATCATTCTTCTGTATAACGGATGATCGTCTGTTGGCGGTCAGGACCCACGGAGACAATCTTGATCGGGACTTGCAATTCCTCTTCCAAGAAAGAAAGATAGGCATTGAACTCTTCGGGGAACTCGTCTTCGCTCTTCATCTTGGTCATGTCCGTTTTCCAACCCGGCAGCTCGACATAGATTGGCTCTACTTCGCCGTCGATGGAATAAGGGAACTCTGTCACCTCTTCGCCGCCGATTTTGTATGCCACGCAAGCCTTGATCGTTTCGAAAGTGTCCAAGACGTCGCTCTTCATCATGATAAGCTGCGTGACACCGTTCAGCATGACGGCATACTTCAAAGCTACGAGGTCAATCCACCCGCAACGGCGTTTACGTCCGGTTACAGCTCCAAATTCATGCCCTAATTGCCCAATCTTGTCACCGGTCTCATCGAACAATTCGGTAGGGAAAGGGCCGCTGCCGACGCGTGTGCAATAGGCCTTGAAAATGCCGAATACCTCGCCAATGTTGCGCGGGGCAACCCCTAATCCCGTGCAGCAGCCTGCGCAAATCGTGTTGGAAGACGTTACGAACGGATATGAACCGAAGTCGATGTCGAGCATCGTGCCTTGTGCGCCTTCCGCCAGGACATTCTGCCCGCTTTTCAGCAGACCGTTTACGAAATGCTCGCTGTCTATCAGTTTGAATTGTTTCAGGTAATCCAAAGCTTCGAACCATTTCGCTTCCAATTCGGTGATGTCATATTCGAAATTCAACGACTTCAGGATGGCTTCATGGCGTGCTTTGGCTGCCGCGTAGATGGTGTCGAAATCGCGCAACAAGTCTCCAACGCGTACGCCATTACGGCTTACCTTGTCGGTATAGGCCGGACCGATGCCTTTGCCGGTCGTCCCGATTTTACCCGAACCTTTGGCGGCTTCGTATGCCCTGTCCAAGATTCTATGTGTGGGAAGAATCAGATGGGCCTTCTTGGATATGTACAATTGCTTGGTAATATCGTGTCCGCTCGCAGCCAAAGCTTCCGCTTCTTCTTTGAATAACAATGGATCCAAAACGACGCCATTGCCAATTACGTTTATTTTTCCGCCTTGGAATATTCCGGAAGGTATGGAACGTAACACGTATTTCTGACCTTCAAATTCCAATGTGTGCCCGGCATTCGGACCGCCCTGGAAGCGGGCTACCGCGCTGTAGTTAGGTGTTAAGACATCGACAACTTTTCCTTTGCCTTCGTCTCCCCATTGTAGTCCTAATAATACATCTACTTTCATTATGTTCTAAGTATAGGCTGTTAATATTTCCAATTATGCGGGATTTGTTACCCAATTGGCAAAGTTAGCGCATTTATCGGAATAGCCGAAGGAAGCGCGAGCTTTTATTATTGAAAACGCATCATTTTACTAATGTATTTCCCTACGATGTCGAATTCGAGATTGACGACAGTGCCTTTTTCGATTTGGCAGAAATTGGTATGGTCGTGGGTGAAGGGAATGATGGCGACTTGGAAGCTGTCATCTTTTGAGTTGCAAACGGTCAGGCTGACGCCGTTCACGCAGACCGATCCTTTCTCGACCGTAAGGTAACCTTGCCGTGCCATTTCTTTGTTGAATTTATAGTGGAACGAGTAATACCAGCTTCCGTCTGCTTCCGCAACGTCGGTGCAAACGGCGGTTTGGTCGACATGGCCTTGCACGATATGCCCGTCCAAGCGTCCGTTCATCAGCATGCTTCGTTCCAGATTCACCAGGCTGCCCGGCTTCAAGCATCCGAGGTTCGAACGTTCAAGCGTCTCTTTGATGGCTGTGACGGTATAAGTTTTGTCAGTCATGCTGACAACAGTTAGGCAAACTCCGTTGTGGGCTACGCTTTGGTCAATTTTCAGTTCGTCCACAAAAGAGCATTCCATTGTAATATGGATATTGCCTTTATCCTGCTCGACTGAAACGACTTTAGCTGCTTCTTCTACAATTCCTGAAAACATATAGACTTCGATTTTTTAGATTTATGAGCAAAGGTAGGGCTTTTATTGAATCTGTCCTAACGAGGGGAATAAAAAAAGCAGTTGCCCGAAAGGGACAACTGCTCGGCGTAGCGCATCCGGGATTCGAACCCGGGTTTCAGCCGTGAGAGGGCCGCGTCCTAGGCCTCTAGACGAATGCGCCCTGTTCGTTTTCTTATGATGCCGCAAAGTTAAAGTAATATTTTAATTTGACAAATTTTTTTGCTGAAAAAATTTTTATCGTACCTTTGTGAATCGTTTGATAAAAGAACAAAACTTGGTGGAAACATTACTATACCAGTTTAAAATAACAACTAATATTATGGCAGAACAAAAAGAAAAACTTTTCTCAGAATTCGAACCCGTTTCTACGGAAGCGTGGGTAGCGAAGATTACGGCTGACCTGAAAGGCGCTCCGTTTGAGAAAAAGCTTGTTTGGAAAACAGGAGAGGGATTTAATGCAAATCCGTTCTATCGTTTGGAAGATTTGGAGGGTTTAAAAACTACTACATCACTTCCGGGTGAATTCCCGTATGTCCGTGGCGTGAAGAAAGACAATGAATGGCTGGTGCGTCAGGATATCGAAGTGTCTTGTTGCAAGGCGGCGAATGAAAAAGCTTTGGACATCTTGAACAAAGGCGTCAGCTCTTTGGGCTTTGTCATCAAAGGCGATGACGTAAACGCTGAAAACATTGCTACATTGTTAAATGGCATTTGTCCGGAATGTGTCGAGTTGAATTTCAGCACTTGCCTTTGCAAAGCAGCCAAATTGATTGCTATCTTAGGTGAGTACTTCGCGTCGAAAGGCGTAGATGCCGCTAAGTGCAAAGGTTCGATCAACTACGATCCGTTCAAGAAACCTTTGATAAAAGGTCATAAAAACGAGAATTGGGTAGAGAATGCTAAAGCTGTTTTGGATGCAGCCAAAGCTCTTCCTGCATACAAAGTCTTAGCAGTCAATGCCTACCAATTGAACAATGCGGGCGCTTATATTTACCAAGAATTGGGCTTTGCTTTGGCGTGGGGCAATGAATTGATTGCTAAATTGACCGAAGCTGGCTATACGGTCGATGAAGTGGCAAAACGCATCAAATTCAACTTCGGCATCAGCTCCAACTATTTCATGGAAATTGCCAAGTTCCGTGCGGCTCGTTGGTTGTGGGCCGAGATAGTGGCGGCATATAAGCCTGCTTGCCAATGTGCCTGCAAGATGGCCGCTCATGCTCAAACTTCCCGTTGGAACATGACGGTATACGATGCCCATGTGAACCTGTTGCGCTCTCAGACCGAAACCATGTCTGCTGCCATTGCTGGCGTAGACTCCATCACCGTTCTCCCGTTTGATGAGACCTTTGAAACTCCGGATGAATTTTCTGAAAGAATCGCCCGCAACCAGCAGCTGCTGTTGAAGGAAGAATCTCACTTCGACAAGGTGGTTGACCCGTCTGCAGGTTCATATACAGTAGAAATGTTTACAAACTCCATCGCTGACGTGGCTTGGAAACTCTTCTTGGAAACGGAAGAGAAAGGCGGTTTCGGCGCAATGGCCAATGCCGGTGAAATCCAGGCGGCAGTCAATGCATCGAACGTGGCTCGTCATAAAGCGGTGGCTACCCGCCGTGAGTCTTTGTTAGGAACGAACCAGTTCCCTAACTTCACGGAAGTAGCAGCTGCGAAGATTAAAAAGGAAGAAGGTTCTTGCTGCTGCGATGGTGCTGCCCAGAACCATTGCGAGAATGAGGGCGTAGCCAAGTTAGACTTTGCTCGCGGCGCTTCCGAGTTTGAAAAACTTCGTCTGGCTACAGAAAAGGCGGAAAAAGCCCCGAAGGTATTTATGCTGACTATCGGTAATTTGGCTATGCGGTTGGCCCGTTCCCAATTCTCTTGCAACTTCTTTGCTTGTGCAGGTTACAAGACAATCGATAACTTGGGATTTGATACGGTTGAAGCCGGTGTCGAGGCTGCAGTAGAAGCCGGAGCGGACATCGTCGTGTTGTGTTCAAGCGACGATGAATACGCAGAATATGCTCCTGCGGCATTCAAGGCATTGAACGGAAGAGCATTGTTCGTGGTTGCCGGTGCTCCTGCTTGCATGGAGGACTTGAAGGCTCAGGGCATCGACCAGTTTATTAATGTTAAGAGCAACGTACTGGAAACACTGCAGGCTTTCAGCACTAAGTTAGGCATCAAGTAAAAATTTTTATCATGAGACCAAATTTCAAAGATATAGATATCAAAAACGCCGGTTTTGCTGCAAACAACGCTGCAGAATGGGCAAAAGCCAATGGCATTGAAGCCAATTGGAAAACACCGGAGCACATCGAGGTGAAGCCGGTTTATACAAAAGATGACTTGGAAGGCATGGAACACTTGAACTACGTTTCCGGTATTCCTCCTTACTTGCGCGGCCCGTACAGTGCCATGTATCCATTGCGTCCTTGGACAATCCGTCAGTATGCCGGTTTCTCCACCGCAGAAGAGTCAAATGCTTTCTATCGCAGGAACTTGGCCTCTGGCCAGAAAGGCTTGTCTGTGGCGTTCGACTTGGCCACTCACCGTGGTTATGACGCAGACAACGAGCGTGTGGTAGGAGATGTCGGCAAGGCCGGTGTGTCTATCTGTTCTGTCGAGAACATGAAAGTGTTGTTCGACGGTATTCCATTGAACAAGATGTCTGTTTCCATGACAATGAACGGCGCGGTGTTGCCCGTCATGGCTTTCTACATCAATGCCGGTTTGGAGCAGGGTGCTAAGCTGGAAGAAATGGCAGGCACGATCCAGAACGATATCTTGAAAGAGTTCATGGTGCGTAACACGTATATTTATCCGCCAGAGTTCTCTATGCGTATCATTGCCGATATCTTCGAGTATACATCTCAGAAGATGCCTAAGTTCAACTCCATCTCTATCTCTGGATACCACATGCAGGAAGCGGGGGCTACTGCTGACATTGAAATGGCTTACACTTTGTGCGACGGTTTGGAATACCTCCGTGCGGGTGTCAATGCGGGCATCGACATCGATGCGTTTGCTCCTCGTTTGTCATTCTTCTGGGCAATCGGCATGAACCACTTCATGGAAATAGCCAAGATGCGTGCAGCTCGTATGTTGTGGGCCAAGATTGTTAAAAGTTTTGGAGCCAAGAATCCGAAATCTTTAGCATTGCGTACCCACAGCCAGACTTCAGGTTGGTCTTTGACAGAACAGGATCCGTTCAACAATGTAGGCCGTACTTGTATCGAAGCCATGGCGGCAGCTTTGGGCCATACGCAGTCATTGCATACAAATGCATTGGATGAAGCCATCGCTTTGCCGACAGACTTCTCTGCCCGTATCGCTCGTAATACTCAGATCTATATCCAGGAGGAGACGAAGGTATGTAAGCAAATTGACCCATGGGGCGGTTCTTACTACGTAGAGTCTTTGACAAACGAATTGGTACATAAAGGATGGGCTTTGATCCAGGAAATCGAAAGCATGGGTGGCATGGCCAAGGCTATCGAAACAGGTCTTCCGAAGATGCGTATCGAAGAAGCGGCTGCCCGTACCCAGGCTCGCATCGACTCCGGCATACAGACAATCGTTGGCGTGAACAAGTACCGTTTGGAGAAAGAAGCTCCAATCGACATATTGGAAATTGACAACACGGCTGTCCGCAACGAACAAATCGAGCTTTTGAAGAAACTTCGTGCTAATCGTGATGAGGCTGCCGTGCAGAAGGCATTGGAAGACATCACGGAATGTGTCCGCACAAAGAAAGGCAACTTGCTGGATCTGGCAGTCAAAGCGGCTGCTTTACGTGCTTCGTTGGGTGAAATCTCAGATGCTTGCGAGAAAGTTGTTGGTCGTTATAAAGCAATTATTAGAACTATTTCAGGCGTGTATTCATCAGAAACTAAGAAGAGTGCAGACTTTGAGCGTGCTTGCGCCTTGACAGCGGAGTTTGCCAAGAAAGAAGGTCGTCAGCCTCGTATCATGATTGCCAAGATGGGGCAGGACGGTCACGACCGCGGTGCGAAAGTGGTAGCTACCGGTTATGCGGATTGTGGTTTTGATGTGGATATGGGACCATTGTTCCAAACTCCAGCGGAAGCTGCCCGCCAGGCAGTAGAAAACGACGTTCATGTATTGGGCGTTTCTTCTTTGGCTGCCGGTCACAAGACTTTGATTCCGCAGGTTATTGAAGAATTGAAGAAATTGGGCCGTCCGGATATCATCGTCATTGCTGGAGGTGTTATCCCGGCACAAGATTATGACTTCTTGTACAAGGCGGGTGTTGCCGCAATCTTTGGCCCTGGTACTTCTGTAACGAAGGCTGCTTGTCAGATTATGGAAATCCTTTTGGGCGAATAATCCGAAGAGTCTTTATAAATGAAAAAAGCTTGTTCAGTTGCGGTCTGCAACCGAGCAAGCTTTTTTTGCATGTTCCATTTTATAATAAGCATCATAACGGTTTCATGATGGTCTTGTTTTGTCATGGCCTTTTCGAACAACAAATTCTAAAATTGTCTTTACACTCTCGATTATTATTTTTACTTTTGCAAATATTTAAGATAGAGGGTTCTTGTGCGAATGCTTTAAAGCGACAGCCCTTTTTGGATATGGAGTTAAAAGAAAAAAACATATAGGCGATGAATATATCTTACAATTGGCTGAAAGATTATCTCGATTTTGATCTGCAGCCTGCGGAAGTAGCGGATGCATTGACATCTATTGGTTTGGAAACCGGTGGAGTGGAAGAAGTGCAGATGATTAAAGGAGGTTTGGAAGGATTGGTTATTGGCGAAGTTTTGACTTGCGAAGCTCATCCCAATTCCGACCACTTGCATGTAACGACCGTAAACGTAGGTGGCGGTGAACCTTTGCAGATTGTTTGTGGCGCTCCGAATGTTGCGGCAGGACAAAAAGTGGTGGTGGCAGTGAACGGGACCAAATTGTATGATGGCGACAAAGAGTTCGTCATCAAACGCTCGAAATTGCGCGGCGTAGAATCAAATGGCATGATCTGTGCGGAAGATGAAATAGGAATAGGCACCGACCACTCTGGAATCATCGTATTGCCGTCTGATGCTGTTGTAGGAACTCCAGCCAAAGAATATTATAATGTCAAGAGCGACTTCGTGCTGGAAGTGGACATTACCCCGGGTAGATGCTACTTCTCATTTTGGCGTGGCTCGCGATTTGGCTGCTTATTTGAAACAGAATGGAAAGCCCTTTAACTTGAAACGTCCGGACGTGAATGGGTTCAAAATAGATGATGCGACTCCTGCTATCGAAGTAGTGGTGGAAAACACAGAAGCTTGCCTCCGTTATTCGGGCGTATGCATCAAAGGTGTCACGATAAAGGAAAGCCCGGAATGGTTGCAGAACAAATTGCGCACCATAGGTCTGCGCCCCATCAATAATGTCGTAGATGTGACAAACTTGGTATTGCATGGCTTGGGACAACCTCTGCACTCTTTTGATGCCGGAAAGATTAAAGGGAATAAAATTATCGTCAAGTCAGCCAACGAAGGCGATAAGTTCGTTACCTTGGATGGCGTTGAACGCACATTGACCGCCCATGACCTGATGATTTGCAATGAGGAAGAACCCATGTGCATCGCAGGCGTGTTCGGCGGGCTTGAATCGGGAGTAACCGATCAGACGACCGATGTCTTTTTGGAATGTGCGACCTTCCATCCGACCTGGATTAGGAAAACGGCGCGCCGTTTGGGACTCAATACCGACTCTTCTTTCCGTTACGAACGTGGCTTGGACCCCAACGTGACGATTTACATTTTGAAATATGCAGCTTCTTTGATCAAGGAATTGGCAGGCGGAAACATTACAGGAAAAATTCAAGATATTTATCCGCATGTCGTAGAGCCGTACAAAGTACATATCACGTATGAAAAAATCAATTCTTTGATTGGGAAAGTGATACCGACTGACACGGTAAAGAGCATCTTGGAAAGCTTGGAAATGAAAATCGTCCATGAGACGGATGAAGCTTTGGATATCGAAGTTCCGGTATACCGTATCGATGTACAGCGGGACGTGGATGTCATCGAAGACATCCTCCGCATTTATGGATACAACAATGTGGAGTTTGATGACCATGTCAAATCCAGCCTCAGCTATCAGACTCCTACCGACCACAGCTACAAGATGCAGAATTTGATTTCCGAGCAGTTGTGCGGTTGCGGATTTAATGAAATATTGAATAATTCGTTGACTCGTTCAGCCTATTACGATGGCTTGTTCACTTATCCGGTCGGACAGTGCGTGAAGGTAATGAACCCTCTGAGCGCTGATTTGAATGTAATGCGTCAAACATTGCTGTTTGGTGGATTGGAAAGCATAGAACATAACATCAAACGAAAAAATGGAAACATCCGTTTTTACGAATTTGGGAATTGTTATCAGTATGACAGCTCTAAAAAGAAAGAAGGGGAAACTTTGGCGGAGTTTAGCGAAGACTATCGTTTAGGTTTATGGCTTTGCGGTAACCACGTAGAGAACAACTGGGCGCATCCTGACGAAAAGAGTTCTGTATACGAATTGAAGGCATACGTTGAAAATATCTTGGTTCGTTTGGGCGTGAACTTGAAGAAGGTTATTTACGGACAGTTGTCGGATGACATCTACGATGCGGGATTGTGCATAACGACCCATGCCGGCAAGCCGTTAGGGACGATGGGCATTGTCAGTCATAAGATTCGCAAAGCGATGGATATTGATGCAGAAGTTTATTATGCGGAATTCTCATGGACGGCGTTGATGAAAGAAACGAGGAATAACAAAGTTATTTATGCCGACTTGTCCAAGTTCCCGGCTGTCAAGCGAGACTTGGCATTGTTGATTGACAAAAATGTGCAGTTCGCAGAAATACAGAAGATAGCTTCAGATTGTGAGCGTAAGCTCTTGAAAGATGTCGTCTTGTTCGATGTTTATGAAGGGAAGAACCTTCCGGCGGGAAAGAAGTCGTATGCTGTGAGCTTCTTCTTGGAAGATGAAACCAAGACATTGAACGACAAGCAGATTGATTCAATCATGAAGAAAATCCAGACAAACTTGGAGCAGAAGCTGGGTGCACAACTTAGATGAGATTCATAAAATTATAATACAAAAAACAATATAATAGCAAGATAAAGTATGGGAAGAGCGTTTGAGTTTCGTAAGGCAAGAAAGTTTAAGCGTTGGGGCAATATGGCCCGTGTATTTACCAAATTAGGAAAGGAAATCACAATCTGTGCAAAACAGTCCGGTCCGGATCCTGAGAACAACCCGCGTTTACGTGTATTGATGCAAACGGCAAAGAAGGAAAACATGCCGAAGGAAAACGTGGAAAGAGCTATCAAGCGTGCTGTCTCAAAGGACTTTACGGATTACAAAGAGATGAACTATGAAGGTTACGGGCCTTACGGGATTGCTATTTTCGTGGAAACAGCGACTGACAACACTACTCGTACTGTTGCGAATGTACGTAGCTATTTCAATAAATGCGGTGGCTCGCTGGGCACAACAGGCAGCTTGGAGTTTTTGTTCTCTCACAAATGTGTGTTCCATATCGTGAAGCCGGAAAATGTCTCATTGGATGATTTGGAGTTGGAATTGATTGATTTCGGCGTGGATGAGCTGGATGTGGATGACGAAAACAACGAGGTTGTTATTTATGGCGATTTCGCACAGAATTCATCTATCCAGAAGTATCTGGAAGAGAATGGTTACGAAATTACGAGCAGTGAGTTTGTCCGTATCCCGAATGACTTGAAGGAAGTAACTCCCGAACAGCGTGAAACAATTGAAAAACTAATTGAAAAATTAGAAGAGGACGATGATGTGCAGAATGTTTTCCATAATATGAAGGAAGAATATGAGGAAGAGTAATCTCGGACTTTTTTGACGACACATAAGAATCCCCGAAAGTGCTTGGCACTTCGGGGATTCCCTTTTATTTGCATTTGCTGCTTTTGACGCTTGTGGAATATATTTTACATTTCTATTGCATATAAACTCGTTCCTTGAATGCGCACCGGCTATTTCCTCAAAACCTTATGGATAGCATCTTGAACCAATTTCTCCATTACTTTATAGCCTTCCAGGGTTGGATGAACTTCATCCTTGGAGTATTTTTCGGGCAATCCGCCTCGTTCATCTTGCATGGCCGCATGAAAATCGACATAGGTGATGTTGTGTTCATGCGCATACGCTTTCAGTTTGGAATTGAGGGCTTTGATTTCTTCCGCAGGCCTTAATTCCTTGCGCCATCCGAACTGGTATGCCGGCAGGGTAGAGCAAAGGATAACTTTGATCTGGTTGGCTTCCGCCAGTTGAATCATCGAGACGATGTTGCCAAAAGTCTTTTCCGGGGAAAAGGCATAGTCGTTATGGGCCAAGTCGTTTGTTCCTGCCAAGATGACCACGGCTTGCGGCTTTAAATCGATGACGTCTGGACGAAAACGTACCAACATTTGGGCGGATACCTGTCCGCTGATGCCCCTTCCTGCATAATTGTTCTGAGTGAAAAAGTCCGGGTCTTTTGCTCGCCAACCTTCGGTTATGGAGTTACCCATGAAAACAACCGTAGGCTGTTTGCCCGTCGCGTTCTCTTGTTCGTATTTCCCGAAATTGGCCCAGTCTTTCAGGGGCTCTTGAGCAAATAGCTGAAGTGCCCCAAGTAGGCAAAGGGTTGTAATCCATGCTTTCTTCATGATATTCAAGTATTTTTGTGTTAGTAAATCTCTTTGGCTATGCGTCTGACACTCTCGGATGCCATCATTGTGTAGAAGTGCAAACTTGGGACACCGTGAGCGATCAATTCTTTACACTGCCCGATGCACCACTCGATGCCTGCCTCTTTGGCCTCGTCGTCTGTTTTGCACTTCCGGAGTTCTGCGGCAAAAGGTTCAGGGATGTCGGAGCGGAAAATCTTGGGCAGGACAGTCAATTGATTCTTGAATACGATCGGTTTGATGCCTGGGATAATCGGAACTTCAATGCCTTCTTTCCGGCAACGATCCACAAAAGCGAAATATTTGCTATTGTCAAAGAACATTTGGGTTACCAGATAGCTGGCGCCGTTCTTTACTTTCTCTTTCGCATAGTAAATGTCGGATTCCATGTTGGGTGCCTCTTCATGCTTTTCCGGATAGCAAGCCATGCCATAGCAGAAAGGGGTTTCTATGCCTTCGATGCGAGAACCATCCAATGCAATGCCCTTGTTGAATTGGTTGACTTGCTGTTGCAGGTCAGTGGCGTGCTCATGATAATTCTCGGGGTCTTTTACCGGTTCTAATGTTTTTACATCGCCCCGTAGCAATAAAAGGTTGTTTACTCCCAAGAAGTTCAAATCAATCAATGCATATTCTGTCTCATCCTTGGTAAAACCCTTGCAGATGATATGGGGCACTGCCGGTATTCCGTATTTGTTCTGTATGGCAGCCGCGATAGCCACGGACCCCGGGCGCTTGCGGATATTTACCTTCCGGAGGCTTCCGTCCGGTTGTGTTTTGTATATGTTTTCGCTGTGATGGGAAGTGATGTTTATGTATTTGGGATCAAACTCACGCAGTTTATCAATGACGTCATAAACCTTTTGAATGCTGTTCCCTTTCAAAGGAGGCAGGATTTCAAAAGTGAAAGCTGTGCTTTTGCTGTTATTAATTAAGTCGATTACGTTCATCTGTTATCTTTTTTGATGCAAAATTAAAGATTTATCTCAGGAATGTCAAATCTTCCGCCCTGTTATATTCAGCCCGAGGAAGCAGAGAATGGCTGTTTTTGCGCGTTTTGAGAAATAATTCGGTACTTTTGTTTAAATTTGTAATCCAATTAAATTTATGACATCATGAAAAGTTTTTTTGTTCTTTGGGCCGCTGTTTTGCTGGCCATTATGGATATTTCGGCCCAGAAGGTCGAACGAATCCCACTGTATGCCGATAATGACGAGGCGGAAATGTTTGTCTATCTTCCCGAAAAGGAATCAGCCTTGCATTCTGCCATACTGATATGTCCGGGTGGCGGATACGGTGGCTTGGCCATCGACAACGAAGGCTATAATATGGCAGAATGGTATTCGTCCAAGGGGATGGTGGCGGCTGTGCTGAAATATCGTCTTCCCCATGGCGACTACACGATTCCGTTGAGCGATGCGGAGAAGGGCATGCAGCTTCTGAAGGAGAATGCGGGGAAATGGCACATCGACCCTTCGCGCATTGGGGTGGCTGGATCGTCCGCCGGGGGGCATTTGGCCGCTTCGCTAAGCACGTTGGGAAAGGATTCATGCAGGCCGGCATTCGCCATCCTTTATTATCCGGTTATCAGTTTTGAAGACGGAGTGACACATCAAGGCTCCAAGAAAAACCTGCTGGGCAGTGGAATAAACAATAAAGAACTGGTGGAACGATTCACATTGCAGAACCAAGTGGACGCAAAAACGCCTCCCACCCTTATCATGGTGAGTGACGATGATTCGCTGGTGCCTCCGGAAAACAGCATTCTTTATTATCAGGCGCTTCATGCGAAAAAGATACCCGCTTCGTTGTATGTCTTTCCGAATGGCGAGCATGGCTGGGGAACGACAGAGCGGTTCTTGTACAAAAATGAGGTGAAAGAACTCATTTATTTATGGCTCGTTCATAATAAGTTTTTGCAAAATTAGGAAGCCGACTTGGAAAATGTAAGCTTTGAATATTGAATATGTTACAATTTATTATATATTTGCATCAAAAATAATAAGAAAGCTATATGGAAAGTCTAAATTGGTCTGAGCTTGGTTTTGGCTACATCAAAACTGATTATAATATCCGTTGTTATTACCGTGACGGGAAATGGGGGGAACTGGAAGTATGTTCTTCCGAGATATTGAATATTCACATGGCTTCCACTTGCCTCCATTATGGACAGGAATCGTTCGAAGGCCTGAAAGCCTTCAGGGGAAAAGATGGCAAAATCCGCATTTTCCGCATGGACGAGAACGGGAAACGCATGCAATCCTCCAGCCGTGGCATCAAGATGGCCGAACTGCCTTTGGAGAAGTTCGAGGAAGCTATCCGCAAGGTCGTCAAGCTCAATGAACGTTTTGTCCCTCCTTACGAGAGCGGTGCGTCATTGTACATCCGCCCGTTGATGTTGGGCCTGGGAGAGCAAGTCGGGGTGAAACCAGCACCGGAATACCTGTTTGTCGTGTTCGTGACTCCGGTGGGGCCATACTTCAAAGGAGGTTTCCAACCATCGAAAGTCTGCATCATGCGTAACTACGACCGCGCCGCTCCTTTTGGGACGGGAACCATAAAGGTCGGTGGTAATTATGCGGCAAGCTTGGTGGCCGGCGAGATTGCCCACGAGAAAGGGTATGCGGCCGTGCTTTATTTGGACCCGAAAGAAAAGAAATACTTGGACGAATGCGGTCCTGCGAATTTCTTCGGGATTAGAGGGAACAGCTACATTACCCCCAAGTCCCATTCCATTTTGCCCTCGATTACCAACAAGAGCCTGCAACAACTGGCGACGGACATGGGGCTGACCATCGAATGCCGTCCGGTCCCTTACGAGGAAATCGCCACGTTCGACGAGGCGGCGGAATGCGGCACGGCGGCGGTGATCGCTCCTATATCCGAGATTGACGATTTGGACGAAAACAAGAAATATGTGATTGCAAAGGATGGCAAACCGGGTCCTGTCTGCGAAAAGCTGTACCATAAGTTGCGTGCCATCCAATATGGCGATGAACCGGACAACTATGGTTGGATAACGATCATCGAATAAAGAAATAAAAACGGCTATGGCCGCAAGACGAAACGGTCGCATCCTTTTAAAGGAAAGGATGCGACCGTTTCGTTATTTGGTGGTAGCCTTTTTCCGCAGGCGACCAGTTAGGTCAATCCGAAGGCTTGCCCTCGGAGTCCGGATCGAAGTCGTCAATCGCAATGGACAAGCTGTCGTCCGTGATGCCCGATTTGTCTGCGGATTTGCTTGCCTTCGCGTGATTGGATTGGTACTCGTCGGCATAGTCCATAACTTGTTTTAACACGTTCGCAAACCGGTCAAAGTCTTCCTTGTAAAGGAATATTTTATGTTTCTCGAAAGAAACATCCGAATTCCCCTTGCCTTGTACACGTTTGCTTTCTGTAATAGCGATAAACAAATCATCTTTAGAGCTCTTCTTCACGTCTAAATAATAAATCCGCTTACCAGCCTTGATGGTTTTGGAATAAAGTATTTCCTTGTCGCCACCATTTCCCGCATTGCTATCCTTCTTTGACTCTTTCATGAGCTGCTGTTTTTTAACCAACCTTTAACTAACTACCTTGAATACATCCTGTTTGCCTGTCCTTTCTTTTGCCCTGAATAGGCTTGAAAAAGCTTAAAATGACTGCAGGATGTATAAACGTTGTAAACTTATGATTATTTTTTTTCATATTCATGCTTTTTTACTTTTTTCTTCGTTTATAAAATAACAATAAATTATAATAAATATGAATTGCGGAATAAAAGCAGGACTAAAATGGCCAAGTAAGGAAAAAAAGACTAATTTTGCCCACCAAATAAACAACAAAAAAGAAGTTCTTTCAAACGATGATCAACAGAATTTTAATCCGTATAAAAGTACTACAGATCGTATACTCTTACTATCAGAACGGAAAAGGCGACTTGAAAACGGCCGAGAATGAATTATTGTTCAGCCTGCAGAAATCGTATGACCTTTATTATTACCTATTACTTCTCATCGTAGACGTCACCAATTTGCACAGAAGAAACTTGGACATCCGCCGGCATAAGTTCATGCCGACCGAGGAGGATTTACATCCGAATACCCGTCTGGTGGATAACCGTTTTGCGGCGCAATTGGAGCAGAACGAGGCTTTCCGGAAATATATCTCCGACCAGTCCATCACGTGGGCCAATGACGAGGATTTCATCAAGGGCTTGCTTGATACGATTTTAAAATCGGACCTTTATGCGGAGTACCTGAATAATCCGGATGATTCTTATGAAACGGACAAGGATTTCTGGCGTGCGGCTTTCAAGAAATTCATTTGTGGGAATGAAAATGTTGAAGAATACCTCCAGGACAAAAGCATTTATTGGAATGATGACATAGCTATCGTTGAGACTTTTGCCTTGAAAACAATTCGTCAGTTTGAAGAAAAGGCCGGAAGCAAGCAACCTTTGCTCCCGATGTTCAAAGACAACGAGGACAAAATGTTCGCGACGAGATTGTTCCATCAGTCTATCCTGAAAGGCGAGGAATACAGGGAGATTATCAATAAGCACTTGACAAACTGGGAAACCGAGCGCATTGCCAGTATGGACATGCTGATTATGCAGATAGCGCTGGCCGAAATCATGACTTTCCCCACTATTCCGGTAAGCGTCACCTTGAACGAGTATATAGACATGGCCAAATACTACAGCACACCGAAAAGCGGCCATTTCATCAACGGCATACTGGATTCAATTGTCAATGAATTAAAAAGTCAAAAGCTTTTGCTGAAAGATTAAATTTTATCCTTACATTTGTAGGCGTGGGCAGGCGGCTGGATTTCCTTCCATGCCTGCCTGCACATCATTACGTGTAACTAATAAAGTATAAAGATGAATTTAAGTATTATGCTTCAGGCTACAGCCGGACAATCTCAGTGGTCAGGTATCATCATGATGGTTGTCATTGTTGCCATTTTCTATTTTTTCATGATCCGTCCCCAGCAAAAGAGGCAAAAAGAAATCCAGAAAGCGAGAGAAGCACTGAAAGTGGGCGATAAGGTAATCACAGCAGGCGGCATTTATGGGAAGATAAAGGAAATTGGCGATGTCTACATGATTATAGAGGTAGCCAATGGCGTCAATATTCAAATTGACAAGACCTCTGTGTTTGCTTCATCAGAAGATGCAAAACAAAAGTGATTAAGATAAACAAAGAAAGAACATGTCACGACTGAACCGGATGTCGGAGGCATTCAAATCCGTATCGATAGGTATTAAAGCTTTTTTGCATCGCCAGCGATGGAAAGAAGCTTTAATTTTTTCTTGTTTTGTCTTGCTCTCTTTCGGCTTTTGGGTGCTGCAAAGCCTGCAAGGCGAATATGAAACAGACTTGTCCATTCCTATCAGATATGTCAATGTCCCGGCATATTTGACTTTCGACTCGGAACTCCCGAAGTCTATCGACTTGCATGTGCGGGACAAGGGAAGCGCATTGCTGAACTATAGTGTGGAAAAGCGGATGCGCACAATCAATATAGATTTGAGCAAGCTCTCGACTGACAAAAACGAATACGTCGTAGGAACGCAGTTCCTACAGTCCGAAATACAAAAGTTGTTATTGGCAACGACGAAGCTTTATAGTTTCCGTCCCCAACGCTTGACTTTGAACTATGGATTGCGAAGCAGCAAAGATGTCCCAGTCATGTTCGACGGGGAGGTACAGACACCCGGCGGTTTTTTGCTCTCAGGCGACATATCCACCATGCCTGCCATGGTCACAATTTATGGCAGCCAGAAAACGTTGGATACGATTAATTGCGTGAAAACAGTGCATGTCGAGGTGAAAAAGGCCAAAAAGACAATCACCAAGGATGTCGCATTGAAATCTATCCCTGGCGTGACAATGCATACCGAAAGCGTGTCTGTCATCATACCCGTGGAGGAATACACGGAAAAGAGCATAGACATCCCGGTGCGTATAACGGGTGTGCCCGACATTTATACCGTCCGCACATTCCCGCAGAGCGTTACTGTTTCTTGCAATATCCCTATTTCCAAGTTCAAGGAATTGACACAAGAATTAGTCGCGGTCGACCTGCCGTTTAAAATGCTTGAAGAAAATGTGTCGGGTACTTTGAACGTGGATTTGTCCTCCAAGCCTAAATGGGTAAAGAGTTATAGCATCGCTCCTAAAAGAATAGAATTTCTATTAGAGGTTAAAGGCAACGTGAAATGAAAAGAATAGGTATCACAGGTGGTATTGGAAGCGGGAAATCCGTCGTTTCGCAATTGTTATCGTTGAAGGGAGTCCCTGTCTACATAGCGGATGACGAAAGCAAGAGACTGGTCGATACGAATCCAATTATCAAGGAGGCTTTGATGGGTTTGTTTGGCAATTCCGTCTACACCGAGCATGGTTTGAACAGGCCCTTGCTTGCCTCATTAATATTCCATGACGGCTCTCTCCTAAAGAAAGTGAATGGCATTGTTCATCCGGTGGTGGCGGATGATTTCAAGCGATGGTGCCAACATCAGCATTGCCCTTTTTGTGCCATCGAATCAGCTATCCTCTATGAGTCCGGATTTGATAAACATACGGACATGGCTTTGATGGTGTATGCGCCTGAGGACGTCCGTATGGAGAGAGTATTAAGCCGCGACCACACCTCGAAGGAAGCCGTGGAGGACCGGATTAAAAGGCAAATGCCGGATGAAGAGAAATGTAAACGTGCCGATTTCATCATTTTTAATGACGGCGTGCAGCCTCTGATTCCGCAAGTGGAAAAGTTTTTGGCGCAAATAGGTCAAAATGTCGGTTAGTTGTGCTACCTTTGCAAATATAAACAAACTAAAGAGATTAACTCAATAAAGAAAATAATAAACGATTATGTTGAAGACTATTCTGTCAATATCAGGACGCAGGGGGCTTTTTAAATTAGTCTCTCACGGTAAAAACATGCTGATTGTTGAATCTTTGGAAGATGGGAAAAAGGTCCCTGCTTATGCAAAAGACAAGGTGATATCTTTAGGAGATATAGCAATTTATACAGTAGGAGCGGAAGTCCCTCTCCATGAGGTGTTGACAAAGATCAAGGACAAAGAGAATGGGGCGAAAGCTTCCATCTCTACATCGGCCAAACCTGATGAGTTGCGTGCTTATTTAGCAGAAGTGTTGCCAGACTTTGACCGGGAAAGAGTTTATCCGAGTGACATCAAGAAATTAATAAGCTGGTACAATATATTAATAGAGGCGGGCATCACGGACTTTTCTCAAGAGGATGAAAAAGAAGTTCCTGCTGATGATGAAAAAGAAGAGTGAATCTATTTCCGGCCTGAAGCATTTATAGGATAGGCGGGAAATGATGAAGGTATCGTCATTCCGAACATTATGATATGTTGGGAATGGCGATATTTAGTTTTGTGAACCATTCCTGATGAAATATTGTTATTATTTTTGTAGGTAAATCAACATACGATATTATGACTATTCAACAACTGGAATACTTGTTGGCGGTAGACCGCTACCGCCATTTTGCCAAAGCCGCAGAACATTGTCGTGTTACCCAGCCCACATTGAGCATGATGATACAAAAGCTGGAAGATGAGTTGGGGGTTAAATTGTTCGACCGTTCCAGCCAACCTGTAAAACCGACTGCCGCGGGGATAAAGGTAATCGAGCAAGCTCGTTCGGTATTGCATGAAGCATCCTTGATTAAAGACATAGTGAAAGAGGAAGAGCATTCGCTTAAAGGCCCTTTTCGCCTTGCTGTTTTACCTACCATCGCTCCTTATCTGTTGCCTCGCTTCTTGCAGCATTTGGCGGAACAGCATAAAGATTTAGACATACGTGTCCAGGAGATGCAGACGGCACCAACCCTGGTTGCCCTGCAGAATGGTGATATTGATGCTGCCATTATAGCCAACGCCCCATTGGAACCTAACTTGGAAGGAACTTTGCTTTTTTATGAAGAGTTTTTCTGCTACGTGTCCAGAAAAGAAGCGGTTTTTCAGAAGTCTTTGATTCGCACAGCCGATATAAGTGATGAGCGCCTTTGGCTGTTGGACGAGGGTCATTGTTTCCGTGACCAGTTGATACGGTTTTGCCAGCGAGAGCAGGTGAAACTTCATCAGGCTGCTTACCATTTAGGCAGCTTGGAAACATTCATGCACATGGTAGAGGGAGGTTATGGCATGACTTTTATTCCCGAGTTGGCGACATGGCAACTTTATCCCGAGCAGAAAGAGCTGGTGCGCCCATTTGCCATACCCCGGCCTACTCGTGAAATTTACTTCGTGACACGAAAAGACTTTGTGCGTTATTCCATATCGAAATTGTTGATAGAACATATCAGGGATTCTGTCCCGGAAGATATGCTCCGTCTGAAGGTAGGGCAGAAGCTCGTTTGATTTATCATTTAGCCACTCCTTCCTGTTTCAACATATAAGGAAGATAAAAAAATATTAATTTCGGAATAATAACGGCGGGAAAATAATAAGATATTGAATATCTTATTATATTTACAGCAAAATGTTTGGATTTTACTAATAAAAAAGTAATACCGTATGGACAACGCGATATTTAGATTCGCTAAACCGGACAATGAACCGGTTAAGGCTTATGCGCCAGGGTCGAGCGAAAAAGCAGCTTTAAAGAGTGCTTTGGCTCAGTTGGAAACCGAAAAATGGGAAATCCCATTGGTTATCGGTGGTAAGGAAATTTATACCGGTGATACTGGTAACGTGGTTATGCCCCATGATCATCATCATGTGCTGGCTACTTACCACAAGGCAGGTGAAAAAGAAGTGCAAATGGCTATCGATGCAGCCATGAAGGCCCATAAGGATTGGTCTGAGCTTCCTTGGGTTGAACGCGCATCGGTCATGTTGCGTGTGGCTGAACTGCTGGCTACCAAGTACCGTTATGTATTGAACGCTTCTGTCATGTTGGGACAAAGTAAGAATCCGTTCCAGGCTGAAATTGACGCCCCGTGCGAATTGGTTGACTTTTTACGCTTCAGCACATTCTATGCAAGTCAGGTTTATGCAGACCAACCTTATTCTGAAAAAGGTATTTTGGACCGAATGGAGTACCGTGCATTGGAAGGATTCGTATTCTCGTTGACTCCGTTTAATTTTACATCCATCGCATCGAACTTGAACATGGCCCCTGCGATGATGGGTAACGTCGCTGTTTGGAAGCCTTCTACAACGGCCATTTACTCAAACTACTTCTTGATGAAAGTATTTAAGGAAGCAGGACTCCCCGATGGCGTAATTAACTTTATACCTGGAAAAGGAAGTGTGATTGGCAAGGTGATTACGAAAAATCCGGACTTGGCTGGTTTCCATTTCACAGGTTCTACTGCCACATTTAACGCATTGTGGCGTCAAATGGGTGAAAACCTTGAACATTATAAATCCTATCCGAAGATTGTAGGCGAGACAGGTGGTAAGAACTTCATCTTTGCCCACTCTTCTGCCGATGCTTTGGACATAGCTACGGCAATTGTCCGCGGAGCATTTGAATACCAAGGTCAAAAATGTTCAGCAGGTTCTCGTGCTTACATCCCTGCATCTTTGTGGCCAAAAGTCAAAGAATACGTGGGAGATATGCTGAAAGAAATCAAGATGGGTGACGTACGTGACTTTACCAACTTTATCAATGCTGTCATCGATGAAGCTTCTTTTGATAATATCATGAGCTATATCGAATATGCAAAACAATCACCTGATGCTGAAATCCTATTTGGTGGTCATGGCGATAAATCCGTAGGTTATTATGTCGAGCCAACCGTAATCCAGACTACAGATCCTAAGTTCAAGAGCATGGTTGAAGAAATCTTTGGCCCTGTCATTACGATATATGTGTATGAGGACAAAGATTATGAAGAGACTTTGGAATTGTGCGATAGTACATCTCCATATGGATTGACAGGCTCTATTTTTGCTTATGACAGATATGCTGTGGACAAAGCGTTTAATAAATTACGTTATGCTGCCGGTAATTTCTATATCAACGACAAACCGACGGGAGCAGTGATTGCTCAGCAACCTTTTGGTGGTTCTCGTGCTTCAGGTACGAATGACAAAGCCGGTGGCCCGTTGAATTTGATTCGTTGGACAAATCCGCGTTGCATCAAGGAGACGTTGGTTCCTCCAACTTCTTATGGTTATCCTTTCTTGGGAGAAAAATAATTTAATAAGGGAGGAGAAGCGATTTGGTTTCGCTTCTTTCTCCCTCCACCATTTTTATTTACGTTGACCTTATGTAAAGCCTATTTAATTATGCTCGATTTTAATAATACCGAAATAGCGTTCTCCGCAAAGTCGGACGGAGAATTGAAGAATGCATATTTGCTATTTAATACAATAAAATATCCGGCTTTGGTGAAAATGGCCAAATGGGGTTCGAATGTGGCTATCAAGATACATTTTCCATTGGCATGGGCCGTCAAGCCCACATTGTACAGACAGTTTGTCGGGGGGGAAACCTTGCGCGACTGCGAAAAGGTGATTAATCACCTGAAAGAGTTTAATGTGATGTCCACGCTCGACTATTCTGCAGAAGGGGAACAGACAGCGCAGGGAATAAAAGCGACTTTCGATGAAACTATCCGTTCCATAGACTACGCTAAAGAAAACAAGAACTTGGCTTATGCCGTGTTTAAGCCTTCTACCATCACAACGGATGATTTGTTGGCAAAGGCATCGGAGCATCAAAGCGAGATGACGATTGAAGAAGTCAAGGCATTCCGGGAGTTCAAAGAACGTTTCATGGCTTTATGCGAACGGGCTTACCAAAATGATGTTCGTATATTGGTGGATGCGGAAGACTATTGTTTCCAGAATGCCATAGATGATTTGACGGACGAGGCAATGAGGAAATTCAATAAAAAACGTGCCATTGTTTTTGCTACGTTGCAAATGTATCGTCATGACAGGATGCCTTATCTCCAAAGAATATATAAGGATGCTTTGGCGAATAACTATACACCAGGTATCAAGTTTGTCCGCGGGGCGTATATGGAAGAAGAGCGGGCAAGAGCCGCCAGGCTGGGCTACCTTGACCCGATATGTAAAGACAAAGCAGCTACCGATGCCAACTACGATGCCGGAGTGAAGTTTGTGGTTGACCATTTGGACAATTTCGAAATGTTCATGGGCACGCACAATGAAGACAGCAATAAGAAGCTGGCGAAATGGATGGATGAAAAAGGCCTGGCACGTAATGACAAACGTATTTTCTTTGCTCAGTTATTGGGCATGAGTGACAATATTTCTTTCAACTTGGCGCATGAAGGATATAATGTGACGAAGTACGTGCCTTATGCTCCTGTTAATGATGTGCTGCCATATTTGATTCGCCGCGCGGAAGAAAACACATCGGTTGCGGGACAGACAGGACGTGAATTGCGTATGCTTCAGGCGGAAATAAATCGAAGGAAATCGGAGCATAAGTAAAATTGTTTCATTTTCATCGCTCGGTTTGCACTATCTTTGCCCCTGAAAACGATAAAAACGATTACAAATGGAATTACCTAAAGACCCGATGATACTTTTCAGCTTCATCAATACGAAATTAAGAGATAAATATACATCTTTGGATGAATTGTGTGACGATTTGGACATCAATAAGGCCGATTTGGAGGCTCGATTGAAAGCAGCGGGATTCGAATATAATCCGAACCAAAACAAATTTTGGTAAATCCCATGCATATTGTAAGTTTTATTTCTTAGTTATGTTTAAAAACATAATCGATTTAATCAAAATGTCAAATGAAAAGTTTGGCAGAGTCGATATTGGTTCTTACCTTTGTGTCATAATGTTAGAATCAAACAATCGTATAGCATGAAAACAGAAGCAATACTGGCTTCATTAGAAGCTAAACATCCGGGTGAGAAAGAATATTTGCAAGCGGTAAAAGAAGTCCTTTTATCGATTGAAGATGTGTATAACCAGCATCCTGAATTTGAAAAGGCGAAAATCATCGAACGTCTGGTGGAGCCTGACCGCATTTTTACTTTTAGAGTTGCATGGGTGGACGATAAAGGCGAAGTGCAAGTCAATCTGGGTTATCGCGTACAATTTAATAATGCGATAGGCCCGTATAAGGGCGGCCTTCGTTTCCATCCGTCAGTGAATTTGTCTATATTGAAATTCTTGGGTTTTGAACAGACATTCAAGAATGCGCTGACGACCTTGCCGATGGGCGGGGGTAAAGGTGGGTCCGACTTTGCTCCGAGAGGCAAATCCGACGCTGAAATCATGCGTTTCTGCCAAGCTTTCATCCTTGAGCTTTGGAGGAATATCGGCCCTGACACCGATGTCCCGGCCGGCGATATAGGAGTAGGCGGTCGTGAAATCGGTTATTTATATGGGATGTACAAAAAGTTGGCCCGTGAAAACACGGGAACTTTCACCGGCAAAGGCATGGAATTCGGAGGCTCTATCCTTCGTCCGGAAGCTACAGGTTTCGGCGCTCTTTATTTTGTTCACCAAATGTTGGATGAGCATGGCATTGACATAAAGGGCAAGACGGTGGCTGTTTCCGGTTTTGGCAATGTCGCTTGGGGCGCAGTTACCAAGGCTACGGAATTGGGAGCCAAGGTTGTCACGATTTCCGGACCGGACGGGTATATTTATGATCCGGAAGGAATTTCCGGGAAGAAGATTGACTATATGCTTGAACTTCGTGCTTCTGGCAATGACATTGTCGCACCTTATGCTGACGAATTCCCAGGCTCCACATTCTATGCCGGCAAGAAACCATGGGAACAGAAAGTGGATATCGCATTGCCTTGCGCTACCCAAAACGAGTTGGACGCGAATGATGCTCAGAAACTTATAGACAATAAGACTCTTTGTGTGGCTGAAGTATCCAATATGGGTTGTACGGCAGAGGCCGTTGACTTGTTCGTCCACAATCGCCAGTTGTTTGCTCCGGGCAAGGCCGTCAATGCCGGTGGCGTGGCTACCTCGGGCCTGGAAATGACGCAGAACGCAATGCACATATCTTGGACTGCTGCGGAAGTGGACCAGCGCTTGCATCAAATCATGAGCAATATCCACGGACAATGCGTGGCCCACGGCAAGGAAGACGGTTATGTCAACTACGTGAAGGGGGCTAACATTGCCGGATTCATGAAAGTTGCCCGTGCGATGATGGCGCAAGGCATTGTATAAAAGAGCGGTAAGGAATAAACGTTAATAGAGGCTGTCAATGCCGGATTGTATTTTTCAATAGGTGCTTTATATTGGAGAATACGGTCCGGCATTTCTTTTAAGAGGAGCTTTAGCCATCGTGCCTTCGATGAAAGAGGAAAAAGGCTTCGGCCGTTTCGGGAAATAGTTACTACCATTGCAGAAAATGGTCGCCTCCGTTTGTTCAAAAGGATGCGCCCTTTTGCGTTTGAGGAGCGAATATGGGCAAACCATGTTGATAAAAGAGAGAATATATTGCCAAACTATAATATTTTATTTACTTTTACACTCCATTTAAAGAATCATGATGAGTGAGAAAGGACGCTTATTAGGAAAGACATTAAGGGAACTGAACGAGGTGGCCGCAGAAATGGGGTTGCCCGGGTATGCCGCTAAGCAGATGGCGGAGTGGCTGTACAAGAAAAAGGTGGCTTCCATCCAAGAGATGACCAACATCGCTTCTTCCAAAAGGGATTTGCTTGCGGCGAGGTACGAGATCGGCCAATATGCCCCGGCTGACTCTCGAAAATCGAATGATGGGACGGTTAAATATCTTTACGCAGCCGGTCCGGGCAATTTTGTGGAATCTGTCTACATTCCCACGGAAGGTCGGGCGACCTTGTGCGTTTCATCCCAAGTGGGATGTAAAATGAACTGCCTTTTCTGCATGACCGGCAAACAAGGATTCTCGAAAAATCTTTCCGCAAACGAGATATTGAACCAGATACAGGCATTGCCTGAAAACGGGGAACTGACAAATCTGGTCTTTATGGGCATGGGAGAACCTTTGGATAACGTGGATGAACTGTTCAAGGTTTTGGAAATCCTTACAGCACCCTATGGCTATGCTTGGAGCCCCAGGCGGATAACGGTGTCCACGATTGGAGCAAAAGGCTTGAAGCGCTTTTTGGACGAAAGCGACTGCCATTTGGCTGTCAGCCTGCATTCTCCTTATCCTGCCGAGCGGTTGAGCCTGATGCCTGTCGAAAAGGCTTTCCCGATAAAGGAGGTGCTTGATTTGATCCGCCAATACGATTTTACCCATCAGCGGCGCGTATCGTTCGAGTACATCATGTTCAAAGATTTGAATGACAGTGCACGACATGCGAAAGCACTCGCCGACCTGTTGAGGGATATTCCTTGCCGGGTGAACCTGATACGCTTCCATGCCATACCTGGCGTCCCGCTCCAAACTTCCGATTTAAACCGGATGGAGGCTTTCCGGGACATATTGAATGACAAGCGGGTCACGTGCACAATCAGAGCTTCACGGGGAGAAGACATATTCGCGGCTTGTGGAATGCTGTCGACAAGCAAGAAAGAAAGATCTATGGAAAAGTTACGGAATGTATAATAACAGTTTAAAACAGAAGATATGAAGAAAGTAATGTTCGTTTTGTCCTTTGTGGTTGCGTTTTGCCTTGTGGGTTGTAATTCAAATCCGGTTATAACGAAAGCTACGGGCATGATATATGACGTGATGGTCGTTATGGATAAGAACTACTGGGATGGTTCGGTCGGGGATGCCGTGCATGCCGATTTGGAAGCCCCCGTGCCTTACCTTCCGCAAGAGGAAGCAAGCTTTGATATTTCTTACACCGCACCCGACGGTTTCGACTCGTTCATGAAATATGTCCGCAATATCGTCATTGTGGAAATCAATCCTTCCACCTATACCAAGGTCTCTTTGAAATATGAGAACGACAGATGGGCAGCCGGTCAGGTCGTTGCCACGCTGAAAGCGCCGGATTCGACGGCTGTTGTGAGCTATTTGAAGGAGAACCCCCGCCTGCTCAGTGACTTTTTCACGACCGTGGAAATTAACAGGGCAATTGCCCTGGCCGAGAAGAACTATAGCTCGACGGTATATCAAGTATTGAAAGAGAAGCATGATTTGACCTTGAAGGTGCCAGAGAATTTTGAATTCTATAAAGACACGACAGATTTCTTCTGGGCGACAAACAATGCCTCGACGGGCAGGATGGATGTGGTTGTGTATTCTTTCCCGTATGAGGACAAAGACACGTTCACTCCCGAATATCTGGTAGCCAAGAGAGATTCGGTGATGAAAGCGAACTTGCCGGGAGCATTCCCTGGATCTTACATGGCAACGGAAACTCGTTTCGGTGTCGGTTATTCTGCCATAACTTTGCATGGCAAATATTGCGGCGTGATGAGAGGTCTATGGAAGATGCAGGGAGATATGATGGGAGGGCCATTTGTCAGCCATGTCCGTTTGGACGAAACCCTCAATCGCATCGTCGTGGCTGAAGGATTTGTTTATGCTCCGGAAACAAGCAAACGCAACTATATCCGCAGGATGGAAGCCGCCCTCTTCACCTTGCGCCTGCCGGGAGAGTTCGAACAACCGGCGGAAGCTTCATTAATGCCAGTTATTGAAAAATAAGATATATGGAAGAAAGAATGATAAAAGTGGGTATAACCCATGGTGACATAAATGGCATCGGTTATGAAGTAATCTTGAAAACCTTTCAAGATTTGCGGATGACAGAATTATGTGTGCCGATTATTTATGGTTCGTCTAAGGTGGCGGCTTATCATAGGAAAGCGATGAATTTGCCTCCTGTCAACATCAATGTCATTTCACAAGCAGCTGATGCGGGCTTGAGCCGGGTGAACTTGATAAATTGTGTCGAAGATGACATAAAGGTCGAATTGACTCAATCCACTGCGGTTGCCGGGCAAGCAGCTTACAAGGCCTTGGAAGCGGCCGTGGCTGATTTGCGGAAAGGGGCGATTGATGTTTTGGTCACTGCGCCCATCAACAAGCATAACATACAGAATGAAACGTTCCATTTCCCGGGGCATACTGAGTACTTGGAGCAAAGTTGCGGCAATGGAAAGAAAGCGTTGATGATTCTGATGAGCGGAGAACTGCGTGTTGCCTTGGTGACCGGGCATATCCCTGTTTCGGAAATAGCATCGCACATAACAGTGGATTCCATAGTTCCCAAATTGCAGATATTCAATCAGTCGTTGAAGCAGGATTTTGCGATAGAAAAACCGCGCATAGCCGTCCTGGCTTTGAATCCTCATGCCGGCGATGCCGGGTTGATAGGGAAGGAAGAAGAGGATTGCATCAAACCTGCCATGGCCGAGGCTGAAAAAAGAGGCGTGATGTGTTTCGGCCCGTTTCCAGCCGATGGCTTTTTCGGGGCACGGATGTATGAACAATTCGATGGCGTTCTGGCCATGTATCACGACCAAGGGCTGGCTCCATTTAAAGCTTTGGCCATGGACGATGGGGTGAATTATACCGCAGGACTTCCCATAGTGCGTACTTCCCCGGCACATGGGACAGCTTATGATATTGCCGGTCAGGATTTAGCCTCAGAGAATTCGTTCCGCCAGGCCGTTTATGCAGCTTTGGACATTTATCGAAACCGGATGCGTTACCAAGAAGCAACGGCGCATCCTTTACGCAAGCAGTATTTCGATAAAGGAGGAGATAATGAAAAACTGGATTTGACAAAGGAAGAGGATGAAACCATATAAGTGGATAAACAAATATTATATGAATGTAAAATAGCGTTTAAAAACTATGCCGTAAAACATGATACAGTTAATTCATATTAATTGAAGCATATTTCCAAATAATTTTGTGTGTTATATAACATAAAACCTATATATTTGCACTGTGTTTTTCATGGTATTAGATTTAAGGTTAACAATGGAGATTGGTTGTCGTGATGACAACCTTTTTCTTTTTATTACGTACCTTTGTAGATGCCGAAGGGAGAGAGTACGGCCATTTGTTGTAATCTCCCAAGGAAATGGGCAAAAGTTTCATCTTATAAGATAATATTGACAATGAATTTTGAATTATCTTCTCCTTTCAAGCCGACAGGCGACCAACCCGAAGCCATAGCGGCATTGGTTTCTGGATTGCAAACGGGGGTTCCTTTTCAAACACTTTTGGGGGTGACGGGTTCAGGCAAGACATTTACGATTGCCAATGTCATTAAAGAGATAAATCGACCTACTTTGATATTGAGCCATAACAAGACATTGGCTGCGCAGCTGTACTCCGAGTTCAAAGCATTTTTCCCAAATAACGCGGTTGAATATTTTGTCTCTTATTATGATTACTACCAACCTGAAGCTTATCTCCCGTCAACGGATACATATATCGAAAAAGATTTGGCCATTAACGACGAGATTGATAAGTTGAGGCTGCGTGCGACAGCATCCTTGCTTTCTGGCAGGCGAGACGTGATCGTGGTTTCTTCTGTGTCTTGCTTGTATGGTATGGCTGATCCGAGGGCTTTTGCCGAGAAAGTCACCCATATTGTGAAAGGAATGCAGATAGACCGGGATGAGTTGTTGAGACGGTTCGTTTCTGCTTTATATGTCAATAACAATTTGGATTTCAAAAGCGGTTGTTTCAGGGTCAATGGAGATACGGTGGATATTTTCCCGTCCATCGAATCCTTTGAAGGGGTGGCTTACCGTATTGAATTTTGGGGTGATGAGATAGAACGTATATCCTCTTTTGAGCCTTTGACGGGATCCGAGATTGATGAGCAAGACGAATTGAACATTTATCCTACCAATTTGTTCGTGACAACGCAGGAGCGGATTAACCAAGCAATCGGGCAAATAGATGTGGATTTGGGAACGCAGGTGGAATATTTGAAAGGAATAGGAAAAAACTATGAAGCCAAACGGTTGTATGAACGTGTGACATACGATGTGGAGATGATTAGGGAACTGGGACATTGTTCCGGCATAGAAAACTATTCACGTTATTTCGATGGTCGTGCCGCAGGTGAACGTCCATTCTGCCTTTTGGATTATTTCCCGAAGGACTTCTTATTGGTGGTGGATGAAAGCCATGTGACAATTCCGCAAATACGTGCCATGTATGGAGGCGATTATGCCCGGAAGAAAAACTTGGTGGATTATGGTTTCCGTTTGCCTGCTGCAATGGACAATCGCCCTTTGACATTTGACGAATTCGAATCGTTGACTCCTACGGCAATTTACGTAAGTGCTACCCCTGCCGATTATGAATTGGAAAAGAGCGAAGGGGTAGTCGTGGATCAGGTGATCCGTCCGACTGGTTTGCTGGACCCGGTCATTGAAGTTCGTCCTACCTTGAACCAAATAGATGACTTGCTGGAGGAAATCACCCAGCGTGCGGCCAAGGATGAACGAGTTTTGGTCACTACGTTGACAAAACGTATGGCGGAAGAATTGACTACTTATATGTTGCGTATGGGTGTCCGTTGTAATTATATCCATAGCGACGTGGATACGTTGGAGCGTGTACAAATCATGGATGATTTGCGTAAAGGGCTATTTGATGTGTTGGTTGGAGTGAATCTTTTGCGTGAAGGGCTGGATCTGCCCGAAGTATCCTTGGTGGCTATATTGGATGCGGACAAAGAAGGATTCTTGAGGTCGCATCGTTCCTTGACTCAAACAGCGGGTAGGGCAGCGAGGAATGTAAATGGTAAAGTTATTTTTTATGCGGACAAAATCACGGACAGTATGCGCCTGACAATAGATGAGACCAACCGCAGGCGTGAAAAGCAGATGGCGTATAACGAAAAACATGGCATTATGCCAAAGCAAGTTGTCAAGAACAGTGTCTCCTTAATTGCCGAAAAGCAGCAGAATGCAGTGCAGAATCCGTATGCTTACATTGAACCTGAACATGCGATAGTCGCTGACCCTGTGGAAGAGTATATGACGCAATCTCAATTGGAGAAGTCGATAGAGAGGGCTAAGAAGCAGATGACCGATGCTGCGAAGAAATTGGATTTCATCGAAGCGGCGCAATTCAGGGATGAGTTGGTGCGATTGGAAGATTTATTGGCTAAGAAAAGAGAGGGATAATATGTTCAAGGGATTTATTTTGTGCATGCTTTGTTGTTTTGGGACAGGACTGCTTTCTGCTCATGAAGCAGGGTCGGATAAAGATATATTCGTATCGTATATGAAAACGGTCCGAGCGGCGGAAGTACATTCTATAAGTGATCTGATGGATGAAACAGCAAAGTTCTTTTTAGGTGTTCCTTATGTGGAAATGACTTTAGAGCATGAACCCGAAAAATTGATAGTGAACTTGCGGGAATTCGACTGCATGACTTTTGTGGAAAATGTTCTTGCTTTGGCTGAAACCTATGTATCCGGTGATGCTTCTTGGCATACATTCATAAAGAACTTAGAGCATTTACGGTACAGGAATGGAGAAATAATGAACTATACATCCCGGCTGCATTATACTTCTGACTGGATATATGAAAATCAAAAAACAGGGGCTATCGTTGACATGACTCTGGAAATCGGAGGTGTGCATTTAGATATGGTTGTTTCATTCATGTCCACACATCCGGAAAATTATGTGCAATTACAAAATCATCCGGAGTATATCGAAATGATGGCAAATAAAGAGAAGGAGATAAACAGCCGCAGATACTATTATATCCCGAAAGAAGACATAGGCAAATGCGATGCACAAATCCGTACAGGAGACATTGTCTGTTTCGTATCCTCGATAAAAGGCCTGGACATATCGCATGTGGGCATTATCCATAAGGAAGGTGCTAAAATGACATTTATTCATGCATCAAGTAGAAAGAAAAAAGTGATTATGAATGATGAATCTCTTCAGGATTATGCTTTGAACATGAAGAAAATCAGAGGCGTTATGGTGTTGAGACCGGTTTTGTGTTTGAATGCCGGTGAATAAAAAATCTTTTTATGATTTAACGCTGTTTATTTTATTCATTGGGATTAATATAGTATTTTTGTTGTCATGTAACAATGTTTTACGACAACATATAACGATTGGGTATAAAACTGTGGATACGCATTATAAGGAAGACATAGATTTTTCAACAAGTTTACCTGAGGTTTGGAGGCTTTTGACGGATAATGAAAGGGACATACTCCGTAAAAACTCTACGATTCAAACCTACAAAAGGAATCAATTGATTTATTGCATGGGTGATGAACCGACTGACATGATGTGCTTGTTGACAGGGAAAGTGAAAATTTTCAAAGATGGAGTAGGTGGACGTTGCCAGATTATCCGAATGGTCAAACCGATTCAATACTTTGCTTATCGTGCTTACTTCGCTCATGAAAAGTATTTGACAAGTGCCTCTGCATTTGAAACTTCAACCATTTGTTCCATCCCCATGGACGTGGTAACGGATTTGATATACAAAAATCCTAATTTGGCAATGTTTTTTATTCGTCAGCTCTCGATAGATTTAGGTATATCCGATGAAAGGACTGTGAATTTGACGCAGAAACATGTAAGAGGTCGTTTGGCCGAGTCTTTGTTATTCTTGAAAGATAACTATGGACTGGAGGAGGATGGTGCTACTTTGAGCATCTATTTGGCTCGAGAAGATTTGGCCAGTTTGTCCAATATGACTACTTCTAATGCGATCAGGACATTGGCCATGTTCGTCAACGAGCATATTCTTGCTATTGACGGGCGTAAAATCATGTTGTTGGATGTGAATCGTTTGAAGAAAATCAGCAAGTTGGGATAACTCATTCTTGTCTGAAATTGAGAAAGGAGAATGAGGATGCATGTATCCATCCTCATTCTTATTATCGTATCGCTTCTCTTATCCGGATTAATTTCTTCAACAATGTTTCCAGTGAATCCAGAGGTAGCATATTCGCCCCATCCGATAACGCTTGGGAGGGTTCAGGATGTGTTTCGATGAATAAACCATCAGCTCCGACGGCGATGGCTGCTTTGGCTATTGTTTCTATCAGCTTGGGCAGTCCGCCGGTAACTCCGGATGTTTGATTGGGCTGTTGGAGAGAATGTGTGGCATCCATGATAACGGGGAAACCGAATTTTTGCATGATGGGGATGCTGCGGTAGTCCACAACTAAATCAGTATATCCGAAGGTTGTGCCTCTTTCTGTCAGCATGACATTTCGATTGCCTGCGTCCACAACTTTTTGGGCAGCGAATTGCATGGCTCCCGGAGAGAGAAATTGCCCTTTCTTTATATTGACTACTTTTCCGGTTTGTGCAGCAGCCACCAATAAGTCGGTCTGTCTACAAAGGAAAGCAGGGATTTGCAAGATATCTACATATTCAGCGGCCATGGCTGCCTCATGCGTTTCGTGAATGTCGGTTACAGTTGGTATACCGAATGTTTCGTGTACTTTGCGTAGGATTTTCAAGGCCTTTTCGTCCCCGATTCCAGTAAAAGAATCCAGTCGAGAACGGTTTGCTTTCCTGTAAGAGCCTTTGAACACATACGGAATGCTGAGTTTATTCGTTACTTCCATAATTTTTTCTGCTATTTGAAGGGCCATTTCTTCCCCCTCGATCGCACAAGGTCCAGCTAATAGGAAAAAGTTTTGTTTCCCTTTTAAATCGTCAATTGTAATCATAAATTATTTCGTGTTAGCAGTTAGCAGTTGAATCGTTTGTTCAATCTTTTCTTCGGTAGGCCATGTCGCATCTACCCAATGGATGGTAAAACCTCGTCGCTCCATGCCTCTGAACCATGTCATTTGCCTTTTGGCAAACTGGTGGATGGCTATCTCCAATTGAGAGACCATCTCCTCGTATGTCATTTGTCCTGTGACATAAAGTGTCAGATACTTGTATTCTAATCCATAATAAATTAAATCTTCAGGGTGGACTCCGGCCTTTAGTATCTTTCGTACTTCTTCCACCATCCCTTCATCCAATCTGTCCTTCAGTCTTTTGGATATTTTAGCCCTTCTCAGTTCTCGGTCTATTTGTACCCCGATAATCAAAGAATGGATAGGAGCATATTCGTTTTTCCCAGGAGCTTCTTTCTTATAATACTCTTCAATTTCGATAGCACGTATGGCTCGTTGGGCTGAATCTACATCCGTCTTGTTATGAAGTGTTTTGTAGGTTGCCAGTATCTTCTCTAATTCAGTCAGATTTTTCCCCTTCAAAGCATCCCTCAGTTCTTTGTTTTTGGGGACATCCAAAAGTTTATATCCTTTCAGCACAGCTTCTATGTACATGCCCGTTCCTCCACAAAGGATAGGAATCTTTTGCTTTGCTTTGATTGATTCGAAAACTTTATGGAAATCGTGCTGGTATTCGAATACATTATATTTATAACCCGGATTGCAGATGTCTATCAAATGGTAAGGAATTTTTTTCCCACCTACCATATAGTCTGCCAAATCCTTCCCGGTCCCGATGTCCATGGAACGGTAGATTTGCCTGGAGTCCCCGCTGATAATCTCCGTGTCCAAACGTGCAGCCAAGGCTGCGGCCAAAGATGTTTTGCCGGATGCGGTGGGGCCTATGATTGTTATCAGTTCATATTTCTCTTTATTTTCCATAAAGCAAAGGTATGTATTTTCTATCAAAGGATGCTTTCTTTTATTAAATACATGGGGTTCTGTTGGGTAAATTCTATGGTGAATGGTCAGGCATTTTTGCATAGACAATGGCAATGGGTACATATAGAAACAAAAAAGGCTGCTTTGGAAAAAGCAGCCTCGAAACTATTAATCTTAAGTGATTATGCGTTTACAGATGCCATATGAGCAATTAAATCCAATACTTTGTTAGAGTAACCTATTTCATTGTCATACCAAGAAACAACCTTAACGAAAGTGTCTGTCAAATATACACCTGCGTTAGCATCGAAGATAGAAGTCAATGTGCAACCCAAGAAATCAGAAGAGACAACTGCATCTTCTGTATAACCCAGAACACCTTTCAATTCGCCTTCTGAAGCTTCCTTCATTGCAGCGCATATATCAGCTTTAGTAGCCGGTTTAGCCAAATTGACAGTCAAGTCAACAACAGAAACGTCCAAAGTCGGTACACGCATTGAGATACCAGTCAATTTGCCGTTCAAAGTAGGGATAACTTTACCTACTGCCTTAGCAGCACCTGTAGAAGAAGGGATGATGTTGCCAGAAGCAGCACGACCACCACGCCAGTCTTTCATGGAAGGACCGTCAACAGTCTTCTGTGTAGCAGTTGTAGAGTGAACTGTTGTCATCAAACCATTAACGATGCCGAATTTGTCATTCAATACTTTAGCGATAGGAGCCAAGCAGTTTGTAGTACAAGATGCGTTTGAAACAAACTGAGTACCCTTTACATAAGTCTTTTCGTTTACACCGCAAACGAACATTGGAGTGTCGTCCTTGGAAGGAGCAGACATAACAACATATTTAGCACCTGCCTGAATGTGAGCTTGAGCCTTTTCTTTAGTCAAGAACAAACCAGTTGATTCGACTACGTATTCTGCACCTACTGCATCCCATTTCAGGTCTGCTGGGTTTCTTTCTGCAGTTACGCGGATTTCTTTACCGTTAACGATTAATTTGCTGTTTTCAACGTCAGCCTCGATGGAACCATCGAAGTGACCGTGCATTGTGTCATATTTCAACATGTAAGCCAAGTAATCTACTGGGCACAAGTCGTTAATACCTACGATTTGGATGTCGCTTCTTTTTTGAGCTGCACGGAATACGAAACGGCCGATACGACCGAAACCGTTAATACCTACTTTAATCATTGTAATAAAACTTTATATGTGTTTATTAATAATATTATCTATTATCCTTGTCGTCAAGGAGTTTTTTCCCCTCGCTTTATCGACTGCAAATTTAGTTATGTTTTTTATTTATGAATTCAATTTCGGATGAAAATATATTGCTTCTAACATAAATTAAAACTTTATTCTGTCTTGTCATTCTTCTCTTTAGCCTTTGGCTTGAATAAGTTGGTTATTCGTTTTTGGACAAGCTTGATTCCGAATGAAATCAACAAGGGCTGTATGATTTCCCATGCAACAGGCATTAGGGCTTTCCCGAGTGATAAATAATCGCGCATTTGCAGCGTCATTGACGGGGTTGTTGCCTTTTGTTCCGTTTCCGTTGCCGTACATTTGCTTTTAGGCTTCGAAGGAAACAACATTGATGAGAACCCTGACAACAGTAAATGCCCAGCATTGGCTTGTAGAAAAGTGAAAGTCTTGTTTAATTTCTCTTCTTGTTTTTGGCAAGCTTCTTTGATTTGCTGTTTTTCAGTGCGCAGCCTCTCGAGAGGGGTCGGTTGGGGTTGATTTTTCATTTTCTTTGATTTGTTTCTCGTCATTCTCAATCAAGGATGCAATGACTGCATTTATGATAATCTCCTGGATTCGTTTTTTGTTTAGTAAGAGAATCCCAATGATAAGCAAATAAAGCAATGACATGCAACCGAAACCGGCGGCGTAACTGTCAAGCAGGTCGCCTATAAAAAAACCTAAGGCGATGAAGACGAACAAGACGGCAAAGAAAGCCACTAAAACCACCATTGAACCATATGAGAGGACGCTGACGACTTTGCTTGTCCTCTCATAGGTGTTCAATTTCAGCAGTGCCAGTTTCAGCTCCAGATAAGTTGAAAGGTCTTTCTTTAGATTTTCGAACGTTTGTCCCGAATCATCCATTATTCAGCACTTGCTTCTTCTACCTGTACCTGCTTAGGGGCTTCTTTCCCTTCTTTGTATTTGGCCACGGCGGAATTGAAGCCTTCCTTGGCTTTGCTTACGATATTGTTCAATTCGTTCAATATGTCTTCTTTTTTGTCCGTTGCTGCCAAATAACCGACAGCCGCGCCTACTGCCGCACCTACTACAAGTCCTAACAGTAATTTTGAATCTACATTTTTCATGACTCTTTCTTTTTAAATGAACTTTATTATATAACGGCAAAAGGCTTCCTTTAGTTTAGGGATGTGATGCAAATAATGTTAAATCGTCGCATCGTCCTGCCTTTTCTTATTTTCCTCTGAGCTTGCACATGAGATATGGCACCAATAGCCGTAATACGAACTGTATGCGCCGGGGATAGGGTATCGTCTCGCATACTACGCGGATGTTGTCGCGTAACCCTTTGGAACGTTGGCTGTTCGACACTCCATTTGTGTCGAATATGGATACGGGTATGCCTACGTGCTGGAACCGGGCGTGGCGCAAGTACTGTCCCAGGAAGAACTTAAGGTCGGCGGATAATCTGTGCTTTGTGTCGAATGGCATTCCAAGCAGGCAGCTCCGGCGCACAAAGGCGCTCTGGTGGCAGAAAAGCATGCGGTGGCAAAGGTGGAAACGGGCGGGTGCTTGCTTCACCTGTCCGTTTTTCACCACGTCGCCGTATACAATGTCGGCTTCTATGGGCGACCCGCTGAATACCCGCTGCAGTACGTCGTCTGAAGCAAATGCATCCCCTGCGTTCATGAATATCACCCATTCGCCGGAACACATCCTGACCCCTTTGTTCATGGCGTCATAGATTCCGTTGTCGCGTTCGCTGACGTATGAAGTGATGATTCCGCGTTCGGAATATCGTTTGATTATTGCCATGGTATTGTCGGTCGAGAGCCCGTCCACGACAATCAGTTCCTTATTGTCATATTTCAGTTTTTCTATACTGGCAAACGTTTTCTCCAACAATAAACCCGCATTGCAGGTCACGGTCACGATGGATATTTTAGGCGGCATAATCCTTTGTTTTTCTGCAATTGACGGGATGATGATGCTATTAAAGGGGACGATGCGCTTTGACGGCGCACCAGTTTTCTTTTTCCGTATGTGATTCGAGACGCAAGCCGTTTTCTTCGCAGGCTTTTTGGATGGCTGGAATGTCTTCCGTGTAGAACCCGCTCATGAAGAGCAGTCCTCCAGGGACCAGGCTTGCCGTGTAGAGTGGGATGTCCCGGAGCAGGATGTTCCGGTTGATGTTGGCGAATATTATGTCGAACATCCCGAACCGCGAAATCTGTTCAGCTCCGCCTAATGCTATTTCTACATCTTCCGTGTGGTTGAGCCGGACATTTTCCAGGGCATTGTTGTATGCCCATTCATCGATGTCTATGCCTACGACTTCCCGTGCTCCTTTCATTTTCGCCAGGATGGCCAGCACGGCGGTCCCGCATCCCATGTCCAATAGTTTTTTCCCGTTCAGGTCGAGCTGCAACATCTGCTCGATCATGAGGTAGGTCGTCGCATGGTTTCCGGTCCCGAATGCCATTTTGGGGTCGATGGTGATTGTGTAGGCATATCCTGTCTCTTCCGGATGGAATGAGGCCTTGATGAGGCATTCATGGCCGACATGTATCGGCTTGAAATAATTCTTTTCCCATTCCTCGTTCCAGTCCTGGCTTTCCACATACTTGATTTGGTAGGCAAATTTTACATTTTCCAACGGGAACGCTTCTATTTTGGATTGGATCGCTGCTTCGGAAAATTTGTCTTCCTGGATGAATCCTTGCAGGCCGTTTTCATTTTCCGTGAAACTTTCAAATCCAATTTCCCCTAATTCGGAAGCCAAGATGTCGCTGACGATGCTTGGTTTCAAATCTGATTCGTAAGAGAAGTCTACTTCGTAATAATTCATATGTATATGCGATTTTTTTGTTCTGATGCGCAAATGTATTGTTTTTTGCCGAATTATGCTTGTTCGGGTGCATATTGATTTCGCTGCGCGGTAACGATGGAGCGGTTCCGAGGTCGCTGTCTTTTGGGAAAAAGGTCGCATCCTTTCAAGGGAAACATTGCGGGGATTTTAATCCCTCGTCCTGATTCTTTTTGCCAAAAATACGGCGAATCGTTGTTTGCCCGCAAATAAAAAGAGGTTGCCCTCCATTGGGCATGGAGGCAACCTCTATCAAATTAAGTAGTGTTTCTTTTGATTAAGAGAATATATCGACTGAGGAAAAATCAGAACATGCAGCTGTCGTCAAAATCTGAAGCCTTGACTCTGAAAACATGTCCGTTGCGGGAAAAGATCAATTCGCCGTTTTCTTTCTTCTTTTGATTGACCAAACGCTGAAATGCCACGTTTGCTCCCTTGACTATGTTTTCCTCAAATTCTCTAAGTTCTTTATCAGTCATGATTTTCAAGTTTTTTGTAAATAACCTGATTAAATATCTCTAATTTGTCATTCTTGAAGCCTTTGGCTATTACTTCCATAGGCGACAAAGAATTGTCTGTAATCATCCAGTAATCACAAATAGGAAGATATAATTCGAAAAGATTATGTATCCCGGCCTCATATCTTCTCCGGATTGTTTTTTCCGGGATGTTATGGCCTCCGGCCGCTACCCGTTGCCTCACTCTTGCTATGGCCAGCTCGGGCGTGTTTAACCAAAAGTACAACAACGTCACGTAATAACCTTCCTTTTGGGCCTCCTTAATTAAATTGGCTACAGACCTTGTCGCCAAAGTCGTTTCCATCGCAAATGTTTCACCAGATGCGATAAGTTCTTTAATTCGTTTATACATGATGCGGCTTGCCTCAACTGCAACAGCTATGCTATCGGCATTAAAGGGAGATAGGCCTTTTGCTATCTCATCGGAATTAACGAACTCCTTACATTTTAGCATTTCCGGCAGAATCGTGAACGACGCAGTCGTCTTCCCTGCTCCGTTGCAACCCGCTATGATATATAAATAAGGCACTTTATCCTGCATTTTTACGTTGCAAATTAAAGAATAGTTATGCATATAAACAAATTATTTGACACATTTATTTCGCTTATGTGCAAAAAATGTACCGTTTAACGGACGATTTGTGTCGCAAAACGGGGGTTTTGTCCAAAATGCACGAAATAAAGGACACCGAACTTTCCCGGATAAGCCATAAATGCGGGTTCGGTCAGAAAACTAAAATTCCGGCTTTTCTCCCTTCTCCCCGTTCTTCCACCATTCGATCATCCGGCGCGCAATGCTTAGTTTGCTGGGCAGCTCCGGCAAATTGTCTCTGGAGAAAAAAGCCCCGGCGCTGAGCTCGTCATCTTGGAGTTTTATCTCGCCGCTTACATAATCTGCAAAAAAACCTATCATGATGCCGCTCGGGTAGGGCCATGGCTGGCTTCCAAAATAGCTGATATGGTTGATGGACAGGCTGGTCTCTTCCATGACTTCACGTTGGATGCATTGTTCCAAAGTTTCCCCGACTTCCAAGAAACCGGCTACTAATCCATGGAAACTTCCTTTGAAGTTGCGGGCATGGACCAGCAGCACTTCGTCTCCCTTGCGAATTAAAACAATGATTGCGGGGGAAATGACGGGGAATGTTTCTTTTTTGCACTTCGGACAATATTTGCTGATGTGTGTGTGCCAAGCCATGGGAGTACCGCAAGCTGGACAATATCGGCTGTTGCGGTCCCAATGGACCAACTGATGGGCCTTGCCGGCACGTTTGTACCATTCCCTTGGCAAATAGTCCCAGCTTGCCCTTAGCCCGACTTGCGCATATTGTTCGTTTTCCGGATAGTCATCATCCATGGATGCCGCTTGAGCGGGTATGTCCGGAGAGAAGATGACTTCAAAAGAACTTTTGATGGGAGCCGGGGGTTGCTCCCCGAACGGGATGGCATACTGGTTGTCTTTTCCTTTCTTTAGCAATAGTTTGTCCTTGAAGAATAAAAACCAATACTGACTTTTTTTGTTCATGTCCATGATGAATGATGCTTGTTTTGGGCGCAAAATAAAACAAACTATTTGGTTTGCCGGATTGTTTTTATAAGAAAAATCAAGCTTTGCATTATCTTTGCATAGAACTCTTTATTGTTTATGTATGAAAACGTGGATTAAGCGGATAGGGATTTTTTTAGCGATACCAACCATGCTGGCTATGTTTGTGTCGCTTTTGCTGTACATCCCTTCTTTCCAGGATTTTGCTGTGAGAAAAGCTATGCAGTATGCAAGCGATGTTACCGGCATGCGCATACGGCTGGAACGAATCCGTCTTTCATTTCCGATACGGTTGAGAGTACAAGGGCTGTTGGTTTGGCAAGATTCTCTCCCTTCTGATACATTATTTTCTTTGAAGGAATTGAATTTGCAAATAAGGCCATGGCCGTTGCTAAGCAAAGAATTATTGGTCGAATCTGTCGGTTTGAAGGAACTGAAATTGAATACCGGCAATTTGATGGATGGAATGGTCTTGAAGGGAGAGGTGGAGTCTGCTTTTGCCAAGGCGGACCGAATCAGTTTTTCTTCTGAAAAAGCCACTTTGAATAAGCTTGATTTATCAGATGCTGCTTTGACATTGCTTATCACCGATACTACATCTCGCTCGGACACGGTGACGAGCCAGCCGCTGAATTGGTCGTTGAACCTGGATAAAATAGATTTGAACAGAGTGGCTATTGCCTTGCAAATCCCTCAAGGACTCGTGCGTGCGGCAGGATTCATACAGGAAGCTAAGTTGCGAGGTGGAAAAGTGGATTTGGGAAACGCCCGTTATGTTGCCAAATCCTTTATATTGTCACGCTCTTCTTTCCGTTATGATGCTGGTTTGCAGGCTGCGATGTCGGGGCTGGATCCTTCCCATATCGCTCTGTCGGATGTCAACGTCTCATTGGGCTCCTTGTTATATAGCGATAAGGAGTTGGGGGTAGACATTGGTCGCTTCGAGTTAAAAGAACGCTCCGGATTGGAGGTGGCACAATTCCGAGGGAAGGTGAGAGGGGATAGCACTCACTTTAAAATTCCTGAATTGAAATTGCTTACGCCTTATTCTTCTGTTGACATGAAAGTGGCGATACCCTATGCTGCTTTCAACAAACATCCGAAGGGCAAGATTGACATACAGGTCGATGGGAGAGCCGGAAAAAGAGACGTGTTGGCATTGTTGGGTGATATGCCGGAATCCTTTGTCCGTTCTTATCCGGAAGAAGACATGGCACTCTATGTCAGTGCAGCGGGAAATTTGAAAAAGTTGGATTTAGAGAAGGCCGAGGTGCATTTGCCAGGTGCGATAGACATATCCTTGAATGGAAATGGAACTTGGTTGCAAGAATTGGACCGGCGGGAAGCCGCTTTGAGCTTGGATGCCCGTTTAGGCAATTTGGATTTCTTGTTGGACTATCTTCCGGATGAAACGAAGCAAAATTGGAGTATTCCTCGAAACATGTCCCTTACGGGAGAGGCTAAAGTGCGCAGGAAACAGTTTAAGGCAGATTTGCTTTTCAGGGATGGCGATGGCAAAGTCCGTTTGTCTGGCGCTTTCGACCAGCATGACGAACGTTACAAAGTGCGGTTTGACATAGATAGTTTGGAGCCTATTCATTTTATGCCCAAAGATTCCCTGTATTGGATGAATGCAAAGTTTGAAGCTGACGGGCAGGGCTTGAACGTGTTTGACACGTTGTCATGGGCTAAGTTGGGAGGAGCCATTTCTGATTTACGCTATGGGGCTACGTCCGTTTCTGACATATCCGTGAAAGGCACATTAAAAGAAAATAATTTGTTGTTTGACTTAGTCAGCCGTTATCCATTGATTAAGATGGACGTTTCGTTGAATGCAATCTTGAAGAAAGAAAGATGTAAGGCTATGTTGGTCGCTGACATGCAGCATGTGGATTTTGAATCCTTGCATATAAGCAATGTCCCGCTAAGCATGTCTTTCCAGATATTTGCCGAGGCAGAAACGGATATGAAAGAAAAGTACGATGCTGATTTGACTTTGGGCAACTGGGAGTTGACGACTTCTAAAGGAATCTCCCGTCCGAAAACATTGGTGTTGAAAACAAGGACAAGTGATGATTCCACTTTCGTTTCTTTCCATGCAGGCGACATGGAACTGAAGCTGAATGGCAACATGGGTCCGAAACGGCTGAGCAAACGATGGAATGAAGTGTCGGATGAATTATCCCGCCAACTGTTGCAGGATTCGGTCATCTATTTAAGCAAAATACGTTCTTTGTTGCCGCAAACGCATGTGCAGCTGACGGCGAAGAGGGACAATCCTATCTATAATTTCTTGCAACTACATTATATGGGATTTAAAGAAATGCAAGTGGATGCTTATGCTTCCCCGGAGACGGGTGTCGGCTTGCAAGCGCATGTGCATAATTTCTTGCGCGACACTTTCTTGCTTGATACCATGAAGATGAAGATTGCCGAGGATTCGGTTGGGCGTTTGTTTTACGATGCGGACGTGGTCAAGCGTAAGTTCAAGAGGCAAGACCCGTTTGCCTTGAATTTATCTGGACAGCTAAAGCCTCGTTCGTTTGATGCTTTGTTGAAAATGCAAGATGGGAAAGGCAATACCGGAGTACTGATGGGAGTAAATGTGGAGAAAGAAAAAACCGGAGGCCTTTCTGCCCATTTCTTCCCCCGAAATCCCATTCTGGCTTTTAGCAATTGCACGTTGAATCCGGACAATTATATCCGAATTCAGGATAGGAATAACTTGGATGCGAATTTTGAATTGAAGGGCGAACATGGGGCTTTTCTGGAGATTAAAAGTGAGAACGTGGACAGTGGCTTAAATCATATTAATGCCGCATTGGGACAAATCAGTTTGAAAGATATAGCCAAAGGTTTCTCTTCTTATTTGCCAAGTGTGTCGGGAATGTTTAATGCCGATTTCCAGTACATGCCTTCAGACAGCTCTTTTACCATGACGGCCGGGTTCAATATCGACTCATTGCATTACGAAGGAAAAAGGGTGGGGGATTTGTTGCTCAGTACCGTCTATTTGCCTTTGGCGGAGAATGAACATCAATTCGATATGCACTTTTTCCGGGATACGCAAGAAATCATGCAATCTTCTTTACATTATTCCGGAGGAAAGGAAGACAGTATTATGGGCGATTTATCAGTATTGGAGATGCCATTGGGCATGTTGAATCCTTTTATTCCCGGGAATATGGCAGAACTGAATGGCGTGCTATCGGGGAAAGTGTCGGTGGAAGGTACGGCAGGGAATCCCGACATACAAGGTCATTTGCGAATGGATTCAGCCAATATGTTTGTGGAGATGGCGAATACCACTGTCCGATTTGATTCGAAAGAGGTCGGAATACACGACAGGAAAATATGGTTTGACAAATATAAATTGTTTGCTTCGGGCGATAACCCCTTTGTCATAGATGGGACGGTTGACTTCCATGATATGTCCAATATGACAGCAGACCTGAAATTAAATGCGCAGAATATGCAACTTCTTGATGCAAAACGGACGAAGCAGAGTTGGGTATACGGCAGAATGTTTGTAAACTGGGACTCGACAGTCAAGGGGCCATTGAATGCTTTGAGGATGCGTGGTGATTTGCAACTGCTGGGCGGGACTAATTTTACATACGTTTTGCAAGATTCTCCGCTTACTGTTCAAGATAGGTTGTCTGGTTTGGTTTCGTTTACGTCATTTGACGAAGATACTATCCTGGCGAGGAAGCGCAATTACTCCATGCTGCCTTTGAGCGGATTGGACATGCTTATGACCATACATATAGATCAATCCGTGCAGATAAATGCAGACTTGACCCCCGACCAATCCAACCGTGTGAAGTTGGAAGGCGGGGGGGATTTGTCGTTCCAGTATACCCCGTTGGGAAATATGTTATTGAATGGCCGTTACACATTGACTAATGGGACAATTAAATATACACTGCCAGTTATCCCCCTGAAAGAGTTTAATGTGCAAGAAGGCAGCTATGTGCAATGGACTGGAGATATGATGAATCCGAGCATGGATATCACGGCGACCGAAAGAGTACGTACATCTGCTGTTTTGGATGATAATAGCTCAAGAATGGTCAATTTTGATGTGGGCATCCAGTTAACACAGACTTTGGAGAACTTGGGGTTGAAGTTCATACTGCAAGCTCCGGAAGATGCTTCTGTACAAGAGCAGCTGGCTCGTATGGGGGATGAGGAATTGTCAAAACAAGCTGTCAGCATGTTGGTGACGGGGATGTATTTAGGTGGAGGAACAACAACGGGAAAGACGAATTTGGACATGGGTGCTGCTTTGAATAGTTTTTTACAGAATGAAATAAATAATATCGCAGGGAGTGCTTTGAAGACCGTTGATATTAATTTGGGGATGGAAAGCTATGATAATGCCGAGAGCGGAGGAAAGCGGACAGATTATTCGTTCCGTTTTGCTAAGCGTTTTTATAACGACCGTATTCGTATAGTGCTGGGTGGACGTATATCCACGGGAGCAGACATAAACCAAGGCCAAGCTCAACCGTTTATTGATAATGTATCAGTGGAATATAGGTTGGATCCGAGCGGCGCACGTTATGTCAAGCTTTTCCATAATAAAGATTATGAAAGCCTGTTGGAAGGGGAATTGATAGAGACGGGTGTGGGTGTCGTACTGCATAAGAAGATGGATCGTCTTCGTGAATTGTTTATTTTTAAAAAGACAAAAAAAATAAAACCGGAAAAGGATGATGAGGAGGAAAAAGATGAAGGGAAGAATTGATGGGTTGATGGCGTTGCTTTTGCTTGCCGTGATGTTTTCTTGCTCGGTCACTAAAAACTTGCCGGAAGATGAAATATTATATACGGGCATAGACAAAGTGGTAATTCATGGCATGGATTCAACGAAGGCTGGTGAAGATGCGCTTGAAGAGATACAAGCGGCACTTGATTATCCTCCCAACAATGCATTGTTGGGGAGTTCTACCGTCCGTTTGCCTTTCCCGTTTGGGTTGTGGATGTATAATGCGCTGGTGCATAAAGAAGGGAAAGTGGGTAAATGGCTTTTTGAAGCTTTAGCAACCAAGCCCGTTTTAATGACAAATGCAAATCCGGAAGTGCGAGTCAGGGTGGCCCGGAATTTATTAAAGGAATATGGCTATTTCCAAGGTGATGCTTCTTATGAGCTGGTGCCCCATGCGAAAGATTCGAAACAAGCGAAGGTCCGTTATGACGTGACAATGGGAAGTCCCTATACGATTGACTCCATTCTGTATCCTCGTCGCCGCCAGCAGCGCGATACTGTCATACGGATGGAGACGAGGAAATCGCTGATACACAAAGGCGATAATTTCAATGTCGTTCAATTGGAGGCCGAGAGACAAAGGATTTATATGACTATGCGAAACAACGGCTTTTATTACTTCCGGCCTGAATATGTGACTTACAAAGCAGATACTTTCAAAGTTCCAGGAAAAGTGTGGTTAAAAGTTGTCCCGTCGGAAACGCTTCCTTTGGTGGCGTTGCGCCCATGGAAAATAGGGAATATAACGGTTGCGTTGAATGAGTATAGCCCTGTACCGCTTGGCGATACGATTCATTATAAGGGGATTGATATCCTTTATGATAAAAAATTAAAAGTACGCCCTGCTGTATTGTATCGAAAGATTCCTTTCCGTCGAGGCGATCGTTATTCCAGCTCTAAAGAGGAATTGATGCAAACGAATCTTTCCCGTTTAGGGATATTCAAGTACAGCGAGATGCAGTTTACTCCGCGAGATTCGAGCAGACGGTGCGATACCTTGGATTTATTGATTAACTCGGCTTTCGACTTGCCTTTGGATGGTGAGTTGGAATTTAATGTGACAACCAAAAGCAATGACCAAACAGGACCGGGGGCAGTGTTCAGCGTGACAAAGAATAATGTTTTTGGTGGCGGAGAAACATTTGGCGTGCAGTTAAAAGGTTCCTATGAGTGGCAATCGGGCAACAGGCGTGTCGTTGGCAAATCTGCTTTGATGAATAGTTGGGAATTAGGGGCAAGCAGCACTTTGACTTTGCCCCAATTGCTTTTCCCCGGATATTTGAAAAGAAACCTGCAATATCCGTCCAGTACAACATTCCGGATAAACATAGACCAAATGAACCGGGCTAAGTTCTTCAAGTTGCTGTCATTTGGAGGAAATGCCACTTTGGATTTTCAAAGTTCGGAGACCAGCCATCACTCCGTCACACCTTTCAGGTTGACATATAACAAATTGCAGCATACTACGGCCACGTTTGATTCTATAGCTGATGCCAACAAAGCTCTTTATTTAAGCTTGAAAGACCAGTTCATTCCTGCGGTCAGTTATACTTATACTTATGATGATTCCCCGGTGGAAAGCAAAGAGCATCATGTTTGGTGGCAAACTTCTGTCACGCAATCCGGCAATATCATGAGCCTGTTCTATGCGATGATGGGGAAAGGTTTGGGGAATGAAAATAAGAAATTCTTAGGAAATGTATTTTCCCAATTTATAAAAGTAAGTTCGGAAATACGTTACAACCGGATGTTGACAAAAAAAGGACATAACTTGGTAGGACGCTTGAGCGCTGGCGTGATATATGGGTATGGGAATGCGGAAAACCATACGACCCCTTACAGCGAGCAATTTTACATTGGGGGAGCTAACAGCCTGCGGGCTTTTACTATCCGTAGTGTGGGACCGGGACGTTTCCAACCTAATCCGGACAACCGTTATGGCTATATAGATCAGACCGGAGATTTGAAATTTGAGGCGAATATCGAATACCGCTTCCCTATATTGGGGGATTTATACGGAGCGACATTCTTGGATGCTGGGAATATTTGGCTAATAAACAATGACTCCCAACGGCCAGGGGGACAGATGAAATGGGGCAGGTTCTTGAAGGACTTGGCATTAGGCACAGGCTTTGGCATACGTTATGATATGGATTTCATAGTCGTCAGGTTGGATTGTGGCATAGGCTTGCACATACCATACGATACGGGTAAAAAAGGATATTACAATATACCGAAGTTCAAGGATGCGCTGGGCATACATTTGGCCATCGGATATCCTTTCTGATTATACCCATAATAAGTCGCTCATGATGCCATCGGAAACAAAAATGCCAGCCTCAGTCAGGATGAGCTTCCCCTTTTCTTGCTTGAGCTTCCCTTGTTCTAAATGAGGTTTTGCCATTTGGAGCAAATAAGTTTGCCGCTCTTCACCGAACAACTCTTTTATTTCTTCTATGTCGACGCCCCACATGGTGCGAAGGCGCGTTACGATGTAGTCATTGTATTGTGTGTCCAAGCTCAGTTGTTCGTACTCTATTTCGGGTTTGCCCGATTCTATCCCCTTCATCCATCGTTTAAGTGAGGGCGGATTCCATTCCCGTTCTTTCCCGTTGTAAGAATGTGCGGATGGGCCCAACCCCAAATAACAGATGCCTCTCCAGTATGAACTGTTATGGCGGGAATAAAGGCCGGGTTTTGCAAAATTGGAAATCTCATAATGTTCGTAGCCTGCTTGCATCAATTTGTGCCGCAGCAAGGAGAAGAAACGTAGGCTGGACTCTTCGTCAACTGGCGTGATTCTTCCTTCTTCGAGTAAACGGCATAAAACTGTACCTTCTTCATAAATTAGATGGTATGCGGAAATGTGTGGGACATCCAACTCCAGTGCCTTTTCTATGTTTTGCTCCCATTTGTCGATTGTTTGTCCGGGCAACCCGTAAATCAGGTCGATGCTGATGTTCTCGATGCCTGCTTCTTTTAATAAACTGACGGCTTCTATCGCTTTCGCTCCGTTATGGCGGCGGTTTAAGAATTTCAAGTCGGCATCATCGAAACTCTGTATGCCCATGCTCACCCGATTGACAGGGAGACTGGCGAGTTCGGATACATACCGGGGATTCAGGTCGTCGGGGTTGGCCTCTATAGTTACTTCCATGCCCTCGGATAGGGCGAAAAAATGGTAGATGCCTTCAAAGATGGCACATAATTCATCCTTGCCGAGCTGGGATGGCGTTCCTCCTCCGAAATAAATAGTTTCAAGGGGTTCATCTAAATACGTATTGCGATGTTCCATTTCTCTTAACAAGGACTCTACGTAAGATTTCTTGTAAGACATGTCCGTGTTGGAATAAAAATCGCAATAAAGGCATCGTTTCGTACAAAACGGGACATGGATGTAAAGTCCGGCCATAATTAATCAGTCTTTATTGTGAACTTCAATTAAAAATCAGAAGCAAAATTAATAAGAATATCCACATTCTTTAGCATTTATTTGGTTGATGTTGAAAAACATGTTTGTCAAACATAGGAGAAAAGTTGGTAGACATGATATCTATTACTATTTTGCGGTCGCAAACCTCAAAAACGGGGAATGTGAAAAACATTGTGTTACCTTTTAATACCTGATGTCAATATGAAAGTATATCAAACGAACGAAATCAAGAACATTTCAATATTGGGTAGTTCTGGTTCTGGGAAAACCACTCTCGCTGAAGCTATGCTTTACGAGGGTGGAGTGATAAAACGTCGCGGCAGCGTTGAAAACAAAAATACCGTGTGTGACTATTTCCCGGTTGAAAAAGAATATGGATACTCTGTGTTCTCGACCGTTTTCAGTGTCGAGTGGCAAGGCCGTAAATTGAATTTTATAGATTGCCCGGGTTCTGATGACTTTATCGGTGGTGCTGTTTCTGCTTTGAATGTTACGGACACTGCTTTGATGGTATTGAATGCCCAATATGGGGTGGAAGTAGGGACCATTAATCAGTTCCGTTATACGGAACAATTCCATAAACCTGTTATTTTCGTGGTAAACCAATTGGACAATGACAAGGCTGATTATGACGGAACAGTCGCACAATTGCGTGACCGATGGGGAAGCCGGGTCGTGCAGATCCAATATCCTATATCTTGCGGGACTTCATTTAACGCGGTAGTCGATGTGTTGAAAATGAAAATGTATCGGTGGAAACCCGAAGGCGGTGTGCCCGATGTGCTGGATATTCCTGCAGAAGAGATGGAGAAAGCCATGGAATTGCACAGGGCGTTGGTCGAAGCGGCTGCAGAACATGACGATGTGTTAATGGAGAAATTCTTTGAAGAAGGGACATTGAGCGAGGACGATATGCGTGCCGGCATCCGTGCGGGATTGGTGACCCGCGACATGTTCCCCGTGTTCTGTGTCTGCTCGGGCCGTGACATGTGCGTGCGCCGTACCTTGGAGTTCTTGGGCAATGTCGTTCCTTGCACGGATAAAATGCCGCGCCCGGTCACGACGGACGGGGTGGAAGTTACTCCCGTGGCGGACGGGCCGACCAGCCTTTTCTTCTTCAAAACCACGGTTGAACCTCATATCGGTCAGGTATCTTACTTCAAAGTGATTTCCGGGAAAGTGAAATCGGGCGATGATTTGCTGAATGCTGACCGAGGTTCAAAAGAACGCATAGCGCAGTTGTTCGTCACCGACGGACAGACTCGCATCGAGGTGCCGGAGATGGTAGCCGGTGATATCGGAGCGACAGTGAAACTGAAGGACGTGCGTAGAGGAAACACGTTGAATGGCAAAGGTTGTGACTACCGGTTCGATTTTATCAAATATCCGGACCCGAAATATCGCCGCGCCATCAAGCCCGTCAATGAAGCAGATGCTGAAAAGATGATGGAAATATTGGCCCGCATGCGCGAGGAAGATCCGACTTGGGTCATTGAACAATCCAAGGAATTAAAACAAACGATAGTTTCCGGTCAGGGTGAATTCCATCTGCGCACGTTGAAGTGGAGAATCGAGAACAATGACAAATTGCCTATCGAGTTCTTGGAACCGAAGATTCCGTATCGCGAAACCATCACCAAGGCTGCACGCGCCGATTACCGGCATAAAAAACAATCCGGGGGAGCCGGGCAGTTTGGCGAGGTTCATCTGATTATCGAACCATATTATGAAGGCATGCCCGCTCCTGACACCTATCGTTTCGCCGGTCAGGAATATAAGATGAA
>CALBYC010000123.1 GCA_937890135.1 uncultured Parabacteroides sp.
AGGCACATTGAGCGGTGTTTCCGGATTCCAAGTTCATTTGGGATCAAAAAAAATCTTGACTCCAGGAGACAAAGCCGATGTTTTAGTGGCGATGAATCCTGCGGCATTGAAAGTTAACGTCAAGAACCTAAAACCCAATGCCATCGTTTTGATTGATACAGACTCGTTCAAGAAAAGCGATTTGGAGAAAGCTCTTTACACGACTGACGATCCCTTCAAAGAATTAGGATTGACCCAAGTACAAGTCGTTGCTGCTCCTATTTCCAGCATGGTGAAAGAAGGATTGGCTGAATTTGGATTGGATAACAAATCGGCGCTCCGTTGCAAGAACATGTTTGCATTAGGATTGGTTTGCTGGTTGTTCGAACGTCCGTTGGAAGAAGCTATGCACATGTTGCAGAATAAGTTTGCCAAGAAACCAGCCATCGCGCAGGCTAACATCAAGGCACTGACTGACGGATACAATTATGGGCACAACATACATGCTTCCGTTTCGACTTACCGCATTGAAAGCAAGAAAGCTGAACCGGGCACATATATGGATGTAAATGGCAATAAAGCCACTTCTTACGGTTTGATTGCTGCCGCCGAAAAAGCAGGCTTGCGCCTGTTCTTGGGCAGTTATCCTATCACCCCGGCGACCGACATCCTTCATGAATTGTCAAAACGCAAAGACTTAGGTGTCATCACAGTCCAAGCGGAAGACGAAATCGCAGGAGTTTGTACTGCCATAGGTGCCAGCTTTGCAGGCTGTTTGGCTGCAACTTCCACTTCCGGTCCAGGTTTGGCATTGAAGAGTGAAGCCATCGGCTTAGCTGTAATCGCAGAAATTCCTTTGGTCGTAATCGATGTACAGCGTGGTGGTCCATCAACAGGTATGCCGACCAAGTCTGAGCAAACCGACCTGATGCAAGCATTATATGGACGAAACGGAGAATGTCCGGCAGTTGTTTTGTCAGCTGCCACACCGGCAGACTGCTTCGATGCTGCCTTCTGGGCTGGCAAATTGGCCGTCGAGCATATGACACCTGTTATTTTGTTAACGGATGCCTTTATTGCAAATGGTTCTACCGCATGGCGTTTGCCTGATTTGGACAAATACCCGGAAATCAAACCGAATTATGTTTCTAATTATAAAGGGGAGACTCCTTGGAAACCTTACCTCAGAGACCCGGAGACAATGGTTCGTTATTGGGCAATCCCAGGTACAGAAGGTTTCACGCACCGCTTAGGAGGTCTGGAAAAGGATTTCGAAACAAGTGCTATCTCTACCGACCCGATGAACCACCAGCGCATGGTCCGCGCTCGTCAAGCTAAAATCGACAAGATTGCTGATTGTATCCCAGAAGTGGAAGTCGTTGGCGACCAAGATGCGGATTTGTTGATTGTGGGTTGGGGCGGAACTTACGGACACTTGTATGAGACCATGGAAATCATGCGAGGACAAGGCAAGAAAGTAGCATTGGCCCACTTCAAATATATCAATCCTCTGCCTAAAAATACAGCAGAAGTATTTAAACGCTTCAAAAAGGTAGTTGTAGCAGAACAGAACAATGGCCAATTTGCCAACTACTTGAGAAGTAAGATCAGCGACTTTAATCCGTACAAGTTTGACCGTATCAAAGGACAACCTTTCATCGTAGGTCGTCTGGTTGAAGAATTTACTAAAATATTGGAGGCATAAGAGATGGCAACAGAAGAATTAAAATATCAACCGCAAGATTATAAAAGCGACCAGTATGTACGTTGGTGTCCAGGTTGTGGTGACCACGCCGTATTGAACTGTTTATATAAAGCAATGGCAGAAGTAGGTGTCGCTCCACATAATATGGCCGTTATCTCTGGTATCGGCTGTTCTTCACGCCTGCCTTATTATATGAATACGTATGGCTTCCATACAATTCACGGCCGTGGCGCTGCTATCGCCACAGGTGTAAAAACGGCACGCCCTGACTTGAGCGTTTGGTTGGTAACAGGAGATGGAGACTGCCTGGCTATCGGTGGTAACCATTTTATCCATGCAGTCCGCCGTAACATCGACTTGAACATTGTATTGTTCAACAACAAGATTTATGGTTTGACCAAAGGACAATATTCGCCAACGTCCGACCGTGGTTTCGTATCCAAAAGTTCTCCTTATGGAACAGTAGAGGATCCGTTTATCCCTGCAGAATTGGCGTTGGGAGCACGCGGTAACTTCTTTGCTCGTACAATAGATGTCGACTTAAAGAACACAACTGAAATATTAGCGGCTTCCGCCCGCCATAAAGGAGCTTCTGTTACCGAAGTGCTGGTTAACTGTATGATTTTCAACAATGGCATTCACAAGCAGATTGTCGACAAAGAGTTCCGTGCAGACCGTACAATCATGTTACGCCATGGAGAAAAGATGATTTACGGTGCTAATAACGACAAGGGCATCGTATTAGATGGGTTGAAACTGAAATCTGTGACAATCGGCCAAGATGGATACACTTTGGATGACGTATTGGTACACGATGCTCACTGCAAAGACAATACACTACACATGATGTTGGCTATGATGGGAGGCGATATGCCAGTTGCACTAGGTATCATCCGCGATGTGGATGCTCCGACTTATGATGAATCTGTCCATGCGCAATTAAAAGAGGTACAAGAGAAAATGCCGTGCCGCACATTGGATCAGTTCTTACGTAGCGGCGAAACTTGGGAAATCAAATAGAATAGAATAGAATCAATCCCTAATAGCAGGAGGTAAACGTCTGCGGTTTACCTCCTGCTTTTGCTTATACTATTCCCTATCCCACACATCCCCACAGCAACTTCACGCCGGGAAACGCATCTGACTTTTATCAAGGTTTTTCATATAGGCCTTCCATACGTCCGCAAACAGTTCCTGAATCTTTATTT
>CALBYC010000124.1 GCA_937890135.1 uncultured Parabacteroides sp.
GCACATCGGACCTGCCTGTCATGGAAAAAGCCGCCAAGTTCTTGGATGAAATGGAAATCCCATTCGAGATACATGCGCTGTCGGCCCATCGTACTCCGGAAGAAGTGGAACAGTTCGCAAAAAAAGCGAAAGGAAGAGGAATCAAAGTCATCATCGCCGCGGCAGGAATGGCCGCGCATCTATGTGGCGTCATCGCATCCATGACGACAGTCCCTGTCATCGGTGTCCCCATCAACTCAACGTTGGGCGGGATGGATGCCCTGTTGGCCATCGTACAGATGCCTCCAGGCATCCCGGTGGCAACGGTCGGCATCAATGGCGCCCTGAACGCAGGTATCTTGGCAGTCCAGATGCTTGCCGTGGGAGATGAAGCATTGCAAGACAAGCTAACGCAATACAAAGAGGATTTGAAGAAGAAAATCGTCAAGGCGAATGAGGACTTGGCTAAAGTTTCTTTCAAATATAAAACGAATTAAATGTATTATCCCTGCCGGATTTGGGACAAGCAATCTCCGAATCCGGCACGAGGGATAAGTAATTGCCAGGAATATGATGGATTATTTCAATTACCAACGTCGCAAATCTTCCGAAGTCCACATAGGGAACACACCGATGGGGGGCGACAACCCGATTCGCATCCAGTCAATGGCGAACGTCTCGACCATGGATACAGATGCCGCCGTCCAGCAGGCAATCCGTATGATCCAAGCAGGAGCAGAATACGTGCGTTTTACCACACAGGGGGAAAGGGAAGCGCACAATTTGGGCAACATACGCAAAGCATTGGACGGAAAGGGCTATATGACGCCTCTTATCGCAGATGTTCATTTCAACCCCAAAGCGGCGGATGCCGCGGCTACCGAAGTTGAAAAGGTCCGTATCAATCCGGGCAATTATGTAGACCGCATCAAAACCTTCAGCTTCCGCGAATACACGGACAGCGAGTACGCACAGGAAGTTCGGAAAATCAAGGAACGCTTCGTCCCTTTCCTGAACATATGCAAAGAGCATCACACGGCTATACGAATCGGCGTAAACCACGGCTCGCTCTCGGACCGGATCATGAGCCGCTATGGAGACACTCCCCGCGGAATGGTGGAATCGTGCATGGAGTTCCTGCGCATTTGCGTGGATGAACATTTCACGGATGTGGTTATTTCCATAAAAGCCTCCAATCCGGCCGTCATGGTAAAAACCGTTCGCCTGCTGGTCCGGACCATGGAGAACGAGTGCATGCGATTCCCCTTGCATTTAGGGGTGACCGAGGCCGGGGACGGTGAGGACGGCCGCATAAAAAGCGCGGCTGGCATCGGTGCTTTGTTAGCCGATGGCATTGGCGACACGATCCGGGTTTCTCTCAGTGAAAACCCCGAAGCAGAAATCCCTGTCGCTCAAAAATTGGTAGACTATATCCAAGAAAGAAAAGGCCATCCAAGAATAATCGCATCGACCGCCCGGCAATACGACCCCACATCCTGTGACCGCCGGAACACCCGCATGGCAGAAGACATAGGAGGCACTTCCGTACCGGTCGTGATTTCAGATCGCTCGGAGGGTGGCAATTTTGAGTTCAACCGCGATTATATGCCCGACTATTTGTATATCGGACAGGACAACCCGGACAATCTGCCCGACCACCTGAAGTTGATAGTCGATGCTCCTTTTTGGCAACCCCGCCCTAACGCATTCCCTTGCTTCATAGCCTCCGAAGCAGAAGAAATGAAGAGGGCCGAATCTCCAGTCAAATTCATCCGCCTAACCTATGAAGATTTGACGGACAATGTTTTGTCAATCATACGAGAAGACAAGGCCGCCGTCGTAATCTTAAGCACATACCATCAAAATGGCGTCGGAGAGCAACGGGCCGCCTTGCACAAGCTATGGGAAGCAAACATAGACGTGCCGGTAATCCTTCATCGAGAGTATAGGGAAAAAGAAAAAGAAGACATGCAATTAAAGGCCGCGGCCGATTTAGGCGCACTTCTCTTGGACGGCTTCGGGGAAGGTGTCATGATTCAGGACAGGCATATCGAATCACCGGCAATCGACGAGACCGCCTTTGGAATCCTGCAAGCGGCCAAGGCGAGAATCTCCAAGACAGAATATATCTCATGCCCAAGCTGCGGGCGCACATTATACGACATCCAAAAGACCATCGCACGCATCAAAGCCGCCACCTCCCATCTCAAAGGGCTGAAGATAGCCATCATGGGATGCATCGTGAACGGCCCGGGCGAAATGGCGGACGCAGACTACGGCTATGTCGGAGCCGGTCGCAACCAGATCAGCCTTTACAAAGGAAAAGAGTGCATATTACGGAATATTCCGGAAGAAGAAGCCGTCGAAAAATTAATCCAGCTTATCAAGGATAATGGAGACTGGCAAGATTAAACTTTAATTATCCAGGACAATGAAAGTCAGAATCATCAACAAATCGCATCATCCGTTGCCGGCTTACCAAACCAATCTGTCAGCCGGGATGGACATCCGTGCCAATCTAACAGAGCCCGTAGTGCTCAAACCGCTGGAGCGCAAGCTCATATCCACCGGGATCTATATAGCCCTTCCCGAAGGATACGAGGCACAAATCCGCCCCCGCAGCGGATTGGCCATCAAGCACGGGATTACCTTATTGAACACGCCCGGCACGATAGATGCCGATTACCGAGGCGAAATAGGTGTGATCATGGTAAATCTCTCCAATGAGCCTTTTGTCATAAATGACGGCGAAAGGATATGCCAGATGGTCGTATCGCAGTACCAGCAGGTGGAATGGCAAATCGTTGAATCATTGGATGAGACAGAACGGGGAACCGGGGGCTTCGGACATACAGGGAAACAATAAATCGACGACAAATGGACATACGTAAATCTTTTCTATATTTTCTATCGGTTGTGCCGGCAGTGGCGTCTTATTTCATGTTCCTTCCTTCGCTTTTTGCTTCGCCCGGAAACAAAACCCAAGGGATGGCAAACGGATTGACACAAGCAGGGCAACGCAAATTCGACTACTTCTATTACGAAGGAGCGAAATTAAAGACCGAAGGCAAATACGATGCCGCATTCGACATGTTCTCATATTGCTATGAGCTGGACTCCACCTCGTCCGCCGTCCTTTATGAGCTTGCCATGTTCCAGATGCAACGGAAGCGGCCGGAGAAGGCCATCGAGATGATGAAAAAGGCCGTAGAACACAGCCCGGACAATTTCACCTATTGCATTACGTTGGCAGGACTGGAACGGAACATGGGCATGTACGGCGAAGCGGCGGAATCTTATCAGAAGTTGGCCGACAGGCATCCCGACAAAATCGAATTGTATTATTACCTGGCAGAAGCCATGACCCAGAAGGGGGATATCGACGAGGCCATCAAGGCCTACGACAAGCTGGAGGCAAGCATGGGCATGAACGAAACATTGTCCATGCAGAAATTCAAGCTTTACCAGTCTATCGGGCAGCATGAGAAAGCATTCGATGAAATTATTGCATTGGCGGACAAATACCCCATGAACGCCCATTACCAACTTTTGTTGGGGGACTTGTATTTGGAAAACAAGGATAACGAGAAAGCGCATGCCTGCTACCAGAAAGCGCACGGGATAGACCCCAACGACCCTCGCTACATCGTCTCAATGGCGAATTATTATGATGCGGTCGGCGACAAAGAGGCTTCGGAAAATGAAATCAGGGCGGCACTGGCGAATGAGGAATTGGACATAGACACCAAGGTCGCCATCCTTTCCCGTTATATCCAGCGTTTGCAGCAGACACAGCAGGGCTTGGCCAAGGCGGATTTGTTGTTCTTGACTCTATTAGAGCAGCATCCCGAAGACACCGAATTAAAAATGATGTATGGCGGCTTGTTGCAAGCCGAAGGGAAGCAGGACGAAGCCAAATTGCAGTTCCAATTGGTTACTGAAATGGCGCCCGACAATGAACCCGCATGGCAACAATTGTTGAACTTGGCCCTGAAAGAAGAGGATACCAAGGAAGTCATCCGGATATGCGAAAAATGTATACAGCTGTTCCCGGAATCCCCGGAATATTACTTTTACATGGGGATTGGTTATTTCCAGGAGAAAGAGTACCAGAAGACATTGGATGTCTATCGCACCGGCTTAAAGGTAGTCCCCGAAGAAAACCGCGTCATGAAATCGAACTTCTATGGACAAATAGGAGACGTGTATTACCAATTGGGAAACATGGAAGAGACGTACAAAGCCTACGACGAAGCATTGAAGTATAACGAGAACAATACTTTCGTCCTCAACAACTACAGCTATTTCCTTACGCTCGACAAAAAAGATCTGAAGAAAGCTGAACGGATGGCCGCTTTATGCATAAAACTGGAGCCGGACAATGCTACCTATCTCGATACTTACGCCTGGGTGTTCTTTATGGAAGGGAACTATTCGCTGGCGAAGATTTATATCGAAAATGCCTTGTCCAAAGACAAGACGAGCAATGCCGAGCTGGTGGAGCATTATGGGGATATCCTGTTCATGAGCGGGGAAAAGGAAAAGGCCGTCGAGCAATGGAAAAAAGCGAAAGAAATGGGGAAAGAGTCTACCATCCTGGACGAAAAGATAACGAAAGGGAAATACATAGAAAATAATACGGGGAAAGGGGAATGAAAAGGTTTTTGTTTTGGATGCCATTCATCGCATTGCTGCTTTTCCTGAATGGCTGTAAAAGCAAGGATGTCCAATCGGGCACTGGAAAGGCGAATATAAAAGAGATGCATGATTTTATAGCGTCCATGCAGCAGCATGAGGCCAAGTTCCATTCGTTGTCAGCAAAACTGAATGTGGATTTGCAATTGCCTGGCAAGGAAATGAGCTCTCGCATGGAGATGAGATTGGTAAAAGACAGCGCGTTGCAATTGTCCATTCAACCGTTATTAGGGATTGAAGTGTTCCGTATCGAGCTGAACAAAGACAGCATCAAGATAATGGACAGGATCAACAAAAGGTATGTCGCCGAAGAATACGGCAGCCTGAAAGGGCAACTCCGCCTCGACTTCAACTTCTATAACCTGCAAGCCCTTTTCATCAACCAGCTGTTTGTCCCCGGCTACAAGAAGACGGACAGTTCCCTCTACAAGCATTTCAAACTTGAACGCAAGGAATGGTTCACCTGGCTGCACACGGAAGACAACACTGGACTGCGATATGCGTTTAAGGCGGACAGCGAGGAAAAATTGTTGGCGACGCAAATTTCCGATCCTGCCGAGACATATGAGCTGGCATGGAACTACGGCAACTTCCAAACGGTCGCATCCTCGTATTTGTTCCCATGCAAGATGGAAGTCTCTTTCCTGAAAGGTGAATCCAACCAAGGCAACCTGGACATATCATACTCGCGCATCCAGTTGGACCGCCCGCTTAACATGGATTTTACCATTCCGGCGAAGTATAAACGCATCACCCTTGCGCAGATTTTTAAAGCAATCACAACAAGATAAAAATGAAATACGTTTGGTTAATCATATTCCTCTGTTTTTTCAGAGTCCTGTCCTCCCAGAACTCTGCCCGTGTCCGCGAATTGGAAAAACAGCGGAAAGAAGCATTGGCGGAAATAAAGAAAACAAATGAAATACTAAGCCAAACCCAAGCGACGACCAAAGACAGGCTGAAAAGGCTGAATCTACTGTCGCAACAGATCTTATCCCGGAAAAAAGTCATCCACTTGCTGGAAGAAGAAATGGGCGCGATGGATCGTCAAATCAGCGACATGGGCACGCAGATTTCCCAATTGGAATCGGAATTGAGAACAAAACAGGCCAATTATGGCAAATCCCTGCAAAACATATACAGGAGACAAACGTCCCAAGACCGCCTGCTGTTCATTCTGTCGGCCGAGAGTTTCTCCCAATCTTTGCGCCGCATCAGATACCTGCACGAATATGCAAGCTGGCAAAGAAGGCAAGGATCTGAAATCATCGCAAAGCAAGCCCAAATAGCAGAAAAGAAGAAAGATTTGGAATCCACCCGCCAGGAAAAAAGCAAGCTCTTGGCGAACCGGGAAGAAGAACGGAAGAATTTGCAACAGGAAGAAAAGGGACATAAGGCGGAAATCGCCATCCTGAACAAAAAACAAAAAGAGCTTCAGGCTCTGATAAAACGGAAAAAAGAACAAGCCAACCAGCTGAACCGTTTAATCGAACAGCAAATAGCGAAGGAAATAGCGGAGGCGGAAGCCAAAGCCAAAGCGGAAAGAGAACGGTTGGCCAAAGCGGGCAACAAAGGGGGAAAGGGGAAGGCCGCATCGTCCCTTGCCTCCGAGGCTGGGAGAAAAGCGGAGGTAAAAGGCGGCTATGCCATGACGAAAGAGGAAAAACAACTGTCTGACAATTTTGCCGGCAACAAAGGCAGGCTGCCTTATCCTGTCACAGGCTCTCATTCCATAGTCGTTCCTTTCGGGGAACAGCAGCATCAGGACTTGAAGTATGTCCGCACAAACAACAACGGGATCGATATCCAGACTTCCGCCAGAGCCGAGGCGAGGGCGGTCTTTAAAGGGGAAGTCACCCGCATTTTCACAATCCCGGGATATAACAATTCGGTCATCATCCGCCATGGCAACTATCTCACGGTCTACAGCAACCTGAGCCAGGTCTACGTAAAGGCCGGAGACAAGGTATCCACGAAGCAGGCCATCGGCAGGATATATTCCGACCCGGACAACGGGAATGCCACGATTTTGCATTTTCAGCTTTGGAAAGAGAAGACGAAGTTGAATCCCGCCCCTTGGCTGGACTAAACAGGATTGCGGTCTCGCCGCCATGTTTTTCCCAAAACCCCACGGCCTTTTTCCGAAAAGGTAACGGGCTTTTTGACATTTGTTCCCCATCGGGGGCGTAATCCAATGGGGAGATATCAGGGAAGAAAAACCTCCCGGATCACAAAAAACTTCCAAAAACTTCCAAAAACTTCCCCCCTATTTTTCAAAATGTGCAAATCAGGGAAAAATCGACAGTTAAACAATTGCTATTCACTTTGTTAATGCGATTGAAAAAGTCGTCAAAAACCCCGTTTTTGCGCATTTCGAGAGGCCACTTTATGACACGTCGGCAATGCCCGGAAAATGCCCAGCGGAGGGACGGAAAACCGGTCGGACACCTTTCGAAGATGCCGCATTCATGCCGGCCCGCACTTCCCCGAAAAAGCGGACGAATGTCCCCAACGATTCCATACATTACACCCATCCGGGCACGGAGTGGGGCCTCGGGCTGACCCGGAAGGAGCGGCAGAACCGGTACACGGACGAAGAAATCGGACGGGCATTCCGGCAAGGGGACACCTCGCCCGTGCCATCTCCAAGGAGGCATGGAAACCGCAAATCCGGAAAGTTTCAAGATGTCATAAAGTGGCCTCTCGAAATGCGCAAAAACGTCTAAAAATCAACTTTAATTTTCCATGTATAACATTGTAATCCAAACCGATACGGCTCGATTTCGGGCGATTTGCGCATTTTGAAAAATAGGGGGGAAGTTTTTGGAAGTTTTTGGAAGTTTTTTGCGACTTTAGATGAAAAGACCGCCAAATGCCTGATGAATGATGCCTGCTTTGGGGTGAATTTCACGAATCCAAACCAAAAGATGTCCGTAATAATCCTCGCCGAAGTACGAACCATTCCCCATACGTTATTCATCTATGTTAAATCTATGAAAACATGCTGTCCCGATCCTCTTTAAAATTCGCCGGAACAGCATGCAAACAGATATAAGATTACTTCCACGGACGGACTTTATAGAGACGTACACTATCTACCTCAAAATGGCTTTCATGTCCCTTTTCACGAATATAAACATGATGTGTCCACCAACTGATTTCAGCCTTGGTATATACAAGTCTATCTTGCCCTTTATCATAATTGGCAGACTTGACATTTTTCACATCAGCCAAAGGAGCAAAAGGAGTGAAGGCCTGTTTTCCTGTATCAAATAGGTAAACATGTTCGTGCGTGCTGACCAATAATTCATTACCACCTATTGAAATCAAATCATGTCCACCCTCAGAAGGGAGGCTCCATGTCTGCACGAGGGTAAGCGACAAAGAGTCCTCACTCTTTTTGCCAAAGGTGTAGGCACGAAGTTCATCATAGCCCAAGGCATATAATTTCTGTTCCGCCTCCATCCATACCACGCCATGTCCGGAATAAAGGCTATCGCGGAAAAGGCATCTGTCGGAACGATTTATGTCATACAATTCAATGCTATTTCCCTGTGGATGCGTAGAGAGTGCCACCGCAATCTTCTCTCCGGGGAGCAACTCTGCTGAATGAGCCATAGGCACATGAGCATAAAAAAGGCTGCGGCGAGTCTCCTTGTCCAATAGCAGCACCCCTCCTCCAGAAGATGTCATCAAGATGCGGCTTCCGTCCCCTACTTGCTTACATTCATCTAAAGGGATCATCAACTTCATATACTCCTCTGGCAGTTGGCTGGCAGCCTCCTCCACACGCCATTGCCATAAGACCTTGGCTGAATCATCAACCAAGCCCGGAGGGGCAATTATCATCAAGCGGTCATCGCCACACATCAATAATTTTTCTCCGGCATCCGATTTAATCGAACGACCGCATGAGGTCATCCCCGCCAGTAAACTTGCGAGGACGACCATATACTTCATACAATGTCTCATACCCATAAATTCTCTCGAATAATTCATCTCATCTCATTGTTTATCCCATCCGGCATTCTGCTGCAACTGCGGATTAAGTGTCAACTCTTCCGTGGGGATAGGATTGAGGTATTCCCATGTCTCAAACGTTTTCAACGTCTTGTTATAAGGAATCAACCGTCCCCGTTCCCCCTCAGATAATCCATTAACTTCGGAAAGGCGGAAATATTGTACTCCATCCACTTTTTCGGCGGGCATTTCATCAGTCGGTGCCAGCACATACAGGTCGGGCTTGTTATTGCCATCCAAATCGATGAACTCACGCATGCCACTTATGTAGATACCTTTATACACCGCCCTAAATCGTTCACCTTCGGCCCAACGGATAAGATCGTCCTTGCGGAAACCTTCAAGAGCCAGCTCGATACGACGCTCACGCCGTATCTCCAAGACATTCGGATCGGAGACATTACGGTACATGTCTCGCTGCGTTTGATCCGTGACAAGAGGCAAGATTCGGGAAGGAAGCCCTGCTCTACGTCTTATCACGTTAACGGTCAAGTCCACATCAGCCTGATCCAATGTTCCTAATTCAGCCCTTGCCTCCGCATAATTCAACAACACTTCAGCATAGCGAATAAGGATGACATCACGCGTATCGCCACCTTGGTCTTCGCTGGGAGGCCCCACTCGTTTAATAACCTGATAGCCGGTACGGTTCTCTGCAAAGTCATTGACCGCGATAGCGGATGTTCCCACCCGAATGTAACCGGGATGAATGACTGTCTGGAGAAGCCGGGGGTCACGGTCAGCCATTTCTTGATAACAGGGCATGCGGTCGCGCACATCGGCATCCGGGTAAGCTTCACTAAACAGTCGTCCGTCAGCCATTGGATAATCTGCCACAAGTGAGGCGGTCACGCCATAGTTTCCGTTCGAGGTTGAGGTGAAATTAGGAGTATAATAGAAGAACTTGCCAGGAGCCGCCGACCGTGCCAATATGACTTCCGAAATATCGGCTTCTGTCGCTTGAAACAGATCACCATAATCACTCTCCGGTTTCCCTGTAGAATAAAGGCTATACAAACCTGACTCCATCACCTGACGAGCGGCCTCCTCACTCGCTTTCAAAAACTTTTCCGCATCTGCGAGGCTTGCTTCCGTATGGTATTTACGCCACGTTCCTTCATAAAGGCAGATACGCGACTTGTAAGCCAATGCCGCCCACCGGGAGATACGGTTGCGGTATTTCGTTTCAGGCAACACCTTGATAGCGGCATCCAAATCGTTCAACACAGAATCCATCACTACGCTTCTGGGCGTACGTGCCATATATAAATTTTCCTCGTCGTCCGTATCCAGCACATGCGAATACCAAGGCACATCACCAAACGATTTCACTTTCTCGAAATAGAACTTCGCCCTGAAGAACCGGGCGAGACCAACGTAGCGAGCTTTGATCTCCGGATCCACCGATGAACGTTCGCAATGGGCAATGAAATAGTTGATATTACGCAGTTGAGTCCAACTCCAGCCACCACTTCCCAAAGCCGTAGGAAGCGTATATATAGCTTTCCGGATGGCAGGCGGATTACTGATGTGTTCGCAATTGTCACTGGTAAAATCATCCAAAATGGTTTTCGGATCGAAGTAGGAATAAAAACCATTCGCATAGGTCTCAAGTCCGCTCTCCGACTCAAAAATCTCCATTGACTCACCCACCTGAGTGAGCGGTGTACGATCAAAAATATCATCATTGCAT
>CALBYC010000125.1 GCA_937890135.1 uncultured Parabacteroides sp.
TGGTAAATTTCGGAGGCCATACCTATGCCGCCGGACTCTCTTTGAAAGAAGAAAACCTGCAACGGTTCGAAGAACGGTTTTTGCAAATAGCTGCACAGGAAATCGTGCCGGAACAGCTGGTCCCTCAAATTGATATCGACGCAATATTGGACTTGAAACAAATCAATGCCAAGTTCATGAGCGACTTGAAAAAGATGAGTCCGTTCGGTCCGGACAATCACAAGCCTGTTTTTTGTACGTATGGCGTGCAAGATTATGGGACAAGCAAATTGGTCGGACGTGAGCAGGAGCATATTAAATTGGAAATTATCGATAGCAAGTCCGCGTCATCCCCAATGCATGGCATCGCATTTGGCATGAGCCGATTTAATGCCCATATCAAGCAGATGAAACCGTTTGATATTTGTTATACCATTGAGGAAAATACATATAACGGGAACACGACGTTGCAGCTGATGGTCAAGGATATCAGGACAGAATCATAGAAAGCCCGTAGCGTATGGATATATATCACGAGTTACTTCAGCGATATTGGGGATATGTCTCTTTTCGCCCATTGCAGGAAGACATCATCCGCTCAGTTTGTGCCGGAAAGGATACCTTGGGCCTGATGCCGACAGGCGGAGGGAAGTCCATAACCTTCCAAGTCCCTACTTTGGCAATGGAAGGGATTTGCATAGTGGTGACACCGCTTATCGCATTGATGAAAGACCAAGTTGATAATTTAAAACGAATAGGGATAAAAGCAACTGCTATTCATTCCGGCTTAAGCAGGGAAGACATGATAGCGCAGTTGGAGAATTGTATTTTTGGCAACTACAAATTCTTGTATGTTTCTCCGGAAAGGCTGGGAACCGAATTGTTCCAGAATAAACTTGGTGCAATGAATGTCTGTTTGTTGGCCATAGATGAAAGCCATTGCATTTCTCAATGGGGATATGATTTTCGTCCTTCCTACTTGAAAATAGCCGACATCCGTACCTTGTTGCCGGGAGTGCCTGTATTGGCATTGACGGCAACCGCCACGCCCGAAGTAGTGGATGATATACAGGAACGTCTCCATTTCAAGGAAAAGAATGTTTTCCGAAAAAGCTTTTCCCGCCCCAATCTGGCTTATATCGTCCGAAAGACCGATGACAAATTAAGTGAATTGGTGCATGTATTGCAGCGGGTTCCTGGCTCTGCCATTGTGTATGTGCGAAATAGGAAAAAAACAGCAGAGATAGCCGCACATCTGAAATCGGTAGGCATTTCTGCCGAATATTTCCATGCCGGTCTGCTCCATGATGAAAAGATAGAACGGCAGAACCGCTGGAAAGCCGGAGAAACACGTGTCATCGTGTCTACTAATGCTTTTGGCATGGGTATCGACAAGCCGGATGTTCGCCTCGTCATCCATCTGAACATGCCGGGTTCCTTGGAAGAGTATTACCAGGAGGCGGGACGCGCAGGCCGGGACGAAAAGAAATCTTACGCCGTTTACTTGTGTGGTTCTAATGATGTCTCCACGCTGAAAAAAAGAACGAATACGGAATTTCCGGATAAAGGTTTTGTCTATGACGTTTACGAGAAATTAGCCAATTATTATCAGGTTGCGATGGGCTTTGGCTTGAATACGGTGCATGATTTCCAAATAGAAGATTTTTGTAAAGTGTTTAAATTACCAATCCAGCAAACGCATTACGCTCTTAAATTGTTAGACTTGGCTGGCTATTTGGAATACGATGAAGAGGTGGACAATGCGTCTCGCCTTCTGTTTACCTGTACCCGGGAAGAATTGTATGGCAATTTGCATCAGAATCCTTTGACCGATTCGATCATGATGGCGATTCTACGTTCATATACGGGACTATTTTCTGATTATGCATACATTGACGAGCGGGTCATTGCCAAAAGGTCCGGATGTACCCCCGATGATGTATATCGCTTATTGGTTAATTTGTCCAAATACAACATAGTCAAGTATATCCCAGAAAAGCATACACCTATGATTGTCTATAGACAAGCTCGTGAAGAACAACGTTACCTATCCATCCCCCGTGTTGTATATGAGGAGAGGAAAGCCCGTGCCGAGAAACGTATTGCTAAAGTGATAGAATATGTCCAGTCGGAAACGGTATGCAGGGCACGTATGCTGTTGCGCTATTTTGGAGAAGAGCTAAAGGAGGATTGCGGCACATGCGATGTCTGCCTGTCAAGGCATGAGTCTGGATTGAAGCGATCCGTTTTTAGCCGAATTAGAAAATTACTGGTGGAGCGTTTGCCGGCGGAAGGGCTTCCAGTCGAGATAGTGGCGGAATCTATCCCATACCCTTACGACCAAACAATGCAAGTTATACGTTTTTTGATAGATCATGATGGCTCGTTTCATTTGAAAAATACGATTCTTTACATTAATTAGACTAAAATCATGGTTTATAATCAAAAATGATTATCTTTACAAAGTTTTCTAAAGTTATATAAATGAAATCTCAAATAGTAATAGGCGCAACCAATTCCGGATGTGGAAAAACAACGCTCACGATGGGACTTCTTCGGGTTTTAAAACGAAGAGGCTTGTTGGTGCAGCCTTTTAAATGTGGCCCTGATTACATAGACACCCAATTCCATACGTTGGCTTCCGGAAGTCAGTCGGTCAATTTGGACACATGGATGGCATCGGAAGAGCATGTCCGGGAGGTGTACAGTCGTTATGGGGCTGACTCGGATGTCTGCGTGACAGAAGGTGTCATGGGCTTGTTTGACGGTTACGACCGAATGAAAGGAAGTACAGCTGAGATTGCCATGTTGATAAAGGTGCCGGTTGTCTTGGTAGTGAATGCTAGTTCCACTGCTTATTCGGTAGCTGCATTACTATTTGGTTTCAAGCATTTTCATCCCCAATTGAATGTGGTAGGAGTCGTATTTAACCAAGTTTCATCAGAAAGCCATTATCGTTTTTTGGAAGAAGCATGCCGAGAGGTGGGCATCGTTAGCTTGGGTTATATGCCGAAGAATGAAGGAATACGAGTGCCCTCTCGCCATTTGGGGTTGACATTGATGGTGAAACGGAAAATGGAGTCTTTGATAGAAGAGGTGGCTGACATGGTGCAGGCATATGTCGATGTTGATAGACTTCTGGAAATAACTTCGGTTTCATTTACAATATTGCCGGAAAAAGAAAATCTTAGGCGTAAGCCTATGAAAATAGCAGTAGCATATGATGCCGCTTTTAATTTTGTATTTCGAGAAAACATAGATGGTTTGAAAAAACAGGGGACTGTCTCTTTTTTCAGCCCCTTGAAAGATAAGCACCTTCCGATTGCAGATTGGGTTTATTTGCCTGGTGGTTATCCTGAATTGTTCGCCAGTCGTTTGCAGCGGAATAAGCAATTGATGGAGGAAATAAAAACTTATGCGGAACGAGATGGGAAAATATTAGCCGAATGCGGTGGGATGATGTTCTTGACCCAGTCCATTGTTACGGACAAAAGAAAAGAATACCCTATGTGCGGGGTATTGCCATTCAAAAGCACGATGAGTCAGGCTCGTTTGCATTTAGGTTATCGTAGTATGGATATGCAAGGAGAAACATGGAAAGGACATGAGTTCCATTATTCTGAATTGGAGAACCCTGAAGCTTTGCCGTCTATGGCAAAGTTGAAAAATGCAAAAGGGAAAGAGGTTGATACGTCTATTTATCGGTATAAGAACGTTATTGCGGGTTATACTCATTGGTATTGGGGCGAGAAGGATATTTTTAAATTGTGGGAGAATAATGGCACGGATATATACTAAGACAGGAGACAAGGGCATGACATCTATCCATGGAGGAGAACGGATACCGAAGGACGATATTCGTATTGAGGCCAATGGGTGCATCGACGAGCTGAACGCCCAGATAGGAATTATCCGAAGTTTAGCTGAAAATAATGAAATGTGGCAGCAAAAGTTGCATATGATACAACTTTCATTGATGGAAACGATGAGCCACGTGGCAACGCCGTCTTCTATCCGTGAACTGAACCCGAATCCTCTGCCGGTTGGCATGGACAAATTTTGTGAACAATGGATGGATGAAATGGGGAAGGAGTTGACAGACAACGGCTATTTTTTACTGCCTGGAGGAACGTTGTTGGCCGCACAGCTACAGTTTGCACGGACTGTTGCGAGACGTGCAGAACGTCGCCTATGGAGTCTGAACCGGCAAGACGAATTGCCTGATATAATCTTGCGTTTCATCAATCGCCTTTCGGATCTTTTTTTCATTATGGCGCGGTATGAGCTACAGAGCCAGAATTGGAAAGAAGAAAAATGGCGAAAATTTACATATAAAAGAAGATTAAATTATGAGGAATAAATGCACATGGAACAAGGACGAATTATAGTGGCTGGAATTGGACCTGGCTCTCAACAAGATATTACGCCGGCTGTACTGCAGGCAATCCATGATTCTGATGTGATAATCGGATATAACTATTATTTCAAGTTCATCGAAGAGAATCTTCGGCCGGGTACGCGATGCATTGATACAGGCATGAAGCGAGAGAAGGCACGTGCTGAACAAGCATTTCAATTAGCCGAACTTGGGGAAGACGTTTGTATAATCAGTTCTGGTGATGCTGGAATATATGGCATGGCTCCATTGATATATGAGATGAAGCGGGAGAGAAATAGTGATGTAGAAGTGGTTGTATTGCCGGGGATCAGTGCTTTCCAGAAGGCTGCATCGCTCTTAGGTGCACCCATGGGACATGATTTTTGTGTCATATCTTTGTCTGATTTGCTAACTCCTTGGGCGAGTATCGAGAAACGTATTATTGCAGCGGCTGAAGCTGATTTTGTGACTGCTGTATATAACCCCAAAAGTGAAGGACGATATTGGGAGCTTTACCGTTTGAAAAAACTTTTTTTGCAAAGTCGTTCTCCTGAGACTCCAGTCGGATATGTCCGCCAGGCAGGAAGGGATGGGCAAGTAATTTGCGAGACAACATTGGCGGATCTTGACCCGGAGGAAATAGACATGTTTACTATTGTCATCATTGGCAATTCGCAGTCATATTTCTATGATAACCATTTTGTAACGCCTCGTGGCTATTATGCAGGGGAGAAAAATGAAAAAGCAGGCATTGGGCAACAAATCATGATAGAAAGTTTCCATACGATAGAGAAAGAGTTGAAGAATCAAAATATACCGTTGGGTCGCAAATGGGCATTGCTTCATGCGATTCATACTACGGCAGATTTTGAAATGGAAAACTTGCTGCATGTGGATGAACATGCTGTGGAGAATCTGTATCGGTTATTTGTGGAAAAGAAGATTGATACGATTGTGACGGATGTGACGATGGCTGCTTCTGGCATTCGGAAGGGGGCGCTTCAGCGTTTAGGCGTTGAGGTGAAATGTTACTTGTCCGATGATAGAGCCATACGATTAGCTCAAGAAAAAGGAATTACACGTACACAAGCTGGCATCCGTATAGCTGTGGATGAGCATCCAAATGCTTTTTTTGTTTTTGGGAACGCACCTACCGCATTGATGGAACTATGTACATTAATCCATAAGAAGTACGCTTGCCCGAGTGGCATTATTGCTGCCCCGGTAGGGTTTGTGCATGTTTGTGAATCCAAGCATATGGTTAAGCCTTTTACTTGGATACCAAAGATTATTGTAGAGGGGCGCAAAGGAGGAAGCAATTTGGCGGCGACATTGACGAATGCCGTGCTTTGTTATGATGATGCCCAATATTTGAGACCGGGAAGAGATGTATAGACGGGAGAATTTATAGATATGCAAGAATTTATCATAATCGGCATAAATGATGGGAGATGCCCTTTCTTCTCTCCTGACATATTGCGTATCATACGGCAGCATCGTGTGTTTTCAGGGGGGAAACGCCATCATGAGATAGTGCTCCCTTTCTTGCCTGAACCATATCGCTGGATTGATATTGCCGTCCCGTTAGACAGGACGTTTGAAGCATATCAGGAGATATCCGGGACAATCGTAGTATTTGCTTCGGGCGATCCTCTCTTCTATGGTTTTGCAAATACTGTTTTGAACCGTTGTCCTGATGCAACCGTCAAAGTGTATCCCGCATTCAATTCGTTGCAACAATTGGCTCATCGATTGAACATGCCATATCAAAATCTTCATGCCGTTTCTTTGACGGGGCGGGATTGGCCTGCTTTTGATGAAGCCCTCATACGCGGTGAAACCCTGATAGGGGTGTTGACAGACAGAGTGCATACACCTGCGGTCATTGCGCAGCGAATGTTGGATTATGGTTATTCCAACTATGAAATGCACATTGGTGAGTTGCTTGGAAATGAGAAGAATGAGCGGATTCGTTCGTTGCCTATAGCCGATGCTGCTCGACTGGAAGATGTGTTATTCCCGAATTGCTTGCTCTTACAGCAAACATCCAAACGTCGGCAATGGTTTGGCATCCCTGATTCTGAGTTCCATCTATTGAATGGAAGAAGCAAGATGATAACAAAAATGCCTATTCGTATGGCAGATTTGTCTATGCTTGATTTGGCAAACAAGACATCTTTATGGGATATAGGTTTTTGTACCGGTTCGGTTTCGATTGAAGCCAAATTACATTTTCCTCACTTAAAGATAACTTCGTTTGAAATCCGTCCGGAGGGGAAAGATTTGATGGCATTGAATGCCTGTAAATTCGGAGCACCGGGAATTACAACGGTAATCGGTGATTTTATGGAGGAATCTTTAGACCGATTCCCTGCACCCGATGCGGTATTCATAGGAGGGCACGGAGGGCAGTTGGTGTCTATGATTGCTTTGATTAAGAGATACTTGAAGCCAGAGGGAGAAATCCTTTTTAACTCTGTGTCTGATGAAAGTTTAAAAATGTTCGATGAAGGCACTTCAAAAGCAGGAATGAAAATCGAAGAGGTCTGTCGAATAGCAGTAGATATGTATAATCCAATATTAATTTATAAAGCGAAATAACTATGAGCAAAATCAAAAATCATGAAGAACGCTCGGAAACGGCCATTATCGTAGTTTCAACAGTGAGCTTGCCTATGGCAAGAGTTATTAAAAATGAGATAAAGGATGCAATAATCTATACCAAAGAAAAAATTAGGGATTGCACGGCTGTCCCTAATTTTCATACTTTGGTAGAAGAGAATTTCCAAAAGTGGAAGCAACTTATCTTTTTTGGAGCTACCGGAATATGTGTGCGTATGATTGCTCCATGTCTCAAGAGCAAGCATGAAGATCCCGCTGTCGTTTGTGTGAATAGCAATGGACTTTATGCGATTCCGATAGTTTCTGGTCACATAGGTGGGGCCAATGAGTTGGCGAAGTCCGTTGCACGTATGTTGGGGGCTGAAGCCATAATCACGACACAAAGTGACAACGAAGGCTTATGGGCATTGGACACCTTTACGGAAAAATTCGGGTGGAAATCAAAAGAATTTAACTGCAACATGAATGAGTTCATAGCGGCTTTTGTCAGACGGGTTCCAACTGCGTTGGTCTTAGAGTCAAAGGATGAGGGTACAAACTATATGGAAAAAACTCTTCCTGATTTTGTGACGTGCTTCTATGGTCTTTCTGAAGTCCCGCTTTCGGCTTTTGAGTTGCTGATTATTGTTTCTCCTTATGAACACAAATATGCTGATATCAAGTGCCCGTTCATTATATTTCGTCCAAAGGCGTTTTCATTAGGCATCGGATGCCGTAAGCAATGTGATCCTGAAGGTGTGGGGCGTTATATCTCGGAAAAAATGAAGGAAGCGTATTTGTCCAGTGATTCAGTCGCGCATATCTGCACTATTGATATGAAGAAAGATGAGCCTTTGATTAAAGAGTTGGCTGAATATTTTAATGCGGATGTCCGAGTATATACAGCTGAAGAATTGAAGGAAATTGAAGTGCCAAATCCATCCGAAAAGGCATTTGAAGTGACAGGTGTTTATAGTGTGGCAGAAAGTTGTGCGTTGAAAAGTAGCAAGAACATGTTTTTACTAATTGATAAACAAAAAGGGCACATACATGAAGGGGCTGATTTTACTTTTGCCGTTGCTTTTGATTCTTTATCCCAAAGATGCTCGATGATTGAAATCGTAGGCGCAGGTCCCGGGAATCCGGAATTGATATCGGTACGAGGCAAGGAACTGCTCCAGCAGGCAGACTTGATTTTGTATGCAGGCAGTTTGGTACCCGAACAACTTACTTACTATGCGAAACCCGGAGCTGTCGTTCGTAGCTCTGCAGGAATGGATTTGGAAGAACAAATCGAGTTGATGAAATCTTTTTATGACAGGGATTTGTCCGTAGTTCGTCTTCATACTGGAGATCCTTGCCTTTTCGGTGCGATAGAAGAGCAAATGGCATACTTCGACAGGTATGGGATGGATTATCGTATAACTCCGGGCATTTCTGCATTTCAGGCCGCCGCCGCTGTACTTCGCTCGCAGTTTACTATTCCTGAGAAAGTGCAGACAATTATTTTGACACGAGGAAAGGGGCGTACGCCAATGCCTGATAGAGAGGCTTTACATAAATTGGCAGAGTCTCAGAGTACAATGTGCATATATTTAAGCGCAAATATTGTAGAAGATGTGCAGAAAGAATTGTTGATGTCTTATCCTCCTACAACTCCGGTTGCTGTATGTTACAAATTGACCTGGAAGGAACAACGTATTTTCCGTGGGCAATTGAAGGATTTGGCTAAAATTGTAAGAGATAATTCTCTGACATTGACGACATTGTTAGTAGTGGGGGAGGCTATAGGCAATCGTGATGGTCTTTCTCGTTTATATTCAAGTGATTTTAAACATTTATTCCGGGATTAATGATACTGGTTTTTGGGGGAACAACTGAAGGAAGAGCCTGCGTTAAGACATTGGACGAGGCAGGCTCGCCTTTTTTCTATTCTACCAGAGGTAATGAGCAACAAATAGAATCCAAGTTTGGTGAACGTTTGACTGGTGCGATGGATAGGGACGTTATGTTATCTTTTTGTCGTCAAAACCGGATACGTTTGTTAGTGGACGCTGCACATCCTTTTGCTTCGCAATTACGTCAAACCATTGTTTATGTGTCCAAGGTCTTGCGTGTTCCTGTCATACGGTACGAGCGGGTCTATCCGCAATTAAATGCCAGGGATGTCCGTTGCTCATCTTTTCAAGATGCCATAGAAAAACTGAAACAGGCAAATGTTGCGTGTTTGTTGGCATTGACGGGTGTCCAAACTATCAGGAAGATGAAAGACTACTGGGAAAAACATCGGTGCTTTTTTCGCATATTGGACCGGCCTGCCTCGTATGCTTTGGCGGAGTCATTGGGTTTCCCTCATGGCCGGTTACTTGACTATGATGCATCACATCCGGTAGAAACTTTGATAAATCAAGTAAATGCAGATGCTGTACTTACCAAGGAAAGCGGGGTGTCTGGCGGGTTTGTAGAGAAAGAGGCTGCTTGCCTTAAAGCGGGTATCCCGTTGTATGTTATTTGCCGCCCGCCTTTGCCGGAAAGTTTTCATGTTGTAACGGGCAAGTACGGGCTTCGTCGAGCCGTGGAGCGGTATCTCCCTTCTTTTTATCCATTGCATAGTGGATTTACGACGGGATCTTGTGCGGCAGTTGCTTCCAAAGCGGCTTTAATGGCATTATTAGGTAAAGAAATCCCCCCTGAAATCAAGTTCATGCTTCCTGATGGTGAAGAAATGTCCATGCCTGTGGATCGAGCCTATTTTGATAATGGTTATGGGGTTGCGATGGTTACGAAAGAGGCGGGTGATGACCCTGATATAACGGATGGGCATTTGGTAGTTGCCAAAGTCGGTTACTCCCCAAATGGTGGAATCCGGTTCATGCCTGGCATGGGTGTCGGCAAGGTTACTTTGCCTGGTTTGGGCTTGAATGTGGGCGATGTGGCAATTAATAAGGTTCCTCGGGAGATGATTCAACGAGAATTGAAATCAATTTATACAGGAGGCCTCAACGTGGAAATATCCGTACCGGATGGAGAACAATTGGCAAAGAATACGTTCAACCCTCGTTTAGGCATCGAAGGCGGGATTTCAATCATTGGCACATCGGGCATTGTTACTCCTTTTTCTGCTGCCGCTTTTGTGGAGGCTATTAAACGGGAAATGGAAGTTGCGGTCGCTTTGAACATTCAGCATATAGTCTTGAATTCAGGTGCGAAAAGTGAGAAATACATCAAACAGCTTTATCCGGATTTGCCTCAACAGGCATTCATCCATTTCGGTAATTATATCGGGGATTCATTGCGAATAGCGGATGAATTGGACGTGAAAAACGTGACGTTGGGTATTATGCTTGGTAAAGCTGTAAAGTTGGCAGCCGGGAATTTAGATACGCATAGCAAAAAGGTAACACTTGATAAAAATTTCTTGCTTGGTCTGGCAATGGC
>CALBYC010000126.1 GCA_937890135.1 uncultured Parabacteroides sp.
TTTTTATAAAAATTATTTTTTTGATTTTATCTCAGTATAATGGGGGGGGTAATTCGTATAATAATAGTACGGTTGACTGGAATCATTACCGTCGGTGATATTTTTCAGGTGTTTTTTGAAGCGACGTTGAGCATTTGCAAGAGTGATATTATATCATCATAATAATAACTATTTCATAAATAATAAATAATTAACTTAAAATTATGTGGGATTTTTATCATGAAAAAAAGACCTTTATTAGTTAGTTTTGCATTAATGCTGGTAGGCATTTCGCCATCTTTGATGGCAAACGCATTGGCCAATGACCTCGGTAATCATGGGGTAGAATTTAGAAATGGGGTGAAGTCAATTACTCAGTCGAAGAAAATTACCGGTACGGTTGTTGATGCTGCGGGAGTTCCCATTATCGGGGCCAATGTTATCGTGGAGGGCACGACCAATGGATCCATTACGGACTTGGATGGTAAATTTGTTATTGAAGGAGTGGAAGAAGGTGCTAAATTGAAGGTTTCTTACATTGGATATGTAGACCAAGTCGTAACGGTTACCAAACAGCCCAGCTATTCTATTTCATTGAAAGAAGATTCACAGAATTTGGACGAAGTAGTTGTGGTTGGTTACGGTGTTCAGAAAAAAGTGAACATGACAGGTTCTATATCTAATGTGAAGTCGGACGAATTGACAGCGATTCCGAATACCAACTTATCTAACTCGTTGGCCGGACGTGCACCGGGCGCAACAATTGTTGGTAACTCCGGTTTGATGGGTTCTTCTTCTGAAATCCGCTTGCGTGGCGGTTTTGCGGATCCTTTGTTTGTCATAGATGGCATCATCCGCGACAAAGAGGCTTTCGATGCGTTGGAGCCATACGAAATAGACCAGATGAGTTTCTTGAAAGATGCGGCTACCGCTTCCATCTATGGCTCTGCTGCAGGTAATGGCGTTGTGTTGGTAACGACAAAAGGTGGTGTGAAAAACAGCAAACCTGTATTTAACTACCAAGGTTCGTATGCAGTCAGCAACCCGACTCAGGAATTGTTTGCAGACAGATGGACGGCAATCGATGACTTGAAATACCAAAATGCCGTAGCCCGTTTCAAAGGTTTGAAAGAACCGAATGGAGAAGCGGAGTTTGATTATTTTACCAACAACGGCATTAACTACAATGTTAACGATTATATTTGGCAGAACCCATGGAACACTAAACATTCATTGAGCGTGACGGGTGGTACGGAAAAAGTACAATATTATGTCATGGGTTCTTTCTTGTCTGAAGAAGGTTCTTACGTTTCCTTGAAAAATAAAAAATATTCTTTGCGCTCAAACTTGACAATGGAGTTGAGCAAATACATCAAGATGAATGTGAACTTGGATGCCAATCAGTCAAATGACCAACGTTTCTATTGGCCATTCTCTGATGATGACGATCAAGCCGTTTATGACTTGTACCGTTGTACCTTCAATGCTATGAAGACGACTCCGTTCTATTCTAATCTGGATGGTACTCCATCATCTGTCCGGACAGACTATCCTATTTATCAGGATTATGGGACATGGCAGGGATGGAATCCAGTAGACCAGGTTATCGGTAATCGTTATTTGAAGACTCGCAGGCGCAATGTGACGGGAATCGTTTCATTTGACATTAATCTGGACTTCATCACAAAAGGTTTGAGCACGAAGATTGTCGGGAACTATATCGGTCATGATTATAACCGTAAACGTTTCATGACTTATCAAAAGAATTATAAGTTCCAGCAAGCAGACCCGGAAGGCAACCGTTTCTTGCCTGGACCGTTGAACTTGGATGAATATAACACGTTCAACTTCTCTCAGAATTATGAGAACTTGGAATATCAAGTGAAACAGCTGTGGAGTGAACAGTTTAACTGGTTTGTCAACTATAATAATTCATTTGGCAAGCATGATGTAGGTGCGATGGTTGTATTCGAACAAGCATCCAATGGCGGAGAATATGTGACAGCGAAAGGTGAACAGCCTTTGACAAATCTTGACCAGATGTTCAACTATTCAAAAGATGCCGAACGCCGTTATGGTGATGCATTGGAATACACGGGAGGTCGTTTGTCTTGGATCGGACGTTTCAATTACACCTATGATCAGAAATACATCGCAGAGTTCTCATTCCGTTATGACGGTAATACGTTGTTCCCTGATGGGCATCGCTGGGGTTTCTTCCCATCCGTATCCGCTGCATGGCGTGTCAGCCAAGAGCCATTTATGCAGAACACTTCGGATTGGTTGAGTAATTTGAAGATTCGTGCTTCTTATGGTACTACGGGTAATGACTTGGATGTGGATAATGAGAAAATCGATGCTTTCTCTTATTTGCAGAAATACAAGGCTGGTTCGGCTTATATGTTTGGTAGCAATTTGTCGAACACAATAGTGGCGGGCGATACTCCGAATGCGACCTTGACTTGGGCAACATCCAGGACATACAATGGCGGCCTTGATTTCGGATTCTTCGATAACCGTTTGTCGGGTACGTTTGATGCTTTCTACCGCAAAGAAACAGACATTTTAGGTTCTCGTACGGTATCTATACCAAGTACATACGGGCAGACGTTGGCTCCTGAAAATTATGCAGAACGTTCTTGGCGGGGCGGTGAATTGGCTTTGACTTGGATGGATAAGGCTATGAATGGCGAAATAACTTATTCTGCTTATGTTAATTTAGGTTTTGCACGTGACCAGTGGGATGTGTTGGACGAATCTGCCATTTATAAAGAAGGCGGCAACTTGCACGATTTGTCCAAGGTTGGCAAATCCGCTACCATACTTACTGGTCTGGTCGCAGACCACTTGTTGACAGACCCGGCTGAGGTCGAGGCATTGAAGGCCAAAGGATTCAAGCAATTTGGCCGTGACCCGTACTTAGGAGGTATCTTGTATAAGGATACACGGGGCGATGGGTACAAACCAGGCCCGGATAATAAGATTGATGAAAATGACAAGTACAATCTGTTGAGTGCAAACGGCACGCCACGCATCAATTATGGTTTCGGCGGTAACATCAAATGGAAAGGCATCTCGTTGGATGTGCACTTCCAAGGCGTTGGGAAATATGATCGTTTCGTTGGCGGCGTGGATGGTGGTTTTTACCAGCATGGAGGTGCAGTCCGTCCTTATTTCCCGATTTGGACGAGCGATAAAGTATATGACCCGGATAATAACCCGAATGGAGTTTACCCGCGTATCGTAGGCTCAAGTTGGTATGAGTCAGGTGCAGGAAACACAAGCTTCTGGATGCGTAACGGTGCTTATTTACGTTTGAAGAATTTGAATATTGCTTACGATTTGCCGAAGTTGATTTTGCGTCCGTTGAGTATAACTCATGCACAGGTGTTTGCCAATGCGACAAACCTATTCTGTATTTCTGCGGTCGGGGAGTTCTTAGATCCTGAACAGAAATACTATGATTCTTATCCTTTGATGAGAACTTTCTCTTTCGGTCTTAATTTCTCATTCTAACTAATAATTGAAAGAACATGAAACTTAATAAAATCAAATATGTAGTGGTTGGCGCATTCTTTGCGATGGGAGGGATGACAACCAGTTGTGACACGTTGGATATCAAAAATTTGGAGACATATGATGAGTCCATGGTCTGGCATGATGCGAACTTGGCAAGTGCTTACGTGAATAACTTATATGCGGAATGCTTTACCAATTGGTCTGTATCTGCAGATGGCAATTCGGACATATTGACTGGCATGCCTTGGTATTTAGGAACAATCACCGAGACGGGTTCTTCGTATAAAAAATGGACATATACCGAAATCCGCCATATCAACGAGGCTATCAAACGTTTGGAAGCAAGCACGGAGCTGGATCAAGACTTGGTGAACAACTTGCTCGGCCAAGCTTACTTCATGCGTGCTTACATGTACTATTGGATGGTTTTGCATCATGGTGGAGTCCCTTATATCAAGGTCCCGCAGGACAAGGATAAAGACGATTTGTTTGTGAAGCGTAATTCGACTCCGGAGTGCTTCCAATTTATGATTGAGGATTTGGATAAGGCTATCACTTTGCTACCTGCCAAGATTGCCGGTACCTCAAATGATTATGGACGTATCGACCAGTGCTTTGCCAAATCATGGAAAGCCAAGACGTTATTGCTGAAGTGCTCTCCGCAGTTTAATCCGAATCACCCGTATGACAATGCATATTGGAAAGAAGCGTATGCGGCTGCCAAGGAAGCTTATGATTTCTGTGTGGCCAATGGAGTGGCTCTGACTGGAAACTATGCTGATATTTGGTTGCAGGAACAGGGACCGGAGGTGGTGTTTCCTGTCATCAACAAGAACCCCAACCGTGTTTCCAACTGGGCTTCTGCCACTCGTCCTGCTTCAATCAGCCGCGGCGTGAACCAATCTAATCCTACTTGGGAATTTGTAAAAGATTTCCCGATGCTGGATGGCAGACGCTTCGACGATCCGTCCGGCAAATATTATGTGGGAGATGAAAATGCTTTGCTGAAATCATTTTGGAAAAACAGGGACCCTCGTTTCAACCAAGTCGTTTTCTATAATGGTTCTGAATATCCAGTAGCTGGCAAACCTTCAGGTTATAGGCAATATAACGCATTAGGCATCAGTAATGCTGATGACCAATACGGAATCAACCCGGCTGCTCATACCAATGCCGTTAATAATGACGTGTACAGCGGTTTTTATAATTATAAGGCTGCTGACATGACATTGACACAAGCGACGGTGTTGACATACGATATAGATTATATCTTGATGCGTTTTGCGGAAGTGATGTTCATTTATGCCGAAGCAGCTAACGAAACAGGCCATTCGGATGTTGCCATAGACATGCTGAAGCAAATCCGTAAACGTGCGGGTATTGAAGCGGGTGCAGACGGTCTTTACGGATTAAGCGTAGGCAGCCGTGAAGCAATCCGTAAGGCTATTTTGGACGAACGTGAAATAGAATTATGTTATGAAGGGCATCGTTTCTGGGATTTGCGCCGCACTCGAAACATGATGAAGCTAGCAGGTTGGACGAAGCATGGCATTGAAGCCATTGCAATCAATCCTGATGGCACCGATATGGATCTGAACGAAGCAAGAACCAAAACGAACAATTACGAATTGACGACGGGCGACTTCCGTTATGTTATCCATCAAGTCCCTTATACTGAAGCCGCGGAAAGAGAGTTTGTAATTGAAGAATCGTTCTACTTCTTCCCAATCCAAAAAGTAAATCTGGACGAGAATCCGAATTTGGAACAGAATAATAATTGGGGGGGGACTTTCAACCCAACAATGGAATAATATGTTTTAATATATTTAACAAAAGCGGGGAGTTTTTATTCAGCTCCCCGTTTTAACTTTGTAAAGTCGATAATTAAATTTTATAATACAATGAACACAAAACTTTCTTTATTAGCCGCCGTTTTATTGTTTGCTTTCACTAATGTGCAGGCGGAAAACAAAATTACAATTGGGGTCATCCAATACGATTTGAGCGATATAGACAAAAGTTTTAAGGATTTGCATGACCAGGGCTTCGGATCTTGTGAGATTAATTACCGCCCAAACACATTGACTAAAGAATTTGCAGAGAAAGTCAAGACTGCATCACGGAAACATAATATAAAGGTGACTACCGTAGTGGGTGTGCCAGGCAAAGGAAATGCTTGGAATTTCCGCAAAGGGCCTTCTACTATCGGTTTGGTTCCGAAAGAAAACCGTGAGGGAAAAATCAAGGTTTACCATGAAATGATTGATTTCTGCGCCATGGCAGGCGTGCCAGCCATGCACTCTCACTTCGGTTTTATCCCGGAGGATTGTTCTTCGGAGCAATATATAGATTTCATCAAGGTCATGAAGGATTTGGCAAATTATGCTAAAGAGCGCAATGTCATGATTTACTTTGAGACAGGGCAGGAAACGCCAACGACATTGATCCGAGCAATTGCCGACATAGGGACTGGCAATGTCTTTGTCAATTGTGACTTGGCCAACTTGTTGATGTATGGCAAGGCCAATTCTTTGGATGCCGTGAAACAATTTGGACCTCTTATCAAAGAGTTCCATGCCAAAGACGGGAAATACCCTACTCGTGAAAACCCGTACGAGCTGGGAGCTGAAGTGCCAATCCCGACAGGAGAAGTGGATTTCCCTGCCGTCATTGCGGAACTGAAAAAACAAGGTTTCGAAGGGGCAGTGACGATTGAATGCGAACTGACCGGGTCGCAGCATGACTATGTAGTTAAAACTCGTAAATATTTGCAAGGCTTATTAGATAAATAAGTATCTTCGGGCATTAAATAATTTAATGTTGCATTGGCTTTCTTTATGATGAATAGCATATAAAATGTGGACTTGACGAAAATAATATAATTGAAAATCGAATAATAGTACTATGGGGACAAACAGAAGAGATTTCCTTAAAACGCTTGGTGGTGTGGCGATGTTTACAATTGTGCCACGCAACGTGTTGGGCAAGGGCTATATTGCTCCCAGCGATCAGCTGACAAAAGGAATTATAGGTACTGGCGGCATGGGGCGTGGCCATGTCAATTATGCCGGAACACGTTTGGTGGCAGTTTGTGATGTCGACAAGAATCATTTGGAATTGGGGAAAAAGCTGGTGAAAGAGAAGATAGCAGCATACCATGATTTCCGCGACTTGATTTTGGACCCGAATGTGGATATCGTACATATTGCCACTCCTCCGCATTGGCACGGCATCATGTCCGTCGAAGCGGCAAAGGCG
>CALBYC010000127.1 GCA_937890135.1 uncultured Parabacteroides sp.
GTGTATATCAATGATAAATCGTCAATTAGAATAATTGACCTTACATTTGGAATGGCTGACCGCCGCATTTGTTTCCAACATGCGGAAGAGACAAAAAGAACGTTGGCTGTGGAATGATTGATGATATGATGTATATTGTCCGTGTTGAACTCATGAAGGATAGGGACTGCTGTTGCCCCATATGTCAGTATGCTGAAAAAACAGATGGCCCAATGTGCTGAATTCGCTCCGACTATCGCCAATTTGTCATTAGGCTTAACGCCTGCCTTTTCCATCAAGAGATGCATTTTCTCCATTTCAACGGCGAAATCCTTGTATAGATAACTTTTTCCGCCAATGTCGGAGAAAACTGGCAAATTCCAATGTGCTTTCACACTTGTCTCAATCAATCCAAGAAAACGTTTATTCATAAGACATTGTTTTTATGTGATGGGGATGGAGGATTGCTTGAAAAACGCAATTCCGTCCCGTTTATTATTGTCTGGTAGTTACTTATGGTGGCTTTTGGGCTTCCTCCCGCGTTTTTTCTGCGTTACGTCCGGCACGTAATCAGGCACAGCGCCGAATTTGGGGTCCACAGGAATCTTATATATCGTTTTCCCTAAAAAATCTTCGATTTTTTTGAATGCCGCCTGTTCTTCCGGTGCGACAAAAGTGATAGCCAAACCTTCGCCGTCTGTTCCGCGTGCTGTTCTGCCGATGCGGTGCACATAGTCTTCGGGATCATGCGGAATATCGAAATTGATCACGAGGCGGATGTCATTGATGTCTATGCCTCTTGCCACCACATCCGTGGCGACTAAAACATCTATTTTCCCGTTTTTGAAATCTTTCATGACCTCTTCTCGCTTTGATTGCTCTAAATCGGAATGCATTTCTCCAACGTTGAAATTTTGCCGTTTCAATGTCTTCGCCAAATCTTTGACATTGAGTTTGGAGGAGGAAAAAATGATTACCCGCTGAGGGTGGGATGTGCTGAAAAGGTCGTCTATGATTTTTATTTTCTGCGCATCATAACAGATATAAGCCGTCTGCATGATGGATTCCCTTGGACGAGAGATCGCTATTTCCACCTCCTCGGGGTTCTTTAGGATGTGATTGGCTAAAGTTTTTATTTTCGGAGGCATGGTAGCGGAAAACATGACAGTTTGGCAAGTGGGAGGCAACTGTTTGTATACTTGCATGATGTCATCGTAGAATCCCATGTCAAGCATTCTGTCCGCTTCGTCCAATACGAAGAAAGACACGGAGGAAAGATCCACGACTCCTAATTTCATATAGGAAAGTAATCGTCCCGGAGTTGCAATCACGATGTCTGCCCCCATCTCCAAGCCTCTGCGCTGCTGCTCCCATGCAACTCCGTCTGTGCCACCATATACGGCGACGGCGGATACCGGGACATAATATGTGAATCCTTCTATTTGTTGGTCAATTTGTAGTGCCAGTTCACGGGTTGGAGCCATGATGACAGCATTGACGGAATTTTCCGGATGATTGCCTTTGCTGAGTTCATTAATGATGGGCAGGACGTATGCCGCTGTTTTGCCTGTTCCTGTTTGAGCGCAAGCTATTAAATCCTTCCCTTCCAAAATGACCGGGATGGTTTGCTCTTGGACGGGGGTTGCTTCCTGAAAGTTCATCGCATCTAAACCGTCAAGTATAGCGTCTTCTAAATTTAATTCATCAAATCTCATGATCTGTTAGTAAAATAGTGCTATAAAGATATAGTATTTATTTCTTTTTATAATGATTTTGAAAGGTTTTCTTGAAATCATCTCCCGTTTTCACTCTTTTTAGCCATGAATTCAAGCTGTCTAACAAGATTGGGCTTCCCTTCCTTACTGCCCATGATTGAAGCTGGGTGAAGCTGATGTCCGTTGATATGTCTATCTCGGGGAAACGTTTTTTCATTTTCTCCGCAATTTGTTGGTCGCAAACCGCAAAGTCGATGTCTCCTTTTGCAACCATGATGATGAGTTGTTCGTCCGAGTATAGTTCATCTTCATAGGTATAGATTGTGTCGCCTATTTCCTGCTCTAAGTTCTGGATGCGTAGCAGGGCTGGCGAACCTTTGGGCAGGTAGAGGGTTTTGCTTCCCAACAGCAGTTGGTTGTGGATGGGTTTTATTCCTCCGTTGGCCTTTTCTGTCCGTTGTACCAATACTTGCTTGTCGAACCAGATTGGGTCAGTGAATAGATAATGTTCTTTGTTTTCGGACGTGATTGGTATATTCCTTGCGATGACATCACATTTCCCCGACTCTAAATCTTGGAAGCTTTTTTGCAGGTTCATTTCTAAATTCAATTGGATTTCCAGTCCGGACACTTTTGCAATGGCTTGGCATAACTCATATTGGAAGCCTAAAACGGAATCTCCTTCTATATAATAGCTGGTCGGGCTGTATTCGGTTGTCATTCGCAGGATGCCCTCTTTCTCTATTTCGGGAAGGTCACGGACAACCTGCCGCCGTGGTTGCGACTTCCGAAGCGAATACATGGTAACGATGGCCAGTGCAAGCAGGACAATGTAAACCCAAAGTATTTTCTTCCATTTTTTCATGCGGAACAATCTAATTGTTGAAACGTACAGCAACCCCCATTTTTAACATCATCGGGTTCAACGGGTAATGTGCCAATGAGAAATAACGGGGCTTGGTGAACTTGCTGCCTAAATTGTATGCCATGATAAAAAAACGTGCTTGCTTCAGATGGAAATTCATATACCCGTTAATCAGTGGATAATTGCCGATCTTTACCTCTTCTTGTATTTGGAACTGTTGCGTGGCCGGTTGATAATAGGGCGCGTGGTATGACGTGAAGTAATGCAAGTCGGCCCCCATTTGTACGCTTAACACTTTTGCCACTTTGAACTTCACATACAGGTTGGAATATAAGCTTAGGTTCGGCAGAGGCAAGACGTGTTGTTGGCTGCTTGCTTGGTAAGCCAATTCATTCTCCCAACCCAATGAGCGACATGCGAAATTCTGTTTAAGCCTTGCGGTAATGACTTGTATATTGCCGTCGAATTGCTCCACTTCTCCGCTTTCTCCATAATAGACATAATTTTGTATGCTTTCGACTCCGGCAGACAACGCCGTCCCTGTCGATTCTACATTCACTTCACCCCCGGCATGGAATTGCTGGGTGTTGTTGAGATTCTTGTCCCACCAATAGTACCTTGAATGGAAATGTCGCTGGAAAAAGGCGGGCGTGGTGTTTTTTATGCTTCCGTACGCTCGCACGTATGCCTCTTTTTTGAACAAATTGAAGGTCGTGCGCAGCTCTCCGTTGGCTCTGAATTCGCCTACATCGTCCCCTACGACGCATAATTCCCCCAATGCGTTGTAGGTGATGATCTTGCCCATCCGTTTGGACAACTCTGCTCCGATGTAGGTGGAAAATTCATCGTACGTAGCGGTGCTTGCCCCCCGGATGGTAGGCTGGGAAATGGAATAATCCGGATTCAATATGTAATCGTTCGAGTTCTCCCGCTTGTCAGCCTGCATCCGGAAACGTCTTTTCTCAAAGTTGACGAATGCGGTGAGTCCGAACTTTGCCCAGTTCTGAAAACCTTCCCGCAAAGAGAGGGCTATCGTATTCTTCAAGCTCCAGTAATTGTAGACATCGTTCAGTTTGTCGTCGTAGTTCAACGGAATCCCTTGATTGAATAAAGTATCTATGGATGTGCTTGTACCATTGGAGGTGGTGAAGCGGCGTTGGTTATCTTCGTATAATATTGTGTGGATGATGCTTGAAACGGGGACAAACACCTCCTGCTCATTGCTTTCCCCGGCGAACAATGTTTTGGTAAAGCCTAAATTATATCGGTGCGTCAAGAAGTATTGTTTTCCCTTGACCCTGTTGAATACATCTTCATATCGCACCGGGAAGTCTTTGGCCACCATCTCTTTTTTCCCTTCTGCGTAATCTTCCGGGTTTGTCAAAACTGCGTCGTTGCTGAGTCCTCCATTCTCATGATTGATGAAGTTGTAATTGCTGACGTATGCGTTCATGTCGTAATGGTCGGTACGGTAACTCCCGAATAGCCGGTAACTGACGAGCTTGTTGCCATTCGACGTATAAAAACCCCTGCCGTAAATGTAGTCAAAATCGCCTCCGACATTGATTTTTTTCCCGAAATTGACGGATAATGTCCCTTTCAATTCTTCTTCCTTGTTGGTGCTTCCTCCCGCGGTTGTGTAAAGGACATCCGTGAAGGGCAGCTTGGTGTCATAGAATCTGGCATTGAGCGGGGTCGTGATAAAATAATCATAGGCATCGGCGAAATTGAAATCCCTTGCCTCGTTCCGTTCGGAAAAGATGCGTGTTTGTGCCGGTGAGCCCAGGTTTCCCGTATAACCTATGGACAGCCCCCTTCCTTCCATTAGCGACCGGTTCACAGTATTCAATTTGCTGGTGTCGAGTTGGGCTGTTTGGGTATTACCCAAAAAAGAAGTCAGCCGGTATGCCATGACCTGCCTGTTTTTCCACTCCGTGCTATCAATGGCCAAAAGGCTGTCGGCTACCTTGTTAGAGCCTTGGGATAGGTTTGAAAGGGAAAACCCGCCATTTTTGTTCCCTTTCCTGTTCGTTTGTGCGAAAAGGCATAGCGGTAAGAATAATATAATCAGAAATAATAGTTTACGTTTCATCGGCTGCAAACTTACATAAAAATATCGATTTATGCGTACTTTAATGTGAATATCATCTTGTCCTTATCCCATCCTGTACAGCTTCATTTTGTTGTATAACGTTTTACGGTCTATGCCCAGCTGTTGGGCTGCTTTTGTCTTGTTGTTGTTGCACTCTTGTAAAGCTTTCCGAATCATGGCTATTTCATGTGATTCGTCTTTCAATGGGGTGGAAGTCCGGTCGTTTTTCTCGGCGTCAGCGTCGGCGAGAATATCTTCCGGCAGCTCGTTCCGTGTGATGTAACGGCCTTTGGCAAGAAGCGTGGCGTAGCGGATGACGTTTTTCATTTGCCGAAGGTTTCCGGGCCACGTATAGGATTGGAAGAGCCGGATGGTCTCGGCATCGAACCCTATGATTTCTTTCTTTAGCTCGTTGTTTGCCAAGTCCAAAAAGTGGTTGGCGAATATAAGCAGGTCTTCCGGACGCTCTTTAAGGTCGGGGATGCGGATGGAGAACTCGTTGATGCGGTGGTAGAGGTCTTCCCTGAACTCCCCCTTCTCAATGGATTGGCGCAAGTTCTCGTTGGTCGCCGAGACAAGCCGCACGTCGATGGCTATTTCCTGATTGCTCCCGACTGGGCGGATCTTGCGCTCCTGCAGTGCTCTCAAGAGTTGCACCTGCACCTCATAGGAGAGGTTGCCGATTTCGTCCAGGAAAATAGTTCCGCCTTGCGCCATCACAAACGCTCCTGTTTTGTTTTCAATGGCTCCGGTGAACGACCCCTTTATGTGTCCGAAAAATTCGGATGCGGCAAGCTCTTTGGGTATCGCTCCGCAGTCGACTGCGATGAAGGGGGCATTGGCCCGGTTGCTCTGTTCATGTATTCGTCTGGCCACGTATTCTTTGCCTGTGCCGCTCGAACCGGTGATCAGCACGGACATTTCGGTCGGGGCTACCAGCTTGACATGTTCATACATTGAAACGGCGGCTTGGCTTGTCCCTTCGATATAAAGCGGGTTCTTTTCAAACCCCTCTTCCTCTGACGGGAGTTGTTCCGGTGACTCGTTGATGAGCTCTTTTATTTTTTTCAGAAGCTCGTCGGGATTGATGGGTTTGGAAATATAATCTGCGGCTCCTAACTTGATGGCCTGAACGGCGGTATGTATGTCCGCATAGCCCGTCATCATGATGACGGGCACTTGTTTCCGTTCCTCTTTTAACCAACGTAATAAATCGATGCCATCTTGGTCTGGAAACCGCAGGTCGGAAAGAATAAGCTTGAATGGATGCAATCCTTCCAATTTTTTCTTTGCGTCAGCGACAGATGCTGCCGTCACAACATGGAATCCTTTTTTCCCTAACCAGGTTTTTAGCATCAGGGAAAAAGTCACGTCATCTTCAACGATTAAAACAGAAATCCGCATACATAATTAGAGTTGTTCTATGCCGCAAAGATAATCTTTTTCGATATAGAATCAAAATGAGCGAAGGTTTAAGCTATGTCCCGAATCGGTCATGGCCTTTTCCGCAAAAGGATACAGCCTTTCCGGGGAAAGGTTGCATCCTTTTTGCAAATCCATCGGCAGACAGCCTATCTGCCCACCTTGCGTTTCGCCGATTCAGGCGTGCCTTTTGGGGGCTATATCAAAAACGCCCGATTTGATGCGGTTCCGCCCAAACAAGTTATGCCGGCGATGACTCGCTTCTATTCTTCTTTTTTGGCCCCTAATACCCTGCGGAAACGGGTGATAAACTCGGCCGCTTCTTCTTTTGTCAAACATAAAGGGGGCAACAAGCGGATGGTATTGGTCCCGGCTACTCCTGTGAATACTTTTTCTTCAAACAGCAGGCGGTTGCGAATCTCCTTGATAGGCTCTTCAAATTCAATGCCTATCATCAATCCGCGTCCGCGAAGTTCCTTTATCCCTGGTATCTTGCGCAATTCTTCCATCAAGTACGCACCTACGCTCTTCGCGTTCTCAATCAAATTTTCCTCCTTCATTATGTCCAAAACGGCGATGGCAGCCGCGCAAGCCAGGTGGTTACCGCCGAATGTCGTCCCCAACATTCCATAAACCGGCTTGAATATCGGGCTAATCAGGACGGCTCCCATGGGAAAACCG
>CALBYC010000128.1 GCA_937890135.1 uncultured Parabacteroides sp.
ATGCTCTGCCAGTATAAACTTGGCTCATTTGGAATTGCGGGCATTCATTTTTTCTTAATATGACTATTATGGGATTTTAATGCTTGTTTTATCTACACTTAACAAGCTCTCTCTTTCTTTGCACTTAAAAGAGAATAAAGACGCTTAGTCAGGCCTGAAAGCTTTTTTATTCAAATGCACAAAGTTTAACATAAAAACAAATTATGAAGAAAAATTATCTGCAAATAGTCCAATGGATGTGTGCGGTGTCTTGCATGTGCAGCCTTGCAACACCAATTAGGGCTATTCCCCTAAATGCCGAATCGATAGAAAAGACAACGCTTGACCATCAGAAGAAGAATATATCGGGACGCATAATTGATAAAAACGGGAATCCGTTAATAGGAGTAGCAGTTGTTCAGAAAGGCACGAATAATGGAACAGTAACTGATACAGATGGCAAATATAAGTTGACTTTAGTAGGCAATGACCAGAATGATGTCGTATTTTCTTATATCGGTTACCGCACGATAGAAATACAGGCTTCACAGGTATCAGCTGAACTTGTCATGGAAGAAGATGCCATTGCGGTAGATGAATTAGTGGTTGTGGGCTATGCCGTGCAGAGAAAGAAAGATTTGACAGGAGCTACTTCTTCCTTGAAAGCGAGCGAAACCAAAATCCCGGTAATTACGAGTTTGGATCAAATGATGCAAGGAAACTTAAGCGGAGTAAACATCACGAATGCTTCGGGCATGCCCGGCGGCGCAGTACGCGTGAGCGTGCGTGGAGTAGGTTCCATTAACGGATCGAACGAGCCTTTGTATGTCATCGATGGGATTCCAATTTCCAATACCGATAATTCCGGAATCAACAATCGCTTCGGGGGCGGTATACAAAATCCTTTATCAATGCTTAATCCAGGCGATATAGAGTCTATCGATGTATTGAAAGACGCTGCAGCGACAGCCATCTATGGTTCGCGCGCAACTAATGGCGTTGTGATGGTTACTACCAAGCGAGGTAAGAAGAGTCAACATACGCAGATTAGCGTCAATACTTCTTATGGAATACAATCGTTACCGAAAAAAATAGAAATGTCAGATTCACAACTTTACCTTGCCGTGCGCAATGAAGCCGTGAACAACTATAATACCCAAAACAACTTGCAACCCGGGGACAATCTATATAAAAGTCCCGAGGTAGATCCTCGCCCAGGACAGCCTGACGTAGATTGGATTGACTTGATCACGCATGGACAAGCAGCAGTGCAGAATTATGAAGTTTCGGCATCAGGGGGCAGTGAGAAAACGCGCTTTTTCTCTTCTGCAGGATATTTTGACCAGCAAGGCATTATTCTCACGAACCGTTTTCGACGCATTTCATTGCGCACGAACGTCGACCATGAGATTTCTCGTTATTTTCAGGCGGGAACTTCTGTCTCGCTGAGCAAGACCATAAATAACAGAGTACCCAATGACAATGTAGGAAACGGCATTTTCACTCGTTCCATAGAGCAACGCCCTTTCGACGTGCCTTTTAAAGAGGATGGCAGCTATATGATTGGCGGCGTTGATATACCTCGACATAACGGCGTGCAAGTATTAAATGAAGAAAAATCCCGTAATGAATGGTATCGTGTGTTGGCCAATGCCTACCTTAGTATAAAGCCAATAGAAGGATTGGAATATAAATTGAGCTTGAGTGGAGATGTTCGTTATTCCAACGATTATCTTAAACTGACTAAAAAACATCCGTACGGCAGTCCCAAAGGCGAGATAACGGATTTCCGCTCATTGAGCCAAAACTACTTGTTCGACAATACACTGACATATACAAAGTCTGTTAGGGATTTTAATTTTACAGCATTGGGGGGTTATTCTATGCAAGAGCAAAGCATAAATTCTTCTTCCATCGTAGGTAAGGATTTCCCATCTCCAGCTTTTGATTATGTTAATGCAGCAGGCTATATCAAGAGTGCTGCTACCACAGGCAGTTCCAATAGACTTATATCTACCTTCTTCCGCCTGAATATGGGTTATGCCGATCGTTATTTGCTCACTCTTTCTATCCGTGCAGACGGTTCGTCAAAATTTGCATCGGGCAATAAGTGGGGTACTTTTCCTTCGGCTTCTGCGGCATGGCGTGCCAGCAGCGAAGCTTTCTATCCTGAAAATGCTTGGATTTCCGATTTAAAATTGCGTGCCAGCTGGGGAATGACTGGAAATCAAGAAGGAATAGGTGATTATGATTCTAGGTCGTTAGCCTCAGGTGGTCAGAACTATAATGGCATGGATGGCATAGCTGTCACTACTCTTGCCAATGCGGAATTGAAATGGGAGAAATCCGACCAGACTAATATAGGTGTGGATCTTTCTATTCTGAAAGGGAAGATAACGGCAAGCGCAGATTTCTTTATCAAGAACACTAATGATTTGCTGTATGACCGTCCTTTGCATGCCACTACTGGCTTTACGTCAATTACTCAGAACATAGGTAGTATGCGTAACACCGGGTTTGAGTTCACACTGGCGAGCCATAATCTTACTCGAACAGACTTCACATGGGATACGCAATTCAACATATCGACAGTGAAAAACGAACTGACTTCGTTGATAGACGAAAGGCCAATCCCCGTAGGAAAACATGTGTTGCAGGTTGGAAAAGCAATCGGTTCTTTCTACATGTATCAGATGGAAGGCATTTATCAGAAGGATATCGAAGTGCCACAAGCCTTATATCAGAAAGGGGTAAGAGCTGGCGACATCCGTTATACGGATGTAAATGGGGATGGCAATCTCTCGCCGGAGGATAAGGTCGTTGTAGGCAAGCCATTGCCTGACTTTTATGGAGGATTGACCAATCGCTTCACATTCTATAACTTTGATCTTACGATATTCAACACCTTCTCGGTTGGTAATGACGTGTATTCATCGGGCATGAGCGGCATTGATGCTGTGGGACATTATAATTATGGCATCCGTAAGGAAGTGGCGCAACATCGTTGGCAGGGCGAAGGCACAAGCAGTTCTGTACCTCGTGCGATGATAAGCACTCATAACACTCAGGTCTCTACCTACCTGTTGCATGATGGCTCTTACTTTAAATTCAAAGATGTAACTTTAGGCTACACCTTTCCAGCTATGTTGACACAGAAATGGGGCATCAGCAACTTGCGTCTCTACGCTTCCGCACAAAATCTGTGGACGATAAGTTCTTATCCCGGTTATGATCCGGAAGTGAGTTATTCAGTCAATGATTCTAAAACTATGGGAGAAGATGCCATGACAGTCCCCCAATTAAGAACATTCGTTTTCGGCCTAAATATAAACTTCTAATGTAACTTTTTCAATCATCATAAAAACAGATAAAGATAATATGAAACAGAAAATATATCACCTATTGGCCATTTCCAGCCTTTCATTCACGGTCGCTTCTTGTTCGTGGCTTGATTTGGAACCGGGTACGGCAATTTCTCCTGATGTCTTAGGGCAACAAGAAGTAGAACAATTGCTTACAGGCACTTATCGCTCGTTACAGAATAATCCCGGACGTGATACTTGGGTGCTTTTTGACATGCGAGGTGAAAATTTGATAAACACCTATTTAAGCGGATCCAATGATTTTGTGAATAATGATATTCCTTCCAGTAATAGTACTTTGCTGACTATGTGGAAAGGTTATTATAAGGCCATATTCAATGCCAATACGACATTGGCCACCCTTTCCACATTGGAAAAGAACGCTGAGAATGGTTATATAGAATCGCAAGCACGTTTTCTGCGCGCTTATGCCTATTATTGTTTGGCTACCAGATGGGATGGCGTGCCTATCTTGAAGTCCAACACACAAGAGAAAGTGAAGAGAGACCGCCAGGATGCCGTTTTTAAATTTGTAAATGAAGAATTGGAATACTGCATAGAAAGTGGATACTTGAAATCATTTGCCGAAACGTCGGATGCCCCTTTCTATGTTTCTTTGGAAGCGGCACAAGCTTTAAAGGCAAGGTTGGCACTCGCAATGAACGACAAAGCAGAAGCAACCGCCTTGGCGGAGAAGTTGATACAAAATAGCTCTTTCAGCTTGAGCGACGATTACGACAATATATTTAATTCAACGAACAATAGCGAGGTTATATTTAGTTTTCGTAATAGTACCAGTGAAGGTGCTCAAAATCTTTATGCTCTGTTTACTACTTACGATTCTCCCATGAAAGGAAGTTGGTTTCTCTGTCCTTCTCCCGAATCCGAACAAATGTTTAATGATCCTGCCGATCGTCGTAAAGAAACGTGTATCACCACCTTGCAGAGTACTTCCGGGACTTATGTCATCATGAATAAATTTAGAGATTATACGCCGCTTATTGTAAGCCGTATAGCGGAAATGTATCTGATAAGTGCGGAGGCGCAAGGTCTGAAAGGTTTGGATCGACTGAATGAATTACGCCGACACCGCGGCCTTCCCGACTTACGACCGATTTCAAAAGAAGAATATCAGCGAGCGGTGGCATTGGAAAGGCGCAAGGAATTGTATTGCGAAGGTTTCTTGTTTTTTGATCTGATACGCACTGGAAAGATTGATGAAGAAGTAGAGTCAATGAAAGGCAAGACGGATTATTATCTTCCTTTGCCTGAATCCGAGGTGCAATATAACCCTGCCCTGAACGAATATAATTGAATTCATTATTATTATCGAGATAGATGAAGCATATAATTCAAAAATACGTAGGAATCTTCTGTTTCCTATATATGGCAGGAATCTTTCTGCCAGCTAAAGCGCAAGAGGTATCGCCGCACATATTCGATCCGCAAACGCCTGTTTCTTATCCGAAGTTGCCGGGCAATCTTTTAAATGAAAGCAGGACTCCTCTTCGCCTGCCAATCGTGGACGGCTATCAGATATTGAAATGCGATTTTCACATGCACACCGTATTTTCCGATGGATCTGTGTGGCCCACAACCCGCGTGGAAGAAGCGTTTAGGGAAGGATTGGATGCTATGGCGATTACTGAGCATTTAGAATTTCATCATTTGAATGCTCCCGATGTAAACGCTAAAAATTTAAATAGAGAATATGAAATAGCCCGTGAAACTGCCGACCGTTTAGGTATCTTATTGATTCCCGGTGCCGAAGTGACGCGCGAAGTTCCGGCAGGACATTTTAATATCCTATTTGTAAAAGATGCCAATCAATTGGAAAGATACATTAACTATAAAAATCGTTACGACCCTTCCAATTTGGTAGAAACGTTACAGGCGGCTAAAGAACAAGGTGGCTTTATTTTCTGGAATCATCCTTCTTACAAACATCCCCGTAGCGAAGCCGAATGGTTTGACATACATGAAAAATTATATCGCAAAGGCCTTATTGAAGGTATAGAGGTGGCAAATTCGAATATGTATATCCCTTTGGTACAGCAATGGGCAGAAGAAAAAAAACTTACCATGCTTTCTAATAGCGATTACCATCACAGCGTTTCCATGCCCGAAGGCTGCCATAGACCTATGACTTTGGTTTTTGCTCGGGAGCGCTCGACAGAAGGTATTCGCGAAGCACTCGAAAGCAGACATACCGTGGCTTTTGCCCAAAACTACCTGTATGGTCCCTATGAGCTGACGGAGCCTTTGTTTCAGGCATCATTGAAGACGCGCGTTTTGCATGTGGATTCCGTGCAGACGGTGGTGGAGATAAACAACATGTCAGGATTAAATTTTGATTTGAACTTCCAAGAGAATCGGTTTTATACACCTGCCATACGCAATATTATCCTATTTGGGGGAAAGACAATAGCAGTGACCTTGAGAAATAAACGGAATATCCCTTCAGCAAGTCCTAAATGTTCACAACGGCAATTTAAGGTAAATGTGGCGAACATCGTGCCGTCGGCTGGGAAAATATTAGAGACTTCGATAGGATTCTCTTTGCCGGAAATCGAAGATTCATCGGTCAGCGTACTGAAGGACAAACAAGGATGGGACATCGATTCTATTGCTCCGGGCATGATTCATTATCACTATGGAGGCTGGCATGAACCAATGAAGTCTTTCCAAAACGTGAACGTAATGGAAGTGGATTTGACAGGAAAGGGATATAACGTGAAATTGACTTATGAGGAAAATGCCGATTCTCTTTCAGCCGTGGCCGAAAGTCATCATGCCGTTGCAGGCATTAACGGTACTTATGAGCCGGATGGATCTTATGTGAAAATTGATGGAAAGTTTTATGCACGCAATACGCTGAAGAAGGACGATTTGAGATATTGGAAGCATGAGGGGGCTTTCTTTTATGATGAGAAGGAAAAGGCTGCAAAGATATGTTTTGCTACTGATTCCGTGTTTGAGAGGAGCAGTTTCCCTGATATAATATCCGGGGCACCAATGCTGATAGACAATTATGACCCTGTTGGACTTCGTTTCACGGGCGATGTTTCCGGTTTATGCCTTGATTCATTGGAATACGAGGATTATCGCAGACATCAGGGAGTACGTCATCCCCGTACAGCGGTCGCTTTAACAAAAGGAGGCAGTAAGTTATTGCTTATTACCGTGGATGGGCGCAGACCTCAGACGGCTGGAATGTCAGCGCGAGAACTTACGCAATTCTTGATTCGTTATTTTGATTTGCAGTCGGCATTGAATATTGATGGCGGAGGTTCTACTACCATGTGGGTGAGTAAGCCTGACGGCATTGGAGGCGAAGTCTTGAATTACCCTACCGATAACAAAAAATACGACCACTACGGTCAACGACGTGTTTCTTCTTTCTTGCTTATA
>CALBYC010000129.1 GCA_937890135.1 uncultured Parabacteroides sp.
GTGCTCCATCGCATGGGAAGGGGGAAAAACGAACGGGTTGATTCTTTCCTTGTTTTCCATGAGGAATTTGAAAAAGAAATGCGAATTTGTTTAGAGGAAATATTTAATCCTCTCGTGCCTTTTGTGCAAACTGAAATAGGGAAAAGATGTGTTTATTGTCCTTTCGCATCAATTTGCGGAAGATAATAAAAACTTCCCGGGAAGGCATTCAAAACACGACACCCAAGGAGAAACTCAATACATTCGTTCTCCTTTCAAAAGAAAGCGTCCCCGACTTTTCTTGTGAGATATCGTAAAATTTAAAGTCAGAACGTATATTATGCAATGCAAACTCATATGAGAAATCCAGAAAAAGGCGGCCGATAGTTACCCCAACCGCCGATACAAAGTTGAAAGCATATTGCATGTTATCTTTTTCATATTCGGCTGTAAAAGTACTGTTTTCGCAACGGTGTTTCGCTTGATACTGGTATATCCCCTTGGGACCAAACTTCAGGTTCAAACCATAAGGGCCTTCTTTTACGACCTGATAGCCTATTAAAATAGGTATTTCCAACGAGTTCCCTTCCAAGTCCATATCATATCGTTCAATAGAATTAATATATGGACTGGCATTACTGTTCATGGGCAAAGAAAATTGAATCTGAGCCTCCTTGTGATACCAACTGACACTGGGCTGAAGAGTGAAACGATTTATATTGACAGAAAAAGTAACAGCCGCTAAATATCCTACCTTGTAATGTATTTGCTTGTCCATGATTTCTATTCCTTCAATCGAAAAATGGTGAATCAAAGGAAAAGCGGAATTAAAACCTATCCGAAAACTAATATCGAAAGGTTTATCATGTATTTGCATAATGTTCTTAGCAGGTAATAAACTGCATAAAACAGCAAAAAAGATTGATAAAATCCATCGTCTCGCCATTGAATTCATTTTTTCTTTCGAATGGACCATCCGAATTTACCTATTGTATAGCCCAATTCGTAATACTTTCCATGGGCATATGCTATCAACCCTGCTTGTTCCATATCAAAGGCCCCCGTAAGCGAATCCATATATTTGTCGTCAGCCAACACATTGATCACGTCGGCTATAAACATGTCATGGCTTCCTAATGCGATAATTTCCTTGACACGGCATTCGATGCACAACGGGGATTCTTCTATAATAGGGGCACGAACCATTTCAGCCTTCCCCGGTGTAAGATTCATTTCCTCAAATTTCCTATGCTCCTTACCGGAATTGACCCCGCACCAGTCGGTTGCGAAAGCCAGTTTCTCTGTTGTCAAGTTGATGACAAATTCCATGTTCTTTTTTAAGATAGCATACGAATGACGTTCCGGTCTAACTGATATGTAACACATCGGAGGATTCGTGCAAATTGTACCTACCCATGCTATCGTAATGATATTATATTCATCTGGGCAACTGCCGCAACTAACCATCACTGCAGGAAGCGGGTAAATCATTGTCCCGGGTTTCCACGAATGTTTCATTATGTTACTGTCTGTTTTTGCATAAGATACAGGAAAGGATAAGATAAATATCCTCCCCGCGTCGTCGTATTTATTTTATGATAATATCATCTTTGTTAATCTTGCGCTCGCAATAATGGCATTTGATAGTCCCGCGCTCTTTGTCTATGACTTCGAAACGAGTAGGCATCGGCTCATTGTTTGTAATGCATTTGGGATTATTACATTTAACCAGCCCTACAAGCACATTTGGCAGTGCGACTCGCTTTTTCTCTACCACTTCATAATTTTTTATGATATTCAAAATCACATTAGGAGCGACCAATGCTATACGGCTGATTTCATCGTCGTCAAAGAACTTCCCGGAAATTTTAATCATTCCTTTTCTCCCGCATTTGCTACTCGGGAGATTATTTGCAATTGTAATCGTATGCTCCATCTCTTCCAGACCAAGCAATGATGCCACTTTAAAAAGTTGAGTAGGAGGAATATGGTCGATAACAGTCCCGTTTTGAATGGCAGCGACCTGTAATTCTTTGTTATTTTTCAGTGCAGACATAACAATTAATTAATTTAATCAATGGAAATACCTAAAACCTCACAAATAATAGCCTGGCGTGCGAAAAGCCCATTGCGTGCTTGCTGGATATAATAAGCCTTGGGATTGTCATCCACATCATAAGCTATCTCATTTACACGTGGAAGCGGATGCAAGATACGCAAATTCTCACGGCTGTTTGACAACATTGAGTTCTTCAGAATATAAACATTCTTCACCCGTTCATACTCTTCCAAATCAGTAAAACGCTCGCGTTGCACGCGAGTCATGTACAGAATGTCAGTTTTGTTTATAATATCTTCAGTAAAATCAGTATGTTCTTCATATTTGATGCCATGCTGGTCGCAAAAGTTCTTCTGCTCATCCGGCATTTTCAATTCATTTGGTGCGACGAAATGGAAATTAGGATTGAAATGGGACATTCCTACTATCAAGGAATGCACAGTCCTGCCATATTTCAAATCCCCCACCATCGTAATCGTCAAATCTTCCAGCTTCCCTTGCGTCTTACGGATAGAATAAAGATCCAACATCGTCTGTGATGGATGTTGGTTGGCTCCGTCACCCGCATTGATAATAGGGACATTCGTCACTTCCGAAGCATAGCGCGCTGCGCCTTCCAAATAGTGGCGCATGATTATCAAGTCCACATAATTGCTCACCATCAGTATGGTATCTTTCAATGTTTCACCTTTTGATGAACTGGTTGTAGATGCATCTTGAAAACCTATGACTCGTCCTCCCAGCCTGTTCACGGCAGTTTCAAAACTCAGGCGGGTGCGTGTTGAAGGCTCAAAGAAGAGCGTTGCCGCAACTTTCCCTTCTAACAGACGACGGTTGGGATTCTCTTCAAACTTCTTTGCGTTGTCCAGGATACGAAGAATGTCCTCTTTGGAACACTGGTCGATAGATACTAAACTTTTACTTTTCATACTATAAATTCATCTTATTTATCTTTAATAAGATAGAAAAAATTTTCTTGTTTGCGTATCGATTACAAAAAGCAAACCGGATACTCTTTCCATGCTTTTCTGGCAAAGATAATATTAATTCTGCTACAATTAATTTTTTCAGAATAAAAATATAATCCTCTTTTCTTAAAAGACAGGAATAACATACACTACCCCTACCGATATGCGTTGTGTATCCGGAGACTCGGCACCGATAGCTTTAGCCCGCCGGGTCAAATGATTTCCTTTATAAAGCAAATGGGCAAATATCATCAATTCAGTTTTTTTCATGGGCAAATACTCGGCGCAAAATTGCACATTCCAGCTCGTCCGGTATATTCCTTTTTCAAAACAGCCGTTGGTTTTATTCACTGCTGCTGTTTCATATGCCCCTTTTACATATAAATTCCAGTGACTGTGGATGCGGTAGTCCACATTAGCAATAGCTGTGAAATATCCCACATTCTCCGCTGTTACGGGAGAAGCAACCGAATGCCCCTGCATTTTGCTTACGATTCCTTTGCTGTCAATGCCTTCGTTGGAATACATTACATCGACATAGGCAAGAAGCGGTCCTTTTTCGTATACATTGCCCGCTGTCAAATAATAAATGTTTTTCCTTTCTGCTAAATGTCCCCATGCTGCGGCATACCGCAATTGCACAGCTTTGTCGGCAAAATGCCCATTCCAATTCAAAGTAGCCATGACAGGGATCTTTGTCTTATTTATTCCTGCTGGCAATCCATACAAGAATGTATCATTATAACTGCCATTGCGGTTGTTAAGCAGTTGCACGATTAATTCTTGGTCAGGCGAAAATCCTATTGTCCCGCTGGCTCCAGCCAAATAGACCGGCAAATGGTCGTTAAAATCGCTATACTCCCTCACCCGTATGGCATTTACATAATATTCATACCCGCCCAAGGTGAAAAATTGTTTGCCTACGGTCAACTTGAATTTGTCAGACATTTTCCAACCGACAAGAGCATATTCTATGGATGAGGATATGTTATCTAAAGACTCCGGATGAGCATATTTATTGAATGACTGCCGGAAATGATAGAAAAAACTCTTCTCAAACGTTCCTAAGACTTCCAATCTAACGCGGTTCAATTTAAAAGCAGCCTCGTCCAATTTCCTTTCCGTGAAAGAAGCAGAACAAGAAGTATAAAATTCCAAATTCATATCGGCAGACAGGTTGGATGTTGACTTAGGAAGCAAATAGTCTAATAAGCTTTTTAAGGAATCCGCAGGTGTGACTAAAGGTTGGTCCTGTGCAAAGGCCATGAAGGGCCATGCAATCAAACAGAAAATGCAAAGTGTCTTTTTCATTACAACGGCATCTTAATAATTTAATAATACATATATTCTTAGGCATGGGCACTATCAACAGAAAGCGGAATGCTCGTCATTCCATTTATCGTTTTATCAACACGGTTATTTTTAACGCCAAATCAAAGAAGACCATCTTGGCATTGACATTTTGAGCGATGTGTTGCTCCGCTTTACCCAGCTCTCCCATCAAATCAAACACGTTTCGTTCATTTACAAACGGAGAAAACTTAACAGAAAAAGAGGTTTCATCCGGATTCATATAATTCAATTCTGGAGCATGAAAACGATACATGAAATTTTCCCGTATAAGGTGTTGGCAATATGCCAAGAAATTTTTTTGCTTTTCACGTCCTATGGAAGCCAAAAGCTCGGCCTGGTCTTTCATTCCGCGGACATTTCGTGCCCAAGAATTACGCATGATTGTCTTGAATTGTTCCAAATAAAATTGACTATCATCATTGACACTCAATGCCTCCAATGCTTTCAAGTAACTTCCATTTGCCAAATGGGTGATATATTTGGCATCCTCGGGAGTAAGATGTTGCTCCTTTTCCAAAGCACGTTCCATGTCTTCTTGCCGTATGGGGGGGATGGAAAGCCGCTGGACACGCGACAAAATAGTTCCCAATATTAAATCCGGATTCTCAGAGACCATCAATATGGAAGTCTTGGCTGGAGGTTCTTCCACCAACTTCAACAGCTTATTGGCACACACGGGATGGAGCTTTTCTGGTAGCCAGACAAGCAGAACTCGGTACTCCGCTTCATATATTTTTAAGCTCAATTTACGGACTATCTCATTGCTTTCTTGCGAATAAATCAAGGCTTGGGAATTGCCGGCATCGATATAGTCCAACCAATCATTCAATCCGAAGTATGTCTTCTTATGTAAAAAAGACCTCCATTCAGGTAAATAATCATCGCAAAGCTCTTTTTTCTTCTCTTTGTTACTTACGATGGGAAAAACAAAATGCAAATCGGGATGGGCCAACTCATTATACTTCACGCAAGAAGGACAATGCCCGCAAGCGTCGGTTTCGGATCGGTTCGTGCAATTCATATAGCGCGCATAAGCCAATGCCAAGGCGAAAGCCCCCCTGCCGCCCTTTTCGGTGAACAACTGGGCATGGGGTATTATGCCCGTTTTAACAGAATTGCGTAAATGCTTTTTGATTTCTTCTTGTCCAATAATATCTCTGAAATACATAAAACCTTCAAACTAAAGATTAATATAGTCTGCATATTCCTATTGCACGACCGCAAGCAAGTACAATTATAATCATAAAAATCCAATTCTCGCCAAAACATCTTGCAAATATATTTTTTATCGCTTTACTTTTTTTCACAGCTTGTTTTTATTTCTTGCCTTTTAAGGAATCCCCTCCCCTGAAAAAGCTAACCTTGCGGAATAACTTGTCGGCAAGGTCTCTCCTTCCTAATTTTTGCAACGTGCGCATTATCTGCTGCCTGAACTCAGGTTTGTACCAGAAAAAGAACTGGCGCTGTGCCAACTTTTGTTCTTTTGTCCTTGCAGTATAAACCTTCTCCAAGGTATATGGATGGTAACCTGTATAATACATTTCCGTAGCCAAAGTCATAGGTGTCGGGGTAAAATCCTGCACTTGTTCAAGCTGGAAATGCAATTGTTTCGTTATCACCGCAAGTTCTGCCATGTCAAAATCCGTGCATCCCGGATGACTGGAAATGAAATAGGGAATCAATTGTTGGTCTAACCCATGCTGACGGTTCACCTTGTCGAATATATTTTTAAAAGCATTAAACAGCTTGAACGAAGGCTTTCTCATCTGTTTCAAAACTTCATCCTGCGTATGTTCGGGCGCCACCTTTAATCTTCCGGACACATGGTGGGCTATCAACTCTTCTGCATAATTACGGGCTGCTACATTCAAAGTTTCTTCATCATATCTGTTCAACAACAAATCGTAACGGATGCCACTGCCTATGAATGATTTTTTGATGCCGGGTATCTTTCCCACCTCCTTGTACAGTTCTATCAAATAAGAATGGTCTGCATTCAAGTTTTTGCATACGGACGGGAATATGCATGAAGGCCTTTTGCATTTAGCACATATATCAGGATTCTTGCCTTTCATGCGGTACATATTGGCAGACGGACCGCCCAGATCGCTTAAATAACCTTTGAAATCGGGCATCTGCGTTATGGACTCGACTTCCTTCAATATCGACTCCTTGCTACGTGATGAAATAAATTTGCCTTGATGGGCGGATATCGTGCAAAAGGCACATCCGCCAAAGCATCCTCTATGGATATTAACAGAAAATTTAATCATTTCAAACGCCGGTATGGTTTTGCCTTTATACTTGGGATGCGGCAATCGCGTATAAGGCAAATCAAAACTTGCATCGATTTCTTCTTCCGTCATAGGAGGGTAAGGAGGGTTCACGACAATGACCGTTTTCCCGCAATGCTGCAATATGCGTTGGGCATGTTGCTTATTAGACTCTTCTTCAATATGCCTGAAGTTCTTGGCTTGTTTCAATTTATCTTTCAAACATTCTTCATGTGAATACAAGACGATGTCGTCCTTCTCGGCCTGAATGGATTCGTCCAAGTATACCGTTTGAGGAATATCACGAATATGCCGGAAAGACTCGCCATTTTTCAATCGCCGAACCAATTCTTTTATTGGTTTTTCCCCCATTCCATATATCAGCAAATCGGCAGGGCTATCTATCATAATGCCCGGCCTAAGCCGGTCTTGCCAATAATCGTAATGCGTCAATCGGCGGAGGGAAGCTTCTATGCCTCCTAATACGACTGGCACATCCGGGTAAAGGTCTTTTAAGATTTTCGTATACACGATGCTGGGATAGTCCGGACGCATTCCCGGCCTGCGGTCTGGAGTATAAGCGTCGTCGCTCCTGAGCCGTTTGTTTGCGGTATAATGGTTTATCATTGAATCCATTGCACCAGCGGAAACGCCAAAGAAAAGCCGGGGAGCACCCAATTTCTTGAAATCACGGAAATCGCCTCTCCAGTCCGGTTGAGGGACAATCGCCACGCGCAACCCTTCCGCCTCAAGCGTTCTGCCTATCACAGCTCCGCCAAACGACGGGTGGTCCACATAAGCATCTCCATTGAACAGAATCACATCAACATAATCCCATCCGCGCCTTTCGATTTCCTTTTTCGTCGTAGGCAGCCAATCCTCTGTCTTAAACTGTTTCATGCGATTTTATCTTGTTACTGCAAACTATCAAATCATTCATCTTTTTGAGCCAAAATATCACAAAAGCATCTCCTTCAACCTATGGATAGCCTTTTGAAGCTGTGCGTCCACTGTTTTTGTACTTATATTCAAATCCTCGGCAACCTGGGCGTATGTTTGTCTTTCTTCACGGACTCGTACAAACACTTCCCTGCATCGCGGGGGAAGGCGGTCAAGGGCCTTCACATAACGGGAGAACAATTCTTCGCTTATCAACAGGTCTTCCGGGGATTCGGCCAAGTCCGTAAGCGGGTTCTCTTCTGAAATCTCCACAGTATGGCAATCTGCCGTTTTCCTTTCTTTTTCCATATGGTTGATGGAGGCATTCTTGACTAAAATAAAAAAATAGTCTTCCAAACTGGCAATCTGGTACAAAGCCTCTTTCTTTTGCCATATCTTCAAGAATACATCCAGCACCACTTCCCGGGCTGATTCTTCTCTGCGCAAGTAGTAATAGGCTATCCGGAAAAAGCGGTCGTAACAGATATCATAAAAATGTTTAAATGCAATCTGTGAATCGGTCTCTCGCATTTGCCTCAAAAAACGCCGTACTTCTTGTTCAGTCATATTTTTATTCTGCTCTTCTATACCGCATGCAAAAGTAAACAAAAATCATTACCTTTGTAGTATATAATATTCGCAATATGAGAACTCAAGTACTATTGTCAGCCGCTATTCCTCTGGCCGGAATGGCTTTACTATCAGCTTGCCAAAACGATAAAGAGGAAACCCGTAAGCCCTTTAATATCGTATATATCATGACCGACGACCATACGGCACAGATGATGAGCTGTTATGACACTCGCTATGCCCATACCCCTAACTTGGACCGAATTGCCCGGGACGGTGTCTTGTTTTCCAATAGTTTCGTCGCTAATTCGTTGAGCGGCCCAAGCCGTGCCTGCTTGGTAACAGGAAAGCACAGTCATAAAAATGGCTTTTTCGACAATACGAATTGTGTGTTTGACAACACCCAACAAACTTTCCCTAAACTATTGCAAAAAGCCGGTTACCAGACCGCTTTGATAGGGAAATGGCATTTAGAGTCATTACCTACCGGTTTTGATTATTGGGAAATTGTCCCCGGGCAAGGAAGTTATTACAACCCAAGTTTCATCACCCAGGACAATGACACGGTACGCAAACATGGTTACTTGACTAACATCATCACCGATATGAGTATCGACTGGATGGAGAACCGGCGGGACAAAAACAAACCATTCTGCATCCTCATACACCATAAAGCCCAACACCGCAATTGGATGGCAGACACTTGCAACTTGGCATTATACGAGGACAAGACACTCCCCATTCCTGAAACTTATTACGATGACTACAAAGGCCGTAAGGCTGCGGCTGCTCAAAAAATGAGCATTATCAAGGATATGGACTTGGTATATGACCTGAAGATGTTAGGCGCAGACGGACAGGCAGATTTGAGGGAAGCTTATTTAGGGATGCTGGGGAGAATGGATTCCGCCCAGCGTGCAGCTTGGGATAAATTTTATAATCCCGTCATCGAAAACTTCAAGAAACAGCATCTGACAGGAAAGGCTTTGGCCGAATGGAAATTCCAGCGTTACATGCGTGATTACCTGAAGACCTTGAAATCGCTCGATGATAATGTCGGAAAAGTATTGGATTATTTGGACAAAGCCGGCCTGTCTGAAAACACATTGGTAGTCTATACTTCTGACCAAGGGTTTTATATGGGCGAACACGGTTGGTTTGACAAGCGTTTCATGTACGAGGAATCGTTCCGCACGCCTTTGGTAATGAGACTTCCGGGAGGGAAAAAAGGGACGATACGCCAACTGGTCCAAAACATCGATTATGCGCCGACATTTCTGGAGCTTGCGGGCGCTCCTGTTCCTGATGACATGCAAGGGGTTTCCTTGCTCCCTTTGTTAAAAGGAGAAACTCCGGAGGATTGGCGTTCATCGCTGTACTACCATTATTACGAGTTCCCTGCCGAACATAGTGTGAAACGGCACTACGGGGTTAGAAACGACCGCTACAAGCTAATACATTTTTATAACGACATTGACGAATGGGAACTTTATGATTTGCAACAAGACCCCCATGAGCTAAATAATTTATATGGCAATCCTGCATATCAAGAGGTCACTGATCAAATGATGCACGAATTGGATAGTTTGCAAATCATGTATGACGACCCTATCCGCTTGAAATATAAGAAACACAACTCCTTGGCAGTGCCTAATAAATGAGCCGCAGGGGCATTTGCAAATTATTGCATGCTAATTATTGCTAAAACGATTGTTTGTTTACATAATTAGTTGTACTTTTGCAAACGAAAATGAGTTCGGGATGTAGCTCAGCCCGGTTAGAGTACGCGTCTGGGGGGCGCGTGGTCGCTGGTTCGAATCCAGTCATCCCGACAAGAACAAAGGCATTGATAATCTGTGGTGAAAATTGATTTCAATGCCTTTCCTTTTTATACGAAAGGTCGTCGTAGGCCTAAAGTAAAGATTGCGGGCAAGTATGATTAAAGTGTAGCTTGACGGTCTTTTTCACCGCCATGTTTTTCCAAAAAGCCCGCAACCATTTCCCGAAAAAATAACGGGCTTTTTTGCGTTTGTTCCCAATCGGAGGCCTAACCCAATGGGGGGATTATCGGACGTGAAAACCACCTTTAGGAGCTATGATTCTTATATTCTTTGATAACCTTCAATTGCGGCAACAATCCCGACTTTGTGTCTAATTTTATTGTA
>CALBYC010000130.1 GCA_937890135.1 uncultured Parabacteroides sp.
CTTTGTCTTGGATCAAGTGGTAAACAGCAATCATCAATCTGTTCAGTTTTTTATTATCTCTAAGCAATACAAAGAGATAGGCGAACATATCGTAAAAGATATGCACCGTGGCGTTACCGTGCTGGATGGGAAAGGGTTCTATACGGGTGACGAGGTGAATGTGTTGTTCGTCATGGCTAAGAAGAGGGAGTCCAATAATCTCTTCCGGCTGATTAAGGATATTGACCCGAACGCTTTTGTTACGCAAAGTAATGTGAAAGGCGTATATGGAAAGGGATTCGACCACATCAAGGTTAGCTGAAGTTGAAATGCCCGATTGGGCATTCTTCCCTTGAATAGATATTTTAATACATCGGGGCGGTTGTCATTATTGAAAGGCAACCGCCCCTTTTGTGAATAGCGATTAGTGTACCAAGAAGGCCGACTTGTGACGAATTGTCTTGCCTTCTGCGTTCCACATTTCAATGTATTGTATATAAACGCCATTCGGAAGACGCTTGCCGTTGCTGCCTAATCCGTCCCAGCGGATGATGCCGGTGGTACCGAGCGATTCGTTGTCAATGAAGGTTGCCATTTTGCGCCCCTGTATATCAAAGATCCACCCTTTTGCATGATATCCCGGTTGAGGTAAAGTATAGTTCAGGGTATATTCGCCGGATGGTTGCAAACGGAGACGGGTAATTTCTTCATTCGCTGTTGCATTCTCCTCCGACGGATATGCAGAGCTTTGGGAATTTTCTTTTCCAGGAGTACCCTTCCCGGAGGCAGAAGCGGCAGAAGTCCAGTTGGAGGAAGTTTGGGATTCTCCGTTGAGGTTGATTCTCTCCAAGGCGACCCCCTTTTTGTCTTTGACGGATGGGTCATGCCAGCTGGAAGAATAGTGGACTTCATCTATGGTCTCTTGGTCACTTCTCCGGTATAAGACCAAGGAAGCACCCCCATTGGCCAAGACGGGGAGCTTGCATTCCAGCGCATGCAGCGTAACCGGCATTTCATAGAATCCGGAAACGCCTTCCAAAGATTTGGTGAGCAGAAGGTATTCCCCGGGTTCGAAATTATCCGGATAATCGCTCAACGAATATGTTGTGTTAAGAGAACCGTCGCTTTTCCTGGTAGAAATGGCTACGTCCTGCAAGGAAAGAGATTTGTCCGATCGGTTGAATAATTCAATGTATTCGCTTCCTCCGGCAAAAGGCTCAGGCAGGATTTCGCTAATGGCAATGTCAAAAGGCTCAGGCGAAATACCTGATGGTTCTGATGGGGGAAGCGGCTTGTCCGGTTCTATGTTGGGTTTTTCCTCTTCCTTTTGAGCGGGCGAGTTGGCCTTTCCCGGTGTTCCTCCTGTCGGGTCTGTAGAAATGTGCCAGCCTTCTTCGTCAAATTCCCATGATTTTCCTGGTGAGGCTTGTGGATAGGCATATTGATCTATTATTTCACCGGCAGCATCGAACAGCGTTAATTCTTTTCCCGCATTGGCTAAGTTGGTTGGAAATTCATCGATGGCAAAAGAAGGAATATCTTGAATCATCTCATCCCCCTTCTTATATAGTACGGCATATCCATGAGCCTCTATTTTAACGATGTCTAACGGAATCCAGGTCTTATTCCCATATTGAAGTTTGCATCCTTTTAGTTGGATTTCATGTTCCAGCCTGCTATGTAGTTCTATGTATTCCGTTTCAGGTTCGTACCCTTTGGGATTAGCCATGATTTCATGGATGCGTACATCGCCTTTCTCAAGTTGGGTGGATGTTTCTTCCTCGTCATACTCTTCAAACAATCCGCTGACAGCTCCGTCTTTTATAGGTATTCCTCGGCTGTCTTTCAATCCTGTCCAATAGAGGGTGTAGTATTCGCCGGAACGTGCGGCATGTGGAAAACGGATGGTTACCGTATTGGGCGTTTCTTCCACCCATTTGATTTTATCCGCTTCTTCGATTCCTTCATATCCTTCTCCTTCAATATAGAATCGGGCACTATCCGTATTGATAGCCTCGGAGAAGTAACATTTATATTCATATGAATTAAGTGACTCTATCTCTTCTAACGAGCAATCACTCCATTTTTCACTGTCTTCGGTTGTTTCTTCTTCTTCTTCTGCTTCTTCTTCTTCTTCTTCTTCTTCGGGCAAGGAGGAAGTAGCTTCCTTAATCAGGATATCATCTATTCCGAATTTTTTATTGCCTGATGATGTATGTATGATTTGGAAACCGAAATAGCTGCTTTCGATGGGAACGACTTCCGCTTCGAATTGCTGGATTTGCCTGAATTCCTTCTCTTTGTAGGCGTCTCGTGCGTATATTGTCCATTGTTTGTTGTCTATAAGCTGGATCAAGAAATGGATGGCTGTATGCGTCTCATCCGTTATCCCGGTTGATAAATAACCGAGGGATTGATTGTCAAATCCATAACTGAAACGGCTCTTTTGTGCGCCTTGCTTGTTGTGGCCGATGCGGATATAGAACCCGTCCAAAGAGCTTGCATCACTTGATTGTGGAAATATTTGGATGTAATTGGAGTTGGTGGGTTTGGTGTCCAAGTAGACGTAGAAGCTCCATTCCTTTTGTGTAGAAGGGAGGGAGTACGGATGTGCCAGTTGCACCCGTTTGGATTTATCACCCGATGTGAATTTACTTTGTAGAGTTAATATGCCATTCTTGATTGTAAAAGAAGCGTTGTCTCCTCTCCATGTTTCTGGCAAATCCGGGGAATCAAAAGTGGCAGAAAACTGAGAAAATGCTAAAAATGGCAGATTAAGAAGCAAGAATAGTAAAAAATGTTTCATAGCTAAGTCCTTTTCTTTTTTTATGTTTACCTTTGTACACGTTTTGTGACATTGCTATATGCGGCAACGCATATAACGCACATACAAAGATAAGGATATTATATAAAATTCAAACTAAATTTTGTGCTAAAATGAATGTAGCAATTGTTGGTGCAAGTGGAGCTGTAGGACAAGAGTTCTTACGCGTACTGGATCAGAGAAACTTTCCGATGGACAACCTTGTTTTGTTTGGTTCATCTCGTAGTGCGGGCCGTGAATATACATTCCGCGGTAAACAATATACTGTCAAGGAATTGAAGCACAATGATGATTTTAAAGGTATTGATGTGGCCTTTGTGTCTGCCGGTGGTGGCACTTCTGTCGAGTTTGCTGATACGATTACCAAACACGGCGCAGTCATGATAGATAATTCAAGTGCTTTCCGCATGGAGAAAGATGTGCCTCTGGTCGTTCCTGAAGTGAATCCGGAAGATGCTTTGCAACGCCCTCGCGGCATTATCTCTAACCCGAACTGTACAACCATTCAGATGGTTGTCGCATTGAATGCGATTGAGAAATTGTCGCATATCAAACGGGTGCATGTTTCTACCTATCAAGCTGCCAGTGGTGCGGGTGCTAAGGCTATGGCGGAACTGATTAAACAGTATGAACAATTGATGAAAGGTGAGGAACCGACAATAGAAAAATTTGCTTATCAGTTGGCTTACAATGTGATTCCCCATGTGGATGTCTTCACCGAGAATGGTTATACCAAGGAAGAGATGAAAATGTATAACGAAACGCGTAAGATCATGCACTCGGACATTGAAGTTAGTGCGACTTGTGTTCGTGTTCCTGTCATGCGTGCCCATAGCGAAGCAACGTGGGTGGAAACGGAGCGTCCGTTGTCTTTAGATGAAGTTCGCAAATCGTTTGCTAACGCGGAAGGTGTTATCTTACAGGATGATCCGGCTAATAAGGTGTATCCGATGCCGTTGTTCATTGCTGACCATGACGAGGTTTATGTAGGTCGTATCCGTAAAGACTTGACTAATCCGAATGGCTTGTCATTCTGGACAGTAAGTGATCAGATTCGCAAAGGGGCAGCTTTGAATGCTGTGCAAATTGCCGAATATTTGTTGAAAGTTGGCAATATCAAATAATTAAATGGTGAAGATTTGTTTTGCTATCGGTGAAACTGTTCTCTTATCTTTTGGGGTAAGGTCGCATCCGATTTAGGGAAAGGTGGCAAGCAAATCGTGAAAAGGCCGCAGTGAA
>CALBYC010000131.1 GCA_937890135.1 uncultured Parabacteroides sp.
AACGTATCGCCATAGCGGCTTTCCGCCACGTATGCCATTTCGAAGCGGCGGACACGTTTTTCCTGAAAAAGGCTTATGGGAAACAAGTCCAACACATGTTCGATATATTTGATGCTGTTGACATGGCCATTGATATCGATGTCGCTATATTTTGCCCGATGTTCCGCAACAGGCTGCGTCTCCGACACCTTGATACGCCCTGGCTTCTCAATCGGGCAAGCTTTGTCACATATGTAACTGGTTATGCTGCCCCCATGGAGAGTCAACAGGTCGGCAGGCTTGCGCGACTCGATGTCAATCATCGCCCATACCGAACGGGCGTAACCGATCGGAAGTCCCTCGGCATTCAAGATTTCAAAATTACGGTCGGTAAACAAACGATAGACGTTTTCCACCCATGTCCGGATCGTGAACCTCTCGTATTGCCGTGGCATATCCTTCAATTCGATGGCCAAGCGGGACAACACCCAGGTGTAATGGTTCTCATTCAACGAAGCAATCCCGAAGCCGCGGTCGGCCGCATGAAACCCGGCACAGTTCAGCAAATGATTGCCCAGCACGCCCATCGTCAGCTTTCCCGTGAAGTCCACATGGAAAGGCTCGGCAACGAATGAATAACTTCCAACCTTCTCGCTTTCCATCACTTTTGTCCCTTTTCTTGTCGGTAACGTTCCAAGCGATGCGCCAAATATTCGTTCACCCTTTCAAAACAGCTGGTAGAAACGGCAATCCGCCCCGAACGGACAAACTGCAAAACACAGCCAAACGTCTTCAGTTCATTATACAAGGAGGTGATGTCCTCGCCGGAGCCTGTCATCTCCACGATGGAGAAAACCGGATTCACCTCCACGATGTGGGCGCCGAAGCGGCGGATGACCCGGGAGGCTTCCGGAGTAGATTGGAGTTCCGGAGTGGCCACCTTGTACAAAGCGACTTCCATCTGGAATATTTCGTCATCCTTGAAATAATGCGCCTGGATGACATCCAGCTTTTTCTCTATCTGCTTGACAAGCTTTTCAATCACATCGGCCGTCGTCCAGCAAGTAATGGTATATTTATGCACACCTTTGATGGAGGATGCCGATACGTTCAAGCTCTCGATGTTTAACTGCCTACGAGTGAACACAGCGGTAATCTGGTTCAATATGCCGGCTATGTTCTCCGAGTGGACGATGATTGTATATAAAGTCTTATTTTCCATACTATCTCTTCTTTAACATTCCAACAACATTTGGTTGACAGAATAGCCCGGAGGCGTCATGGGCAAGACATTGCCTTCTTCTATCACGCACGCTTCCAACAAGAACGGGCCATCGGTCTGCAACATTTCCCGGATAGCGTCCTCCAAGTCCGCCCGCTCTATCACACGGCGGGAAGGAATGCCATACGCAGCGGCAATCTGCATGTAATCCGGATTCAACATGGGAGTGAAGGAATAACGGTGATTGAAGAACATCGCCTGCCATTGCCTTACATTTCCCAAATAGTTGTTGTTCAACAAAATGATTTTGACCGGAGATTTCTGTTCCATGATGGTTCCGAACTCTTGCAGGTTCATCTGCAAACCTCCATCTCCCATAAAGACACAGACAGTACGATCGGGACGACCGAAAGTCGCGCCAATGGCCGCCGGCAATCCGAATCCCATCGTCCCCATGCCGCCGGAGGTAATCACACTGCGTTTCTGGGAGAACTTGAAGTAACGGCAAGACATCATTTGGTTCTGCCCCACATCGGTAACCAATACGGCATTGTGGTGTGTCGCTTCGCTGACAGCATGAATCACTTCTCCCATATTCAAAGGCCCTTCCGTCGGGAACAGCTCCTTTTTGATTACTTGGTCAAATTCCGTCTTTTCATACGGGGCGAAACTATCAATCCATTCCGTATGTTTGTTCTTCTGCATCAATTCGGTCAAAAGGGACAAAGTCTTCTTGCAATTGCCCAAAACCGGGATGTCCACATGCACATTCTTTCCAATCTCGGACGGGTCTATGTCCAAATGGATGACCTTCGCCTGTTTGGCGTATGTTTCCAATTTGCCGGTCACACGGTCGTCGAAACGCATGCCTATGGCAATCAGCACGTCGCACTCGTTCGTCTTGACATTCGGTCCCAAATTGCCATGCATCCCCAACATCCCTTTGTTCAACCGATGGGAAGAAGGAAATGCGGAAAGTCCTAACAGCGTGCAACCGCACGGGATATCCGCCTTTTCAATGAACTGGAGCAACTCCGTAGTCGCATTGCCCAGCTCTACCCCTTGCCCAATCAAGGCAAACGGCTTCTTCGCTCCGTTTATCATAGCGACAGCCTCGGCTATGCATTTCGGGTCAATCTCCGGATCCGGGTCATAACTGCGTATGAAATCCACCTCGACAGGTTCATATTCCACTTTTTCCATTTGCGCATTCTTGGCGAAATCCAGAACCACCGGTCCGGGACGGCCGCTGCGGGCAATGTAGAAAGCGCGGGATACCGCCCATGCAATGTCTTCCGCCCTACGTATCTGATAGCTCCATTTGGTTATCGGCTGCGTGATGCCGACCAAATCCACCTCTTGGAACGCATCCGTCCCCAAAAAAGCGGCGGCGACCTGACCGGCAATCACGACAATCGGGGTACTGTCGATCATCGCATCCGCCACACCCGTAATCGTATTGGTCGCACCGGGTCCGCTGGTAACCAAACAAACCCCCACTTCGCCGGACACGCGCGCATACCCTTGCGCAGCATGGGCGGCACCTTGTTCGTGGCGGACCAATATATGGTTCAAACTGTCTTTATGGTCATATAATGCGTCATAAACCGGCATTATCGCTCCCCCGGGATAACCGAAGATGGTCTTCACGCCCTCATGCTCCAATGAACGCATCAATGCTTCCGCGCCTGTTATCGATTCTTTCATGACTGATTCCTATTCTGCTTAATCTTCTTCTATAATTCTAACACCGCCCTTGTCTGCCGAAGAGACCATCTTGCCGTATGCCTTCAATGCCTTTGAAACTTCCCTCCGGCGGAAAGGAGGCGTAAATGCTTTTTTGCCACGGGCTTCCTCTTCCTTCCGGCGTCCTGCCAGTTCTTCGTCAGACAACCTGACGTTGATGGATCGTTCCGGGATATTGATTTCTATGATATCGCCATCCTTCACCAGCCCGATGGCTCCGCCTGCCGCCGCCTCCGGAGAGATATGGCCGATTGACAAGCCCGACGTTCCTCCGCTGAAACGGCCGTCCGTTATCAATGCACACTCTTTCCCTAAATGCCGGCTTTTGATGTAAGACGTGGGATAAAGCATCTCTTGCATGCCCGGTCCGCCCTTTGGGCCTTCGTAGGTAATGACCACCACGTCACCGGAAACCACTTTTCCTCCCAAGATGCCTTCACAAGCGGAATCCTGCGAATCGAACACCTTGGCGGGTCCGGCGAATTTCCAGATGCTTTCGTCGACACCGGCTGTCTTGACCACGCATCCGTCCTGTGCGATATTGCCCTTCAACACGGCCAATCCGCCGTCCTTGGAATAGGCATGAGCCACGTCACGGATACAGCCTTCAGCACGGTCGGTGTCCAACTCCTTATAGTAAGTTTCTTGCGCTCCCATCGTTATGCAGAACTTGTTCGCCGGGGCACTCTTGTATTTCTTTATAGCCTCCTCCGTCACATGAGGAGAAGTGATGGCAAATTTATCTACCGCTTCCGCCAAAGTCATGCCGTCAGCACGCTTCACCGAGCCATCCACCAAACCGGCTTTCAGCAATTCGTTCATGATTGCCATGATACCGCCGGCACGGTTCACATCTTGCACATGATATGCACGCGTGTTAGGAGCGACCTTGCATAAGCACGGTATCTTGCGGGACAACATGTCAATATCATCCATGGAAAAGTCGGCATGGGCTTCTTGAGCCACTGCCAACAGGTGAAGAACCGTATTGGTCGAGCCACCCATGGCTATGTCCAAAGACATGGCATTAAGGAATGCCTGACGGGTAGCGATGCGGCGGGGCAGCACAGATTCGTCTCCGTCTCTATAATA
>CALBYC010000132.1 GCA_937890135.1 uncultured Parabacteroides sp.
TATAACCTTCTGATCCGTAGTCAGATGCTCTATTCAGTTGAGCTAACGAGCCGTTGTTTATTTCGAGTGCAAAGGTAGCAAACTATTTTATATTTGCAAACTTTTCCAAATGATATTTTTCTTGTTTTTTAATTACCTATTGTTGTTTACCAGCCTAACACTTGATACTCAATGCCCTCAATACCTCCCTGATCTTCTCATAAGTCACGATACGGGTGGGGACAAGAGGAAGACGCAGCTTGTTCTTCATGAACCCCATCATGCTCAACATGCTTTTTGCTCCGGCAGGATTTCCATCAACGAACAACAAGTTGAACAACTCCGTGAAACGGTGGTGGATGGTTCGTGCATTGTCATAGTCGCCGGCCAAAGCCAAGCGCACCATTTTACCAAATTCACGAGGAAAAGCATTCCCTATGACAGAGATTACACCTATTGCCCCCAAAGTAATCAAAGGAAAAGTAATGCCATCATCACCAGAAATGACATTAAAGTTAGCTGGTTTGTTCTTGATGATGTCATCCATTTGAGTAATATTGCCTGAAGCTTCTTTGACTGCGACAACATTTTTGAAGTCCCTTGCGATACGCAGGGTCGTCTCCGCCGTCATGTTCACGCCCGTTCTTCCCGGGACATTATATAATATGATTGGCAACTTCGTAGACTCGGCAATCGCCTTGTAATGTTGGTAGATTCCTTCCTGAGAAGGTTTGTTGTAGTATGGCACAACTGAAAGTATGGCGTCAATTCCTACCATCTCGTCATTTTTCAACTTCTCCACTACCTGACGGGTGCAATTGCCGCCCACGCCCAGCACGACAGGGATACGGCGACGCACCTTGGTGACAACCAAACTTATTATTTTTTTCTTTTCTTCTTCAGTTAAAGTAGGAGTCTCGGCCGTTGTTCCTAAAACTACCAAATAGTCCGCCCCGTTTTGTACCAGATAATCGACCAACCGGTCCAATGCCTCATAATCCACACTTTCATCTTCTTTAAACGGAGTAACCAATGCTATTCCTAACCCCTTTAAATTTATTTCAGCCATAATATTATCAACTTCATTCTTTTCTTAGTTTCGGCAAAGATAAGACAAAATTATGAACTATGGCAATAAAAAGAGCAGAGATGCCAATATTAAATCAATTTATACGATTAAAGGACAAGGGAAGCGGAAGGCAAGTCACCATAATAACACACTGATTGCCACAAGCTGTTTTTCCCTTACTTTTCGACATAACAATGTTTAGCAAACGGCGGATTTCAGTTCCTTGCCTATTTGCCGAATCGCCTTGCATAAACGATGACCTGCTCCAACAGCACAAAAGCTCCTTCTGCCCTGGGCACATCAATGGTAAAATCATAAAAAGTCATTCCCTCACCCCACTTCGGCCCTACTTTCAAAAGAGACGGGTTCAACAGTTCTGCATATATCAAAGGCAAGCAGCATGCCGATGACAAATCAATCAACATGTCCGCTTTTAACGCAGATGCCGCTTGCAACAATTCTTTGTCAGGAATCCCCCAGACATTCAGTTTTTCCCTTTTAATAAATACGGATTGAGACTCCTGAGGTACATCCTCTTTCACATTGTCTACAAAGACCAGTTGCATGACTTTCTTATCCATCGACTTCAAACGGGCGATACAAGGTTCGATGGTCACTTTGTCCTTATAAAGATAGGCGACCAGCACGCTCGCCGCCTTTTCCCAGGAAGGGTAAAATATTTTCCTGCCTTTCTGGGATGTCGCCAACGCTTTAATCTTCCTTTGCAAAAAACAGCTTGATATTATCATGCCTCCAACATTTTCAGGAACTCATCCTCGTTCATTATCTTCACTCCCAATTTTGCCGCCTTTTCCAGTTTGGCAGGCCCCATGTTGTCGCCAGCCAAGATGAAGTCCGTTTTCCCAGAGACTGAACTACTGTTTTTCCCGCCATTACGCTCAATTATCGCTTTGTATTCATCCCTTGAATGCTTAGCAAATGTGCCACTGATAACAATCGTCAGCCCCTTCAATTTCCCATCTTCCTGCTTCCTATCCTCTTCAGGCAGTTCCATTTGCAACCCATGCGCTTTCAAGCGATTGACAAGCTCGATATTGCGTTCGTCCGAGAAATAATCTCTGACACTTTCCGCAATCCGCTCGCCAATATCATCGACGGAAAGCAAGTCGGCAACCGTAGCCTCCCTGAGCTTTTCCATGGAGCGGAATGCCACAGCCAAACGCCTTGCCACGGTCTCTCCCACATATCGGATGCCCAAAGCATAGAGGACACGTACAAAAGGGACATTCTTGGAATTTCGGATGCTCTCCATCAAGTTCCGTGCGCTTTTTTCCGCCCAACGCTCCAGATGCATCAAATCTGATATTTTCAATTCGTACAAGTCTGCGGCATTCGTCACCAGTCTGGCTTCGTACAAATCCTCCACCGTCTCGGGTCCCATGTTGATGTTCATGGCACGGCGTGTGACAAAATGTTCGATGCGGCCTTTTATTTGAGGCGGGCAGCTTGTATCGTTCGGGCAATAATAAGCTGCTTCCCCCTCTATGCGAACCAACGGAGTTCCGCACACAGGACACTTCTTGATGAAGCGGACTTCGTCCCCCATCATCATGCCTCGAGCCTTTTTGTCAACCCCCACGATTTTAGGGATGATTTCGCCCCCCTTCTCTACATATACCATGTCGCCTATATGCAAATCCAGCCCTTTGATGATATCCGCATTGTGAAGAGAGGCACGTTTGACAACAGTCCCAGCCAGCAATACCGGTTCCAAATTAGCAACTGGAGTCACAGCCCCCGTCCTGCCTACTTGGAAAGAGACCGAATTCAAGCGCGTTTCGGCTTGTTCCGCCTGGAATTTGTAAGCAATCGCCCAACGGGGATTCTTTGCCGTAGCACCCAATTTCTGCTGTTGGGAGAGCGAATTGACTTTCAAGACGATGCCATCAGTAGCCACCGGCAAGTTCTTCCGTCCTGTATCCCAGTGATTGATATAATCAAACACTTCATCTATGCTACGGCATAATCTCATCGCATTGGAAATCTTGAATCCCCAACGTCTGGCCTGTTGCAAATTGTCCCAATGCGTACCTGAAGGCAAATGATCACCTAAGACATAATAAAAATAGGCATCCAATTTGCGTGCAGCCACAACAGCCGGATTTTGTTGTTTTAAAGTACCCGATGCTGCATTTCTGGGATTGGCAAACAATGGTTCCTCTTGTTCTTCCCGTTCCGCATTCAAGCGGTCAAACTCCGCCCACGGCAATAGAATCTCCCCTCTTACTTCTAATTCTTCGGGATAACCGTCACCTATCAATCGTAATGGGACAGACCGGATTGTCCTGACATTCGCCGTCACGTCATCACCTTTCATGCCATCACCTCGTGTCACAGCACGAACCAGCTTCCCATGCTCATAAATCACGGATATGGAAGTTCCGTCAAACTTCAGTTCCGCTACAATCTCAAACGGTTCATCCAATGAACGGGCGACACGTTCATAGAAGTCCCGCACATCGTCCTCGGAATAAGTATTCCCCAGAGACAACATGGGGTACTTGTGTGCCACCTGCTGGAACTCCTTAGACAAATCACTGCCGACCCGTTGCGTAGGGGAATCGGGATCGGCATATTGAGGATACGCACGCTCCAAATCCTGAAGGTGTTTCATTTTCTCGTCGAACTCCCGATCGCTGATAGTCGGGGCAGACAAGACATAATAATTGTAATTATGCCGGTCCAACTCTGCCCGCAAAGCCTCTATTTCATCCTTTATCTCCATATTCATTGTTTTGAATTACGAAATTTCAATATATCAATTTCACATTGTCCAGCCAGAAGGTATTCCCAGGTGAACCGATATACGCACCCCCATGGCTTGACACGAACTGAAGCACCATGTGGGTAGGCTTTTCATCGGCTTTCGCCCAACCTACTTCCCGAATAGGGACACTCTCCCCTTTGCTGTTCATCGTATACCGCTCTTCTACCTGAATACGCATATAAGGCTTGTATTCCGGCAATTTGCTGATATTGCCGTACAGGATAGGGAATGAACGCGCATTGACCCAGCCATTGCTTGATTGAGAGAAACGATGTACCATTGTACCTACCCGCTTGGAATAGACATTGCCCTGCTTGTCCTCCCAACGTTTCTGGAGAAGCAAAATCACAGCGACAGAATCCTGTCCTGCCACTTCCCCTTTGCGGCTAAAGCCAGTGCTACGCACTCTCGTGTGCTGGGGCATGACTTTCACCTTGTAATCAAATTGCAATGCTTTGGGGCGTTTCGTAAAAGGAAGGCCGCTCAACAACATGCTTTGGGGGTTCTTAGTCCCTTTGATAGGTTCGTGCACGGAGCCCAAGAAGATAGATCCTGCTGCCACGACTTCAATGTCAACCAACCCCAGCACCTTCACCTTCTCCATGCGCGTTTCCATACGGGCACACCATCCTTCGCCTCGTTTTTCAGGGAAAACAGACACATTCGTTTTCACTATGCCTGCAACTTTCGCCATCACGTTAGAATTCGCCCATGGCGAATTGCCACGGTTTTTATAGGCTGTATTCCCCACAATCGTGTCAACCGGCCCCAATTCGTACAGATATTTGGTCTGGCCACCAATGATGGCCGATTCATGTATTTCGCGGACAACCCAATGATCCATATCCCCAAACATGAAAGGGATTTTTTCTTGTGCCGGCAATGAACTGACAGCACAGCACAGCACCAGCATCGTATAAACCAACCATTTCATATCACCATATTTTTCAAGCTGTTACAAAGAATATCCCCACTGCTGCAAGGCCATTCCCCAATTCTCCTCAACCGCCTTTACGGTAGCATCGTCATACTTGTATTGGTTTTTCTTATAGCCCTTCTTTTTGCCCAGATAAGCCTGTATGCTTCCTTTAGACGCTTCAAATCCCTCCAAGTTTAACTGGTGGTAAATACATTCGGTCATGCCAAAGGCATCTTTCTCAAACTCCTCGAATTTCAGTTCCACCAAATTTCCATCCGGAATCAAATGCTTTTCTTCTTCAAATTTATAGAACAAGCGCCTGTACACTTCCACAAAGTTACGAACCAATTCATCTTCCGAAATCGGCTGCAGCATCAAAGGCTTGATGGTATTCGTAAAAAAACTACGTGTGCTTTCGAACACAGTATAAGGATTACGCTTGAGGTAAATGAACTTCGCGTTCGGGAACATCTCCACCAACGTTTTCACCCTTCCCGTATGTGGCGGGTTCTTGCTCAAATATTGCGTTCCTTTCGTGTTGAGAAGCGATATGCGCACCAGCTTGCGGAAAGCATCCATGAACACGGCCCTTTCCTCTTCCGTGATTTTATCGAACAGCAGGTATTTGTCGCAGTATTCCATCATGTGCTGTGGAAAATACCAGAAGTTATAATAGGTATACGGCATCATGTTCGAAAGAGCGAACTCCTCCTCTTGGGGAAGGTCGACTTTCAACTCCATATTATCTGTCGGGCGATGGTCGGGCATCAAAAAAGACATATTCTTTTTAAAGAAAGATTGCCCCCAAAGCATCAAATTAGGAAATACCGTCTGGTAGGTCGTTGTATAGCCGAAATGCTTGTCACAAGCGAAGACATTATGCACAAATGTGGTCCCGCTGCGCCAATGCCCTAAAATAAAAAGCGGGTCCGTCTGAATAGGCGTATCTGCGATTTTGGCATAGCAGCGGTCTTCTATCGGTTTCAACAAGCTCAACAGCCTGCAGACCGCTTTCGTAAGATAATACTTCCTTTTATAAGCCTTCCCCACTTCGCGTCCATGCGTAATGCATTTGAACGTCTTCCAATCCGCACCGACCAACGTGTTAATCGGCAACTTGTCGAATTCTATTAGTCCCATACTGATGTCACTTGATAATACGCAATTCTATACCTCTTTTCTCTATCTCCTTGCAAACTTTCTCTACAGCCTCGTATTGTTCAGGCGCAATGCCCAATTCCGGCAAGTTAAGCGTAATGAAGCCATTCGCCTCTTCCTCGTTGAACTTCCTGTCATCCAAAGGATTCAGAATCATGCCTACCGCAGACGTGTTGTTCGTGATCGGATCTATCAAGATAAATGCCCCAGTTTGTTTATTAACATGGTAGGCGTCGAAGAACAACTCCTTGTTCGTAGATATGACGACTTTCCCTATTTCATTCAACTGCAACGCATCCACGTTGGAATGTTCCAACGTATTCACATCCACCTTGTAACGGATAGCTTCTATCCGGGCACGCGTCGTATTGGTCGTCTGTTTCAAATAAAATTGTTTGTCCCTGTCCATGACTTCCTCGTCCATCCATACCAGCATGGATTCAAAACAGCGTTTTTCAAACGGCAAATTGTCTGGATGGACCAGCATTTCACCCCTTGATACATCAATTTCATCTTCCAACGTAAGAGTTACGCACATCGGAGGAAACGCCTCTTCTATTTCACCTTCATATGTCACAATACTTTTCACTTTCGACTTCTTCCGAGAAGGAAGGGCCATCACCTCGTCCCCCTTGTGGATGACACCGCTGGCTACTTTCCCGCAGAAACCACGGAAATTCAAATCGGGACGGAGGACATACTGCACCGGGTAACGGAAATCCTTGTAATTACGGTCTCTGTCAATAGGTACGGTTTCCAAAAAATCCAACAAGGATTGCCCCTGATACCAAGGAGTCCGTTCACTCTTCTTCACCACGTTGTCCCCATCCAGTGCCGACAAGGGGATGCTGTGAATGTCTTCAATTCCCAACGGGCGGACGAAGTCCATATAATCCGATACTATTTTATCGAACGTAGCTTTGTCAAAACCAACCAAATCCATCTTGTTTACTGCCAGCACCACATGATGAATCCCCAACAACGATACCAAATAAGTATGACGGCGGGTCTGCGTAATGACACCCGTCCGTGCATCCACCAAAATAATGGCCAGGTTGGCAGTCGAACCCCCGGTTATCATGTTGCGGGTGTATTGTTCATGCCCCGGCGTGTCTGCAATGATGAACTTTCGATTATTGGTGCTAAAATACCTGTAAGCCACATCGATGGTAATCCCCTGCTCGCGCTCGGCTTTTAATCCATCCAGCAGCAAGGCATAATCGATATGCTCGCCTGCATTGCCGATTCTTTTGCTGTCACGCTCCAGGGCGACCAGCTGGTCCTCGTATAGCTTCTTACTATCAAACAATAAACGTCCAATCAAGGTAGACTTTCCATCGTCAACTGACCCCGCTGTCAAAAAGCGCAACAAATCTTTTTGCTCATCCTTGTCCAAGAATTCCTTAATCGACAATTTGTTTCCCGCGGCTGATTGATTATCTATATCCATAACATTTGTTTCTTAAACGTAAATAACTCAAACGGCAAATCAAAAATAACCCTCCCGTTTCTTTTGTTCCATGCTGGCATCCTGGTCGAAATCGATGACGCGGGTCGTGCGCTCACTTTTGGTCGTAGTCATCATCTCCTCCACTATTTTCTCTATTGTGTCGGCATCACTCTCAACGGCACCGGTCAAAGGCCAACAGCCCAATGTGCGGAAACGCACTTTGCGCATCTGTATCTTGTCCTTATATTGTGCGGGCAAACGGTCGTCATCGGCCATGATCAAGTTGCCGTCTATTTCCACGACAGGACGTTCTTTTGCAAAGTATAAAGGGACAATCGGGATGTTCTCTAACCGGATATATTGCCAAATATCCAGTTCCGTCCAATTAGACAGCGGAAACACGCGGATACTTTCTCCTTTATGGACACGCGTATTATAGATATCCCACAACTCAGGACGTTGGTTTTTCGGGTCCCATTGCTGGAATTTGTCCCGGAAAGAAAAAATACGTTCCTTGGCACGGCTCTTTTCCTCGTCACGGCGCGCTCCGCCGAATGCTGCATCAAACTTGTATTTCGCCAAAGCATGCAACAAGGCCTGTGTCTTCATCAAGTCTGTATGGACTTTACTTCCATGTGTAAACGGCCCCACACCTGCGCGAAAAGCCTCCATGTTAGACTCAACGATCAGGTTCCAACCGTACTTCTTCGCATATTCGTCACGAAATTGGATCATCTCTTTGAATTTCCATTTCGAGTCGATGTGCATCAAAGGGAAAGGGACTTTCCCCGGAGCAAATGCTTTTTCTGCAAGGCGCACCATGACTGAAGAGTCCTTGCCAATGGAATAAAGCATGACTGGATTTTCAAATTCAGATGCCACTTCTCTGATGATATAGATAGACTCGGCTTCCAATTCCTGCAAATGGCTTAATTTGTAATCAGACATATTTATATGAGTTTATATTTTTATTTTCGGTAAAATAATCGAAAGAAGCATCCGGACAGATGCTTCCAAACCGGTGACAGACGTATCGATAGTAATATCGGGGTTTTCGGGAGCTTCAAATGGAGCCGATACCCCAGTGAAATTCTTAATCTCTCCTTTCCTCGCTTTGGCATACAACCCTTTCACATCTCTTTTTTCGCAAGCTTCCAAGGGCGTATTTACATACACTTCCAAGAAATCGTCCTTCCCGATAATAGAGGCTGCCATTTGCCGCATCTTTTCATTCGGACTGATAAATGCGGCAAGGGTAATGACTCCTGTGTCCACAAATAGCTTGCCTACTTCAGCAATACGGCGGATGTTTTCCTCCCGGTCGGCGGCAGAAAAGCCCAAATTGTTATTAATTCCGCTACGAATATTATCGCCATCCAAAATCCGGCATAACAATCCCCGTCGATGCAATTCACGCTCCAAGGCGACAGCCAGTGTGCTTTTCCCGGAGCCGCTCAGTCCAGTAAACCAAACCATCAGCCCCTTCTGGCCCAGAAACTGTTCTTTAGCTGAGCGAGGCAACATTTTATCAAAAATCGGATAGACGTGTTCCGGGGAAGACGTCGGTTGACTATTATTCTGCATTGAGTCCATGTCTTTTCTCTGTTTTCTTTTTAAAAATTCCAATGAATTTCAATCGGAACATCCTGCGTTCCGGGGATTCGCTTGCCAACGGTGATATAGTCAATCAAAATTTCCACCATCTCGCGGGTCAGGTGCTCCACATGGGTATAGCGCTGAATGATCTCCTTTCGCTGATCTCCGGCGAGCATCTGGGTCTTTAGCTCTTCCAAACGGCTATCAGCTTCCTTGATC
>CALBYC010000133.1 GCA_937890135.1 uncultured Parabacteroides sp.
AATTTGCCGGCAGTTTCCATCGCCCGCAACAGTGTCGCTTCGGTATAAGGCTTCGGGGGCGTCGTCCAGGTCTCTTTCAGCATAGGCCGGTGAGGCCCGTGTTCTCCTTTTTGGAAATCGGGGAGCACGGCTTCTTCCTCCTGCGTGCTGCTGTCCGATTCGCTATCTTAGGGCTCGGTTGCAAAAACGGTTCTCCATCCGGGCTTGAGTATCTGTTTCCCGCTGGCTTTGAAGTCTATGTCCCCTACTTTCCCGAGGACAGTAGTCGTGGATATTTCGCAATCGGGGTAAAAGGCGGCGATGAAGCGGCGTGCGACCAAATCATATACTTTCCGTTCGTTGTCTGTCAGATTGCGGGCGGGTACCCCCGTGGGGATAATCGCATGGTGGTCCGTTACCTTCGTGTTGTCGAATATGCGTTTGCTTTTGGGAAGCTTTGTGCCCTTCAAAGGTGTGACCAGTTCGGCGTAGTCGGCAAGTCCGTTCAAAATGCCCGGCACCTTCGGGTAAATGTCTTCGCTTAAGAAGGTTGTATCCACGCGCGGATAGGTCGTCACTTTCTTCTCGTATAACGATTGGATAAGCTTCAGGGTATTGTCGGCGGTGAAAGCAAACTTTTTGTTGCATTCCACTTGCAGGGAAGTCAAGTCGAACAGGCGGGGGGCATATTCTTTCCCTTTCTTCACCGATATGTCTGTGACTGTAAAGTCCTTCTCTTTGACTTTCTCCAAAAAGGTTTCCCCTTCCTCTTTTCTTGTGAATTTCCCTTTGGTGGCGGAGAAAGTCACATTGCGGTAAATTGTTTTTAGTTCCCAATAAGGCTCAGGCTTGAAGTGTTCTATTTCCGCTTGCCGGTTCACTATCAGCGCCAAGGTGGGGGTTTGCACCCGTCCGATGGAAAGCACCTGCCTGTTTTGTCCGTATCTGAGGGTGTATAGGCGAGTCGCGTTCATGCCCAAGAGCCAATCGCCTATAGCCCTTGAAAGTCCCGCTTCATACAATTTGTTGAATTGCGCTTGCTCTTTCAGTTGCTGGAATCCTTCGCGGATGGCCTCTTCCGTCAAGGAAGAAATCCACAAGCGGAACACGGGGCATTTGGCTCCGGCTTTCTGCATGACCCAGCGTTGTATCAATTCCCCTTCTTGACCGGCATCGCCGCAATTGATGATCATGTCTGCTTTTTGCATGAGCGACTCGATTACCTTGAACTGTTGTTCATAGGTCGGATTGCTGATGAGTTTGATGCCGAAGCGAGGAGGAATCATGGGCAAGGAAGACAAAGCCCACCGTTTCCATTCCGGTGCATAGTCATGGGGTTCTTTCAGGGTACATAGATGCCCGAATGTCCATGTCACTTGATAGCCATTCCCTTCTATGTAACCGTTTTTCCGTTCTGTCGCGCCCAACACGTCCGCTATTTCACGGGCTACGCTTGGCTTTTCTGCAATGCATACTTTCATCTTCGTCCTTTCCTCTAATGGAAAGCAAAGGTAATGATTCTTGCTTATTTGTGCAAAAAACCATTTTTGCGGGGGGATGTTTGGGAAAAGGATGTATCTTTGTCAAATGGCAATAAACAATGGTTGATAATGATGGATGGACACTCAGACGAATAATAATTCAGCTCATTTCTGTTTCCAAGATATTTTTACGCTGGCGGAAGGGGAAATGCCAATAAAGGAACGATATGTCGAGCTGTACCGGATCTTTAACGAGGCGGTAAAGGAGCAGACACGCCTTAGCCCGTTGGATTTTTCCGGTCCTTTTGCCCGTATGGATTATTTGTGCAAGCAAGCCGGATATGCCGAGGGCGATTATAGGCGGATTAATGCGTTTCGGGCCCGTTGCCGGAATGCTTATGAACGGTCCGATGCTGAATTGCAATCTTCTTGGCAGGACGATTTGAAAGCATTGTCCTTGTTTATAAGTGCGATATACCAGTCTCCCGTGCCGGAAAATCTGTCTTCCGTCTTATTGCCCGTCTACACTTCTTCCTGCAAAGAGTCCCCGTTGGCCGCTGATTATGTGCGTATAGTGGTGGATAGCTGGGATGATAGATTTATCTACGGGAAGGTTTCGGATGAATCTTCGGAGTTCGTGCGAGTCGCATACGCCTGTCAAAACTACTTCGGCGATTGGCGTTACATAGGGAATTTGTTGACGGATCATACACAGTTGAACTTGATTCGTCCCCGGCTTAAGGAAGGCGTTTATTATGCGGAATTGATCATTTGGGAACCCGATTACCTTTTGGACATATCGGCGGTTGCGGCTTGTTTCGAGTATTACGGGGCAACTTCTTTGAATTATTTGGTAAACAAGATAAAACCTTCCGCCAACAGCCAGGCTATCCTTTTGGGTAACTTTGCCGGACAATTGCTGGATGAAGTCATATACCATGGCAAGAACCAGATTCCTTACAGGGAGAGCGTGCAACGTTTCTTCCGGAACAATGCTTTGAATTTGGCAGTCTGTCCCGATATGCAACCGACGTTCCACGAACAAGCCAAGAAGCAAAAGAGCAACCTGGAAAGGATAATCCATGACCAGTTCCCGAAAGTTTGTTATTTAGATATGGACAAAATCGTCTTGGAACCATCTTTCCTTTCTGAAATGTTAGGCTTGCAAGGACGTATGGACTTATTGCAGGAAGATTTGCGGGTGCTGATGGAGCAAAAGTCGGGCAAACGAGAATATCTGACCAATAAGCATGTCGAGAAACATTATGTGCAAATGCTACTTTATCTGGCTTTGATACATTATAACTATCATCGCCGCAACGAGGAAGTTTCCTGTTTCTTGTTGTATTCCAAATATGCGGATGGACTGATGAAAGAAGGGCCAGCCCCGGAACTGCTTTTCCGGGCCATCCGGCTGAGGAACGAGATTGTGGCGGATGAGTTTAGGTATGGCGAGGGCGATGCTGGCAGACGTTTGGCTGAACTGACTCCATCTGCATTGAACGTGAATCAGGCAGGAGGTACGTTGTGGGATAAATTCACCGCTCCGGAATTGGCCCGCTTGCTACATCGGGTGCATGTGGCTTCTCCTTTGGAAAGAGCTTATTTCGATCGTTTTTTTACTTTTTTGGAGAAGGAGCAGTTACTGGCTAAATTAGGAAATGCAGCCAAGGAGGGAAGTGGTTTCTCTTCCGTTTGGAACACGACATTGGATGAGAAGAAGCAAACAGGGGACATTTATGAACGGTTGGCCATATTGGACATGGACGGTGAGGAGGATGGGAACGCTGGCGTTTCGCAGATACGATTAGGAGTCCCTCCGTCATCGGCTGATTTCCAGCCCAATTTTAGAGTGGGAGATATTGCTTTGTTGTATGCCTATCCGGCAGGGCGGGAGCCGGATGCCCGGAAGACCATGGTTTTCCGTTGTAACATTATAGCCATATTCCCGGAACAAATCACGGTGAAGCTGCGTGCCCCGCAAAAGAACCGTTCGTTGTTTGAAAAGCCCGAGGCATACTTCTGGGCGATTGAACATGATTTCGTGGAATCTTCGTTTAGTTTTCTCTATCGGGCATTGTATGCCTTCCTTTCGGCTACTCCTGAACGGAAAAAACTCCTCTTGAACCAACGTGAACCCGAAGTGGACTCGGATGTGGAATTGATAGGGGATTATGATGGTCCGGACAAGGTTGGAGGATTCAACGAGCTGGTATTGAAAGCAAAGCAAGCAAAAGATTATTTCTTGTTAGTGGGACCTCCGGGAACGGGAAAGACTTCATTTGGTTTGGTCAACATATTAAAAGAGGCATTATTGGAGCCGAATGCTTCGGTATTGTTGGTTTCATATACAAACAGGGCAGTCGATGAGATATGTGGCAAACTGCTGAAACATCATATTGATTTCGTTCGAGTAGGGAGTTCTGTTTCATGTGACGAAGCGTTCAGGCCCTACTTGTTAGGTCAAAAAGCGGGCAATTGCAATCAGGTGGGTGAAGTCCGCCGGTTGATAGCCGAAACCCGTGTTTTCGTGGGAACGACAACGGCCTTGAGCTCGAATGTGGCCATTTTCCGTTTGAAGCAGTTTTCATTGGCGATAGTGGATGAGGCGTCGCAAATTCTGGAACCTCATTTGCTGGCACTTTTGTCTGCCAAGCATGATGCCGAGGACGCAATCCGGAAGTTTGTGTTCATAGGTGACCACAAGCAGCTTCCTGCCGTGGTTATGCAGAATGAAGAAGAGTCGAAAGTCGAGGATTCCCGGTTGAATGCCATCGGATTGTCAAATTGCAGGTGTTCCCTGTTTGAACGGCTTCTTTCTTTGCATGGCAATAATCCCCGGTTGGTCTATTGCATGGAGCGTCAAGGGCGCATGCATCCCGAAGTGGCTTCTTTCCCTAACAAGGCTTTTTATCAGGAACGTTTGCGGCCGGTGCCGCTTGCCCACCAGCAACAGGATTTGAGCTATTCTTCCGAATTGGCCAATCCTTTGGAGAAGTGGATATCGTCTCACAGACTGTTATATTGGAATTCCCCATTGCCATCCGATTCGCATTCTCTGAAAACGAATTTGCCCGAAGCACGAATCATCGCATTGTCTGTATATTCGATATGGAATCTTTACCGGAAAAGTGGCAAGAGGTTTGATTCGGCAGAAAGCGTAGGCATCATTGTTCCTTACCGGAACCAGATAGCGATGATACGGAAAGAAATCGCATCGTATGGGGTGGACGAACTGCTGGACATTACGGTCGATACGGTGGAACGTTATCAGGGAAGCGAGCGGGACGTGATGATTTACGGATTTACGGTGCAGCGTCACAACCAATTGTCCTTTTTGACGGAAAATGTATTTGAAGAGGAGGGCTGCTTGATTGACCGTAAGCTGAACGTGGCTTTAACCCGGGCAAGGGAACAGATGATATTGGTGGGTAACGAGAGGCTGTTGTCTCAGAACTCCACTTTCCGTAAGTTGATAGAACATATTCGCTTGAATGGAGGATATAGCGACAGATCCATAGAAGAATTTTCAAACCTTTATTAGAAAATTATATATATCATGAGAAAAATTACTTGCACGTTATTGTTGTTGATGGGTGGGATAGCCGCTTTAGCCAATGTCCATCCCATCAAATCCCCGGATGGGAAGCTTTGTGTTAATGTCGAAGAGGAAAATGGCATGCTGACGTATTCTATCGAATACGAAGGAAAAAAAATGATGCTACCTTCTTTGTTGGGCTTGAAGAGTGATATCGGGGATTACACCTGTGGCTTGAAAGTGACGGATGTCCGTAAGCGCAAGGTCGCATATTCCTATTCGATGGCCGGGACAAAGGCTTCTTCCAGAAATTATGAGGCTAATGCCGTTGATTTTGTCGTATCTTCTTCGGGCGCAGAACGTCTTATGACGCTGGAGTTTCAGGTGAGCAATAATGACATTGCCTACCGTTATCATCTGGAAGGTGCAAAGACGAACGACCAGGATGAACCTCGTCGCACGACAATCTTGGCAGAGGTAAGCGGCTTTAAATTCCCGGAAAACACGACGACGTTTATGTGTCCGCAAATCGATGGTGACCACAAAGGGTGGATGAGCACCAAGCCCAGTTATGAGGAAGAGTATAAGGCGGATGCTCCTATGGCGGAGAAATCTAAATATGGCAAAGGCTACACTTTCCCTTGCCTGTTTCATATAGGGGATGACGGCTGGGTGCTGGTCAGTGAAACCGGGGTGGGTAGCAACTATTGTGGCGGCCACTTGAGCGATTATGAAGAGGATACCGGCTATACGCTTGCCTATCCGGATGTGACCGAACAGCATGGCTTGGGATCTTCCACGCCTGCCATAAGCCTTCCCGGTGCGACACCTTGGCGTACGATCACGGTGGGAAGTTCGTTGAAGCCGATAGTGGAAACGACAATCCCTTACGATGTGGTGGATGAGATGTTCCAACCTCGGGAGGCCTATAAGCCGGGGCGTTATACGTGGAGCTGGCTTATTTGGCAAGATAATTCCATCAATTACGAAGACCAAAAGGAATTTGTGGATGTTGCGGCTGCGATGGGTTTTGAGTATTGTTTGGTGGATAACTGGTGGGATGCACGCATAGGCAGGGACAAGATAGAAGAGCTAAGCCGCTATGCTCAGTCCAAAGGTGTCAGCCTGATGCTTTGGTACAATAGCAATGGAAACGTGAACGATGCCCCGCAGACCCCGCGTAATTGCATGAATACCTCCGTTGTGCGTGAAAGGAGATGGCATGGCTGGAAAAAATCGGAGTGAAAGGAATAAAAGTGGATTTTTTCGGAGGGGATAAGCAGCAGACCATGCAGCTATATGAAGATATACTCAGTGATGCGAACCGCCATGGTTTGCAAGTAGTGTTCCATGGCTGCACGTTGCCTCGCGGATGGGAGAAAATGTATCCGAACTTTGTGGCTTCCGAAGCCGTGCTTGCTTCGGAGAATACATATTTCAATGAGCATCATGCCAAGCAAGAAGGCTTCGAGCTGACCATGCATCCTTTTTGCCGCAATGCCGTGGCAAGCATGGACTGGGGCGGGAGCATCATGAACCGTTTCTTGAGCAAGGACAACAAGAGCCGCCATAAGCGTTATACGAGTGATACGTTCGAAATGGCAGCGGCAATTATGAACCAGACTCCCATACAGTGCATCTGCATGCAAAAGAGCAATCTGGATGAGCTGAAATCATTTGAATTGGACTTCCTGAAGGCTGTGCCGACGACTTGGGATGAGACTCGTTTCATTGAAGGATACCCTACAAAGCTGGCTATCCTTGCCCGCCGGCATAAAGACAAATGGTATGTGGTTGGGCTTAATGGGGAAAGCAAAGTTAAAACATTAACGATAAGTTTGCCTATGTTTGCAGGAAAAGAAATTACTTATTATACCGATGTGGCTCCTGAAAAGGGTAGTCTTGCTCCGCTCGAACCAACCAAGAGGATGATAAAAGTTGACAAAGACGGGAAAGCGGAAGTCTCTTTGCAAGCGCTGGGAGGAATAATAATTACGGATGCCATGTAGCATCTGCCGGAAGAAATGAATAGGCCGGGCATATTCCACATGCGCCCGGCCTTTTCCCAAAAATGATAAGTTCTGATTCTTGGGATGATTGCTATCCGTCGAACCGGTTGCCTATGACTTCCCAATCGATGATATTCCATAATCCCTTTAAATGCTCTGCCCTGCGGTTTTGATAATCGATGTAATAAGCATGCTCCCAAACATCGAAGCAAAGCAGAGGGGTCAATGCTTCTTTTACCGGATTGCCAGCATTGGCATATGTCCTGATCGCCAATTCCCCGGACGGGTCTTTCGTCAGCCAGACCCATCCTGAGCCGAACAGGGCAGTCCCCGCTTTGACGAATTCCTCTTTAAAGTTTTCGAACGAACCCCATGCTTTTTCAATGGCAAGAGCCAGGCTCCCGTCAGGCATGCCTTTGGAATGCGGCGTGAACTGCAGGAAATAAAGGTTATGGTTCAGTACTTGTCCTGCGTTGTTGAACAGTGCCCCGTCTGAATCCGCAACCAGATGTTTTAATGACATTTTTTCCATCGGAGTCCCAGCGACCAGCCGGTTTAGGTTATCGACATACGTTTGCAGGTGTTTGCCGTGGTGGAAACCGATGGTTGTCTTGCTGATGGCCGGTTCCAAAGCATCCGCTTCGTAAGGCAGTTTGATGAGATGAAAACGATTCCCATCGGAAGCCGTTGATTCATTCGTGCCGTTTGTGATTGTAGTTACCCCATGATGTGTCCTCCTTTTTGATGATATGATTATGAGTTTTGATAGAAATGAATGATATTACCTGCTATTGATACAACAAAGCATCCGAGTGAATTGTTTTCCTTCGGCATGACATTTGGCATGAATGCCAGTGACCGTTCCGGGGATTGGCTGCGATGGTTTCCAAAAAAGCATACCACCTTTTCATGAAAAGGCCGTGACCATTCCGCGGAATCATCGCATCCCATCCTATAGCTCCTTGAGCAGGATATGGGCTCCTTGTTGTTTGATGCTTTCCCTCAATTGCAACAGCACTTTCCATTCCTTGCTGAACAGCTGGGAAGTGTCTATTTTGAAATTTTCAGAACCATGGCAATCCATGCGGTCAAACAGATAGCCGACGCTTAGGCGGTTTATGTCTATCGCGGGCTGGTAATGGATGATCCGGACATCGTTCCCGATTATGACTTCCTGGATGATACCCAGCTCCGTCAGCATGTATAGGATTCGAGTCGTTATGCGGATGGGGATGCGGTAATTGTTGGAGAGCTCATCCGCCGTGTATGGGCTTTCCCCTTTGGCGAAACGTTTTACGATGAGAGACGCTATCAGGAGGGTCAGGAAATCGTAATAACGCCTGCTGATGTTTTTGCTGTCCCTTTCGAAGCTGAATTTCTTGACATTTTGCGAGGCGTATGACAGCTCTGCGCCGAACAGGCAGATCAACCAGGATAGCTGAAGCCATAGGAGCAATAGCGGCAGGGCCGCAAAACTACCGTATATGGCATTGTATTTGCTTACCCAGATTTGTCCGCTTATGTAAACCAGCTGGAAGAACTGGAATGCGCATCCGGCAAAGACTCCGGCGATCAATCCGTTCAGGAATTTGACTTTCGTATTGGGCAAAGCGATGTACAGCCCGGTGAATGCCAGGGATGTAAACAGGTAAGGCGTAATGTGCAGGGCCAGCTCGACCAAAGGAGTTAGGAACAGGTATTGGTCCAGAATGGTATTCCGAAGGGTGGAGATGAATATGGATAATCCGCTGGAAGAAATCATCAGGACAGGCATGACGATGAAAAGCGCCAGGTAATCGGAAATCTTGCGGAACCAGGTCCGCGATTTGTTGATTTGCCAAATGTCATTGAAGGCATCTTCAATGGACGAAATCAAATTGATGACGGTGTAGAAGAGCATGACCACCCCGATTCCTACGATGATGCCTCCTTGCGCTTGCGCCAAATAACTTTCGACGAATCCGAACGCCTTGCCCAATTCTGCCTGCTGCCCCGGGAAAAAGTGCATCAGTTCGTTGCGTACGGCATTCTGGAAACCGAATCCTTTGGCTATTCCCAATAATACGGCCAGGAGAGGGACGATGGACAAAAGCGTGTTGTAAGTCAGGGCGGACGCGCGGGTTTGCAAATTCTCGTTGCGGAATCCTCGGATGGCCAAGATGATGGTCTTGATTATGTCAATATAGATTATCTTCAAGCCAGACATCTCGTTTTCCGTGATACGCCAAATGTCGTATGTGACGAAATGGATAGCCCAATTCAGGAAGGCTTGTATTTGCCTAAATCCAAATTTCTTCTTTTCTTCGGTCGCCATGGTGAAAAAATGAGAAGCAGCCT
>CALBYC010000134.1 GCA_937890135.1 uncultured Parabacteroides sp.
CAAATATTAGCCGCTTCTTTGATTACCTCCACATAGTCATCAATATACAAATCCAAGGCATTCGCATAAGATTCGTCTGGCTGGATATTGTTGTCTCCGAAGCAAGCATAGGCACGGTGGATAGGCGTTAGCAAAATAATCTGCTGCTCTGGGAAATTCGTTTTCAGATAAGACAGGACTTGGTTGATGCGTCCTCTAAAAGTCTTTCCATCCATTTGGGCTTCTCTGTGTTTGCGGACCTTTTTCACCCTGCCGGACACTTCTACCCGCTGATAGGTCTCTTTATACCATTCGCCCAACGGGACACTGGCATAAAAGTCGTTCGTGCCCGCGAAGATGAGGATGGCATCCACCGATTCCCCTTTTTCTTCTTTTAGTTTCTGCGCTTGCCCCAACAGGTCGGACCACTGGTTCCCATTAATCCCATAGACCCATGGTTCAATTCCCAGCAATTCCTCTAAAAATTGCCAATAGTTTTTACTAGTCCCGACATGGATTTTATCTGTGATGGAATCACCCAAATAAGCTACTTTTTTGCCTTTCCATTGGCTGGAAATGATGGCATTCCCAGTAGCGGGTGCATTATCAGAAGCATAGATACTGTTTATGCACAAGAATGCTGAAAAGATAAACGCTACGAATTTCATGTTTTGTCTGTAAAGATGTTAATTATAATTTAGGCAAAGATATAAAATAATTCGCAAACTTGGCAGGATAAAAATATATCTATAGCTTTACGCAAAATAACAAGTGTATGAAATTAACGTGCGCTATAGTAGATGATGAACCGCTGGCTGCCACATTATTGGAAAGTTACGTGTTGAAAACTCCCTTTTTGGAATTGAAAGGGAAATATAGCAGTGCGGTCGATGCGATGCCGGCATTGCACGATTCCCCCGTGAACCTATTGTTTTTGGACATTCAGATGCCGGAATTAAACGGGTTGGAATTTTCAAAGTTGCTTCCATCAGATACGAAAATCATTTTTACGACGGCCTTTGACCAATATGCGATAGACAGCTACCGGGTAAACGCTTTGGATTATTTGCTGAAACCCATCAGCTACTCAGATTTCCTGCATTCTGTCCAGAAAGCGCAAGAGTGGTTCGAGAAGATGATGCCGCCTCTGAATCGTATCTTCGTCAAGACGGAATATAAATTGCTTCAGATAGGATTGGATGATATTCTTTATATAGAAGGTCTGAAAGATTATGTCAAGATATTTTTGGAGAGTGACCCCCGTCCCGTTTTATCTTTGATCAGCATGAAGGCCGTCGAGGACATGTTGCCATCTGATCGTTTTGTCCGCGTCCACCGTTCGTTTATTGTGCAACCTGAAAAAATCAAGGTAATCGAGCGGAACAGGATTGTGTTTGGCAAGGAATATATTCCTATTTCGGATAATTATAAACAGCACTTTTTTGATTTCTTGGCCAAGCATAGCATACTATTGGCCAAATAAACCGAGTAGGAAACGGCTTAAACTGCGGTTGACAGCTGCGATGTTACCTTCGTAATCATTGATTAGTAGCACGACGCAATACTGTTTCCCTTGATTTTCAATATATCCGGCATAGCACCTGATCTTGCTCATGCTTCCGCTCTTCAGCCATGCATGGCCAGCCAAGGAAGTCCCTTTTAAGAAGTTCCGTACCGATCCTTCCAATCCGGCTTGTGGAAAAGACTGGAGATATGCTTTTTTGTGTTTGGACTGAGTTGCCATATAGCCCAGGATGGAGCAGAGAGCGTTCGCCGTGACTTTGTTGGCAAGGGCTAAACCGCTGCCGTCATATATCACGAAAGGGGACATGTCAATCCCTTTTTCTTCCCAAAACCTTCCCATGACACGAACGCCCCGTTCAAAGGACGATATGGATTCGTTCTTGTTCGCTTTGTATCGCAGCCCGATTGTTTTAAGGAGGGCATCTGCATATAGGTTATGGCTTACATGGTTCGTTTTTTCTATTATCGTTGCCAGTGTGGGAGAATAGGTGGTTGTTAACGTTTCCCTTTCTTTTATTTGCCATGATCTCTCCTCTTGCATTTTCCGGTAGCATGATGCCGGCATTTTTACTGTTATCCCTGCTTTATTTAGTTCTTTCTCCAAGTATTGAGCCGAAAATAGGGCTGGCTCTGGCATATCCCCTTTCATCTTGTAATTGGTTTGATTATCCGGGATGCTTCCATATAAATACCGTTCTGGCACGAAAGGCATCCCGACAATATATGCGCTATCTTTTGATATGCTTTTTGCTTTCAAATAGTTATGGAATGTGATATTAATGGCCGGGTCGCATCGAAGGATATGAGGAGAAGTCCCTTCCTCGCCGCTACGTAAATATAAGGAATACATATTGTCGAACATGTTTACACCGTAAGAACCCGCACCATAATAACTGCCCAAATCCTCATATAACCATTTCATGGATATGCCTTCAGTGTCGAAAATACTTTCATCAGCAATGACTCGGCCATTTATCTTTGTTATGCCTGCAAGGCGGATGGCGTTTAACCATTCCTGCATGAAACGTTTCGATTCCGGCCCAAATTGTGATGACCCTAATGTGGGGTCTCCATGTCCTTTGATATAAATATTCCCGTTAAGTATGCCGTTTTGGATAAATCCGTCATATTGGATTTCGGTTGGATAGCGGTATGTTTCCCCTAATAATTCCAGGGCCGTGGCCGTGGTTATAGTTTTCAGAACGGAGGCTGGGGTGAGACGTTTATCTGCCAAATGACTGACTTTTGCATGGGGGCTGCCTATCTCTTTCACTATGCATCCGATGGAAGCATTATGCATCTCCGGGGATGCGAGCAATTGTTTGAGTGGCTGTGGCTGTTGGGCATTGGCGCAAATCGCGACAAAGGAAAGAATGACGGCAACTGATAAAAAAAGCAGTCTGTATTGTTTCATGTTGCAAAATAATGGATTGTTTTTGTCGGGCATAGGGGGGAAGAACATAATAATAGCGTTCATTTCACTATGCGCTATTGGTTGTGAAATAAACGCTATTATAAAGAGGTTTGAGCTTGTTATTTCCCTTCTTTAATTGCTTGTTTGTTTATCTTTCTCTTCTGCAATTCGTAAGCGATAGGAGTTGCTATGAACAGAGTTGAGTAAGTACCGATAATGATACCTAACAAGATTGCAAACGTGAAGCTTCGTATCGTACTACCACCCAGGATGAAGATACATATAACGACAACCAAGGTAGTTAAAGATGTATTGAAAGTACGGCACAATGTCGAGTTCAAGGCATCGTTGATTACCTGATAACGATCGCGGTTTGGATATGTTTGGATGGTTTCACGAATGCGGTCAAAGACAACCACTGTGTCATTGATGGAATAACCGATGATGGTCAAGATGGCAGCAATGAATGTCTGGTCCACTTCCATTGAGAAAGGCAACAGTTTCCACAACAATGTGTAGAATGATATGATACACAAAGTCGTTGTTGTGACGGATGCAAAAGCTCCCACAGAGAATGAGATGTCGCGGAAACGCAGCAAGATGTAAGCAGCCATACAAATCATTGAGAAAATAACGGCTAAGAATGCGGCGTTCTTGATGTCATCCGCCATGGACGGCCCTACTTTTTGTGAACTCTTTATATATTCATTTGTGAATTGGTCGAGAGTCGTCCCTTCCTTCAACAGAGGTTTTAGGCCTTCATACAGTTTGTTTTCAATTTCTTGGTCGATTGCCGGGTCCTGAACATCTATTTTATAGTTTGTCGAGATTCGCACCTGGTCTGGTGTGCCGATTGTAATGACGCTTACCGCCCCATCCAATTGCGGTTCCAGAAGACTGCGTACTTTATCCGTGCTGACCTCCTTGTCAAAACGTACAATATAATTGCGGCCGCCAGTGAAATCAATGCCTTTATTCAATCCTATCGTCATCATGGAGATGACACCCAATATGATGATGGACAAAGGTATCAGGTAACCCAACTTGCGTGCTCCCAAGAAGTTTATTTTCGGGTTCTTCAACAAATTCTTGGTTAAATTGGTGACGAAGGTTACATTCTTGAGCTTATCTTTTGCCAATAATGACTCGTACACGATGCGGGTCAAGAAGACGGCAGTCAAGAAGCTTGCGAACAAACCTATGATCATCGTTGTCGCGAAACCCCGGATAGGGCCTGTTCCAAAATAGAATAATACGACACCTGTGATGATTGAGGTCAGGTTTGAGTCGAAGATAGCCGAGAATGCATTGCTATAACCATCTGCGATAGCTTTGCTTAAAGTCTTGCCTGCGCGAAGCTCTTCTTTTGTACGTTCATAAATCAATACGTTTGCATCGACTGCCATACCTAATGTCAACACCATACCGGCAATGCCAGGCAAGGTAAGGACGGCCTGGAAGGATGCCAAGATACCCATTGTAAAGAAGATGTTCAGTATCAATGCCCCATCTGCTATCAATCCGGGGATGATGCCGTAGAAAGCGCACATGTATGCCATCAACAGGACCAATGCCAACAAGAATGAGATGAACCCGGAATTGATGGCTTCCTGGCCCAATGACGGTCCGACAACGTCTTCCTGGACGATATGTACGGAGGCTGCCATTTTACCAGATTTCAACACGTTGGCCAAGTCTTTCGCTTCTTCCGGGGTGAAGTTCCCTGTGATAGAGGATTGTCCACCTGTGATTTCACCCTGTACATTTGGTGCGGAATAAACCATGCCGTCCAATACGATGGCTATCGAGCGGTTTACATTCTCTTTTGTCAGGCGAGCCCAAGCTTTAGCTCCTTCCGCATTCATTGTCATGCTAACCTGCTGGCTTGAAATGCCTGGCTGTTGGACGAAGTCGGCTTTTGCGTCTGTTACGACATCTCCGCCTAAAGCGGGAGAACCATCACGGTTTGTGACTTTCAAAGCATATAATTCGAAGAACATGCCTTTTTCATCCATGGCTTTTACGCCCCATTTCAAAGACAAGTTGCGCGGCAATGCCTCTTTGACCTGTTTGTAGCTCAAGTACTCGTTGATTTTATCCATATCGCTTACGCGAGCAAAACCAACCACTGCACTTGGCGCCAATTGGCCGTTGTATTGGTTGATTTGCAATAGGGCAAATAGCGGGTGTTTTTTTGCGAACTCGGCTTCTGAAGGGTTGGCTTCTGCTCTGTCATCGCCTTTAATGCTGTCAAGCAATGCAGAGGCGGAATCGCTGGCTTCATCTTTCGCTGCATGTTGAACAGCCGGAGCTTCTTCTGTCTCTGCCGCCGCTGCCGTGGTGTCGCTTGAAGCTGAAAGCACATTGGCCAAAGCGGCATCGGCTGCTACTAATTGTTGGTAAATTTCAGGCAACTTGTATGTTTCCCAAAACTCCAGATTTGCACTTCCTTGCAACAACTTGCGGACACGTTCCGGTTCTTTCACCCCAGGCAGTTCTACCAGAATACGGCCTGCTGTCTCAAGACGCTGGATGTTGGGCGATACTACACCGAAACGGTCAATACGGGTACGTAACACGTTGAATGAGTTGTCAATCGCACTTTGGACTTCCTCCTTTAGGACAGAAATCACTTGAGCGTCTGAACTCTGGGGAGTAATTTTGTCTTTCAACTCGAATGTGCTGAAAATAGATGAAAGACGAGCATTGCTGTCCAAAGCCTTGTACTCATCGGCGAACAGGTCGACGAAATTCTTCTGGCTGGTTGCCTGATGCGCATAAGCCAAGTCCAAAGCCTTGTTGAAATTCTCGTCGGGATTATGATTAGACAGAGAGCGAATGACATCTGGAACGCTTAATTCCAGAACAACGTTCATACCGCCTTTCAAATCCAGGCCTAAGCTGATTTCCATCTCACGGCACTCTTTCAACGTGTAGCCTAACCACACTTTTTCAGTTGATAGAGAATCTAAATAAAGACTCTCTTTTACAGCGTCTCCGCCAGCATACTCAGCTGCTTTTTTATTGTATCTATTCGTAACAAACGAGAACGACAGATAAAACAAACAAACAAGCGTAAGCAGCACTGCAAAGACTTTCACAAATCCTTTGTTTTGCATTTTGAACTTTATTGTTTTTTGTTATTACTTTATTATTCCGATTTTTTCACAGGGTGCAAATATAGGGCTTTTTTTCTTGATTCTGAGTAATTAGAATAATTATTTGCCCGGACTTGCTTGATTAATGAACCAATTTTTTATCTTTGGCACAAAA